>JBDTOZ010000825.1:0-8971 GCA_039932995.1 Acidobacteriota bacterium | reverse complement strand
CGCCAACCAACTTACTTCTTCATCAGCGTATACAGAATCGCCTTCTGCACGTGCAGGCGGTTCTCGGCTTCGTCGAAGATCACCGAGCGGGGGCTGTCGATGACGGACCCGCTCACTTCCTCCCCGCGATGCGCGGGAAGGCAATGCATGAAGATGGCCTCTTTTTTCGCGAGGGACATCAGGCGTTCGTCGACCTTCCAGCCCGCGAAGTCGCGTTGGCGTTGCTCGGCTTCCTCTTCCTGTCCCATCGAAGCCCAGACGTCGGTGGTCACCACGTCGGCATCGCGGACGGCCTCGTCCATCGATTGGGTGAGGATGACCTTCGTGCCGGCAGCGCGTGCCGCTTCCTGCGCCTGCGCGACCACTTCGGGATTCGGCGCGTAGTCCGCCGGCGTGGCCACGGCCACGTCCATCCCCACTTTGGGAGCGGCCACGAGCAGCGAGTGAGCCATGTTGTTGCCATCGCCGACATAGGCCAGCTTGCGGCCCTTCAGAGCGCCGCCGAATTTTTCCCAGGCCGTGAAGTAGTCCGTCATCGACTGGCAGGGATGGGACAGATCGCTCAGGCCGTTGATGACCGGCACGGTGGCGTACTGGGCCAGATCGGTGATGGTCTTATGCGCGAAGGTGCGTGCCATGATCCCGTCGACGTAGCGCGAGAGCACCTGAGCCGTATCCGAGATCGGCTCGCCGCGCCCGATCTGGATGTCACGCGACGAGAGGAAGAGCGCGTGTCCGCCGAGCTGGTACATGCCCACTTCGAAAGAGACCCGCGTGCGCGTCGACGACTTCTCGAAGATCATGGCCAGGGTCTGCCCCTGGAGAGCGGTGGCGTACTTGCCGCGGTTCTTCTTCATGTCACTGGCCAGACGGAAGAGCTCCAGCACCTCGTCCGCGGTGTAGTCGTGTACTTCGAGGAAGTCTTTGTGTTTCATGTCGCGCACATTCTATGGGCCAAGGGCTTGGGGCAGCGTGCGGGAACGCTCACTCCAGCAGGGAGCCGGGCGCGCGGCCCTCTTCGATGAGCTTGATGAGATGGGCCTGGAGCTGGATTTCCGCGGCCGGGTAGAGGCGCGGGTCGAGGTCGGGGTAGATCCGCGCGCGCATGTCCGCGATCCTGGTTGCGCCGTCCTCGACGGCATCGAGGACCTGTCGTTCGCGTTCGAGGCGATGCGCGATGTATTGATCGAGGAGGGCCACCGCGTCGTCGCGCGTGGGTCCGTGCGCGGGATAGATGCGCCGCGGCCGGCGGTCGCGGAGCAGTCGCAACGAACGGAAGTAGTCTCCCATGTGTCCGTCCGGCGGAAAGATGGCCGTGGTCCCGGCGCCGAGAACGGTGTCTCCGGTGAAGAGATCGCCGCCGGCGGTGAGATAGCAGACGTGCTCGCGCGTGTGTCCCGGTGTGGCCAGGACCTCGAGGTCCAGTCCGTCGACGGAGAGCACCTCGCCGCCCGACACGCGGAGATCGACGAAGGAGTCGTCCAGCACATCCCGCGGTGCGATGACGCGCGCGCCGGTGGCCTCCTTCAGAGGCACTGCCGCGGGGGCATGATCGCCGTGCCGGTGGGTGATCAGAATGGTGTCGAGCCGCGGCATCGCTTTGCGGATGGCCTCGATGTGCGAAGCGATGGACGGGCCGGGATCCAGCACGGCCGTCTCGCCGAGGAGATAGGTCCGCGTTCCGTCGAGCGTGAAGGGTCCGGGGTTGGGAGCGGTGAGAGAGCGGATGTTCATGATCGGTTGGCGGTTGGCGGTTGACGGTTGGCGGGAGATCGATCCGGCTGCGGGTCGGAACCCGTCAGCGGCGTTGAAGTGGGAACGTGCTTTGGTTCTATCGTCATCGTGGCCACCTGCAGACTGCCACTGCAACCCGCTCACTCCTCCGCCAACCGCCAACCGCCAACCGCCAACCGCCAACCGTCACCGCCCCAAAGTCGGCTTTCCGTTCACCAGCACAGGCAAGATCGCTTCAATCGTCGCTCCACGGCGTGATTCCATCAGATCGCGGGCATGGTCGAATCCCGCCAGCGCCTCCAGGCTGCGCAGGGTGGGGAAGACCATCTGCATCTCCTTGGCGGCGTGGCGGTCCAGGGCTTCCGCCGGATGGATCCACCGCACTTCGGCCGCTTCCCGCAGTTCCGCCCGCGCCACGACGTCGCGCGTCACGGTCGCCAGAAAAAAGTAAGTGTCGAACCGTTTCGGGATCCCCACCGGGGTGATCCAGTGGGCGGTGTAGACCAGGCTGTCGAGGTCGAGAGGATTTTCCGCCAGCAACTCCCGAAGGGAGAGCGTTCCCGCGGAAAGCCGCGCGCGACTCTCCTCGGCATCGCCAAGCGGAGCGCCGAGCCACACGCCGGTTTCCTCGAAGGTCTCGCGCGCGGCGGTGATCTTCATGGCGTCGAGCGCCGAAGCGGTGAGCTCGCGGTCGACCTCTTCGGTCATGCCGCCGGGAAACACCCACGCATTGGGGACGAACGAGGCCGACTCGGGGCGGCGCAGCATCAGCACTTCGAAGGGATCGTCCCGCAGGATGATCGCGCTTGCGGCGGGGAGGGCCGGCACTTCGTTCAACATTGTCCCTGCCATCCCACCCATTCCTCACCGTCCGGTCCCCGCTCTTTCTTCCAGATCGGAACCTTTTCCTTGATGAGATCGATCATGTTGCGGCAGGCCTCGAAAGCCTCCGCGCGGTGCGGAGCCGCGGCCACGATGGCGATGGAAGAGTCGCCGACGATCAGGCGCCCGAGGCGGTGGACGACGGTCAGGGCGGCCGCGGGATAGAGCGCCTCGAGGTGACGGACGATCGCATCGATTTCCTTCTCGGCCATCGGACGGTAGGCATCGTAGAAGATCGACTCGACGGCCTTGCCTTCGTGATGGTTGCGCACCACACCCTCGAAGAGCACGTAGGCGCCGTCCGTGGGACGCATGACCGTGCGCACCAGAGCCGCGGCGTCGATGGGATCGTCCGTGAGGTAAGTCACGGAATCAACCTCCCGCCACGGGAGGGATGAAGGCCAGCTGGTCGCCGTCGCGAAGCACCGTGTCCGGCGCCGCGTAGGATTCGTTGATGGCGACCATCGGCGGTTGAGTGAACGCCGCGAGCTGTCCATACTGAGCGCGGAGCGACTGCCAGACCTGGCGGGCCGTGGTGCCGGCCTCGAGTACCAGATCTTTCTGACCCGTGCCCGTCATGTCGCGCAGCACGGCAAAGAAAAGCAGGTGCACCTTCATGGAGGGCATTCTATCGGTAGAATGCGCGGGTCGATGTTTACTCCGGCCACCGTCGTCGCGGAGGCACTCCGCCAGCATCCGAAGGCGCGCTGGGTCTTCGCCGCGTATCACCTTGGCGGTTGCACGGGATGTGGCCGCTCCGAGGAAGAGACGCTCCAGCAGGTGGCCGAGGGATACCGCATTCCTCTGGAAGAGTTGCTCCGGGATCTGAATTCGCTCGCCGCTTCCTGAGAACGTTCTCTTTGGACTGCCGGTCTGTCGGGTCAGAAGCGCCAACGGGCGCCGAGCGTGGTGTGGACGTTGTGCGGTCTGGGGATCTTGAAGCCGGGGACGTCGGGGAAGTCTTCCCGTTCAAAGGGTGAGGCGGTGGCGATGTCGGAGGCGTTGGCCTCCAGCGCGAAGCGGTCGCTGAGCCACCACGCAGCGCCGGCGCCGGCGATGACTCCAACGCGGGAGCGCGTCTCATCGATGGGCACGATGCCGGACAGGTTGGCCGTGCCCTGGATGCGGTAGATCGCGTAAGCGGGGCCGGCCATGAGATGGAAGCGGAGTGCTCCGCGGGGATTGATCCGGAAGACGAGGGGAACCGTGAACGTGGTGACGTCCATGTCTCCGGCTTGAATGGCCACGGAATCGTCGCTGCCCTGCTCACCCACCGCGAGCGGCGCGCTGGTGAAGGTCCCCTCGAGCCGGAACGCCCACCGCGGACTCAGCTCGCGCTGGAGATCGGCCGAGAAGCCTGCCCGGGTCTTGGCGGTGAGGACGAGCGTCGTCGAGTCCGATGGCTCGCCGCCGGCGGCGGCGCGCATCCGCCGCTCCACGAAGTCGTCGAAGATGAAGGCGCCGCTGCCCACCCCGATGCTCCAATTCTGGGCGGAGAGAGGCAGTGCGATGGCGAACAGAGCGGCGGCGAGGGTCCAGGTCTTCATCATGCCGACGGTCAGAATTGCAACCTGCTGGCCAGCGAAGGAAAAAGTTTCCCCCCGATTTGGGTGACGAGTTCTACTCTCAGCTTCGAGGACTCACGCGGCGATGTGATGATTTTTCAAGAACTTCGGGATACGTGCGGGTGAAGGGACGGCCTTACTTCCTGACGTCAAGACGCCGGTGGCGAAGTTGGCCCGCCCTTCGCACTAGGGGAGAGCACGATGAAACAGGTTTCGAAATGGACCTCGAAACCACGCTTGCGCGGGTCCCTTCCGACTTGCCTGCGCCAAGTGGCTGCTGCGGGCTCCCTCCTTGACTATTGGACCGATTTTGGACGATTACTCACTTAGCTTCCTTGAACCCCACCAACATAGTCGCAGCAGTCCAGCCTGATGTAACCACAACGGACCCGAAAGGGTCCGTTAGTGGTTTCAGGGGGGTTCGTCATAGCGTCCGAGTCAAACCAGGACACCCCGCGGGGCCGTGAACGCGAACAATGGGGCTCCGGGCATCCTGCCCGGAGCGGCGACGGGCAGAATGCCCGCGCCCCCAATCGCTCAGTCCTTTCCTTCCGGGTACTGAGGCCGGGCCGCACGCCTCCTCCTATAATCCGCCCGCGATGCCTTCCAAGAAACGCCCTCCCACGTTGTTCATCATCGACGGCTCGAACAACGTCTACCGTTCGTACTACGCCATCCGCAACTTGACGAACTCGGCGGGGATGGCCACGAACGCCGTGTATGGATTCGTGCAGATGCTGCGGAAGCTGCTCAAGGACCATGAGCCGGAGTGCATCGCCGTCGCATTCGACGAGGGGAGAGAGACGGCGCGCACCAGCCAGTTCGCCGACTACAAGAAAGACCGCAAACCGATGCCGGACGACCTGTCGGTGCAGATTCCACTGGTCTACGAGGTCCTCGAGGAGGGCTTCCGCATCCCGGTCATCCGATCCGTCGAGTGGGAGGCCGACGACTTCATCGGCTCGCTGGCCTGCGCGGCGCGAGACCGCGGCTACGAAGTGGTCATCGCCACCAGCGACAAGGATTTTTTCCAGCTCGTCGGGGGGGGCATCCGCCTCTATCACACGGGACGCGAAGTCATGTACGACGCCAAAGGCGTGACCGAGGCGTTCGGACTTCCGCCGGAGAAGGTCGTCGACGTCATGGCCATCTGGGGCGACGCCATCGACAACATCCCCGGAGTCCCGGGGATCGGGGAGAAGGGGGCCAAGTCGCTCATCGAGCAGTTCGGCTCCCTGGACGGCGTCTACGAGCATCTCGACGAGATCAAGAAAGCGGCGCAGCGGAAGACGCTCGAGGACAACAAGGACAAGGCCTATCTCTCGAAAGAGCTGGCGCGGATCAAGTGCGACCTCGAGTTGACGGTCGATTTCGAGGCACTCCGCCGGACGGAGCCCGATCGCGCGAAGCTGCACGACGTTTTCTCGCGGCTCGAGTTCGCCTCGCTGATGCAGGAGTTTCTCCCCGACGCTCCGGCGGTTCCCAAGGATTACCGCATCGCCGCGACCGCTGAGGACATCCGTACGTTCGCGGCGGGGACAGACCCGATCTCCGTCTGGGTGGAACCGGTCACCCCGGACGGCTTCGACATGCCCATGGCGGTTGCGCTCTCCACGAAGCTCTCCGAGGCGCTGCTCGTTCCGGTCTCCGCGGACCTCGGCGGAACGGCGGAACTGACCTCTGCGTTGCGCGAGTTCTTCGCCGGCGACCGGCTCTTCGTGACCTACGACGCGAAGGCCCAGACGCGGCGGCTGGACGCGGCGCAGTGGTTTGTGCCGTCGCGCTGGGAAGACGTGATGCTGATGTCCTACGTCATCAATCCCGGCCTGCCCAGCCATGCGTTGGGCAACATCGCCCGCGACCGCCTGAAGACCGACATCGGCACGCGCAAGGACATCCAGAAAGTGGCCCCGCTCTTCGCGCTCGACCACGAGATCGGCTCTTCTCCCTTGGGCGCGTACCTCCAGTATCTCGGAGAGAAGCCGGACGTGATTCTGGCACTGCGCGACGTGCTCGCGCCGGAGCTGCGTCCCGAGCAGACCGAGTCCGCGGCGCTGCCCGACATCTACGCGCGCATCGAGATGCCGCTCTTCCCCGTGCTGGCGAAGATGGAGGAGCGCGGGATCCGCGTCGACACGGGCCTGCTGCGCTCCATGGCCAACACGATGGGAACGCAGATCGCGGCCCTGGAGACGCAGATCTATGCCGAGGCGGGGACGGAGTTCAACATCAACTCGCCCCTCCAGCTCGGGCACATCCTCTTCGAGAAGCTCAACTATCCGGTCATCAAGAAGACCAAGACCACCAAGAGCTGGTCGACCAGTGTGGAAGTGCTGGAAGAACTGGCCACCCACGGGTTCGTCGTCCCGCAGCTCATTCTTCAGCATCGCGAGCTCCACAAATTGAAAGGGACCTATGTCGACGCGCTGCCGCTGCTGGTGGCCGCCGACGGCCGCGTGCACACGACGTTCAATCAAGCCGTCGCCGCGACCGGGCGGCTCTCGTCGTCCGATCCGAACCTGCAGAACATCCCCATCCGCACGCAGACCGGCCGCGAGATCCGCAAGGCCTTCATCGCCGACCCCGGATACGTCCTGCTTTCGGCGGACTATTCGCAGGTGGAGCTGCGCATCCTCGCGCACATTTCCCAGGATCAGTCGCTGATCGAGACCTTCCAGCGCGGCGCGGACATCCACCGGGCCACCGCTTCGAAGATGTTCGGCATTCCGGAAGACGAACTGACCGTCGAACAGAGGCGCGCCGCGAAGACGATCAACTTCGGGGTGCTCTACGGGATGTCGTCGTTCCGGCTGTCGAACGAGCTGGGGATCTCCGGTCAGCAGGCAAAGGACTGGATCGAAGCGTACTTTTCGCGTTATCCGAAGATCCAGGAGTACCTCGACCGCACGCTGGCCGAGGCGCGCTCGACGGGGAAAGTGACCACGCTGTTCGGGCGCGTGCGTTACATCCCCGAGATCCACAACCGGTCGTTCACCGTGCGCGGCAACGCGGAGCGCATGGCCACGAACGCACCGATCCAGGGCACGGCGGCCGACATTCTGAAGATGGCCATGATCGCGCTCGAGGAGAACCTCAACCGCGACGGAGCGGGAGCGCGCATGCTCTTGACCGTGCACGACGAGATCGTCATCGAGGCGCCGGAGGCGAGCGCGGCCGACGTGGCGGGAATCGTGAAAGAGACCATGGAGAACATCTTTCCGCTGGCCGTGCCTCTCGCGGTCGACGCGCATTGGGGAAAGAGCTGGTATGACGCGAAGGAGTAGCCCGGCACGTGTGGTGTGAATGTCGTTCGACCAACTGACAACGAAGCGCCTCGCGTCCTCCCTGCTGATTGCGCTCTGCCTGGCGTGCAAGCCGTCGCCGGCGCCGGCCGCGAAACCGGTCGTGGCCGGGCCGCAGGTCAAGGCCACCGTGATCACGCTGCGCACCACGGTGCAGCCTGAAAACAAGACCTTCGAGCGCAGGATCGTGATCTCCGGAGATCGCGCACGAGACACCGGCGAGTTGGACACGTGGCGCCTCTACGACCTCGAGGCGAAGACCATCACCTTCGTCGATGATGTGGCAAAGACCATCCGTACGGAATCATTGGCCACCGTGGTGGCCCGGCACGAGGCCGGCCGGGAGAAGTCGCTGCCGTCGCACTATCCGAATGTGAAGTACTCGGCGACCCAAGAGCGTCGCACGCTGCAGGGTGTGACGGCCGAGCGCTCGCTCATCGAGTCCGGCACGTATCGCCGCGAGCTGTGGATGGGAGAGCATCCGGCGATTCCGCGAGGGCTCTTCGGGATGATGCAGGCCAGCGAGGCGCCTTCCTCACCTCTCGCCCCGATGACCCGCGCTGTCGACGAGGCGCTCATCAAGGCTCCTGGCTTTCCGCTCGCCGACCGCACGACGGTCCCCCTCGGCAACGTCACCCTGATCGTGGAGCGCACCGTGACCGTGATCGCGGAGCAACCGGTGGCGGAGTCCGTGCTCTCCCTGCCGAAGGGTTACCGCGACCTCACGCCGAAGCCCAAGCCGAAACCGGCCGCGAACGCGAAATGAACGGTCTCACCTGCGGTGGTGCTTCTTGCGGGCGTGTCTTCTCTCGGCACTGACCAAAGAGTGCGACGAGGAAACGCGTTCTTCCGAGCGCTCCATCTGCGCCAGCTTCTGGTAATGCTTGTGGAGGATCTCCAGCTCGTCTTCATCGAGATCCTCGACGTCGATCAGACGGTTGCTGGCGCTCTCCACCGCGGCCACCAGCTCGTTGAGTTTCATCTGGATGGCCATGCCGTCCTTGTTCTGCGTCCTCTGGATGAGGAAGACCATGAGGAACGTCACGATGGTGGTGCCGGTGTTGATGACCAGTTGCCAGGTGTCGGACCAGTGAAAGAGAGGTCCGGTGAGGCCCCACACGACGATCGTGGTCAGAGCCATGCCGAAGCCCCAACTGCTCCCCGACCAACGGGTGACGGCCGAGGCCAGGGATCCTGTGATGCTGCTGATGCTCCGTTTCTTGGCCATCGTTCCTTCTCCCCGTGGCAACATACCCCTGATGGCTCATGATCCGCAGCGCCTCGCTTCCGTGGAACCGCCCGAGAAAGACTGGCAGAAGGAACGCGGTGGCCGCATCGATCCGCTCCGGGACCCGGAGCCGCCTCTGGACGACGACGATCGCATCGATCAAGCGATCGCTGAGTCGTTCCCCGCGAGCGATCCGCCCTCCTGGACCAGCGGAGTGGAGTGAACGGGCAAGATGCCCGGAGCTTCGTTCCGTTGCGCGA
>JBDTOZ010000824.1:0-2198 GCA_039932995.1 Acidobacteriota bacterium | reverse complement strand
TGCATCTCCCCCCTGTCTTGCGTGCGCGAGTTCACGAAAACGTGGATAAACGTGAAGTCCGGTCATGTCGTTGCGATCTCCCGTGAGCCGCGCATGCGCTCGTAGTGCTGCTGCCGGCGCTTGTCGGTGACTTGCGCGTATTTGGTCGTCGAGGAGATGCTCTTGTGTCCCATCGCGTCCTTCACGTCGACGAGATCCGCGCCGGCGTTCAGCTGGTGCGTCGGCGAGGAGTGCCGGAGGGTGTGCGGATGGCACAGGTGCCGCGGTAGGCCCGCGGCCTCGGCGTACCCCCGGTAGAGCGCGTAGATCGTGGCGCCGGCGATAGGCTGGCCGGGGCGCTGGCGGCTCGGGAAGAGATAGGGGTTGTCGTCGTCGCCGCGCTGCTGCAGGAACGCGCGCAGGTAGCGCTTCGTGCTCGGGTACACGGGGTAGTAGCGCGACACCCCGCGCTTAAGGCGCGTGATGCCGATCTCCCACCGGGTGCGCCCGCGCTTGATGTGGTCGAGACGCACGAGCGTCGCTTCGCCGCGCCGGAGCGAGTGCCGATAGATGACGTCGAAGAGCAGCCGGTCGCGAATCTTCGCGGCAGGAATCGCCGCGAAGAAGGTTTCGGTCTCTTCCTTCGTCATGAAGGAGAAGGGCAGAGTCGGTGCGAAAGGCATCGCTGATTGGTGTGCTCCGTGGTTTTTCGGAGCGCCGATCATCACGTTTATCCACGTTTTCGTGAACTCGCGCACGCAAGACAGGGGGGAGATGCACGCTCAACACTGCGCTTGCGCAGCTCGGGTGTAAAGACAGCGTGCGGCGTCGCGCTTGCCGCATTCCTCTGGATCGGCGTCACCGCGTGTTCGGGCGAGCAAGCCGGCGGTGCGGGTGCGGTGAACTCCGGCGGGCCTGTTCCCACGCCCGTGATCGAACACGGTGTGACGCTCTTGCATGGCTCGATCCCGCAGCAGTTCAAGGTGTCCGTGAGCGTTGGCGGCGACTACGAGGTAACGCCTGCCGCACGTGCGAACGGCGTCGAGGCTTCGTTCTTGGTGAGCTGGAGCGGCATCGAGCAACCGCGGGATGGCCGGGCGGAGGATGTGAGCGGAAGCTTCACCGCCCTCAAGCTCGCATCCGGCGCATGGCAGCTCTTTGCGGGGAACGCAGATGTGCTCAACACCCTCTGCAACAGCGACGGAACCTTCACCAGCAAAGGCGATGACTACGCGGGCGTGTATGTGGGTCAGGCCGAGCGCGGTCTCTACCGCAACATCCGCATGGAACTGCAGCGGAGCGGCACGACGCATACCGGGACGCTCCGGTATACGAACCCGGTGGGGGAAGTGCTCACGTTCCGCATCCTCGGCTTCCACCGCGTTTCCGCGCAGGACATCGCCGTGCGCCACATGGACGGCCAGTTCGTTCTCTGGGCGCAGGAAGAAGGATCGATCAACCGCCCCCCGCAGTTCCTTCCGAAGGATGCCTTAGAAGTCCGCGGCAACGGCTTCGCTCTCGGCTGGCTTCCCCCACAGCAAAGCTTTGTCTCGGTGGTTCTCCATCGGGAGGGCGCATGAACGTCACGCACGTCTCGGCGAGGAGTCTGGCGCTCGCGCTGGTTTCCGTCGCGATGCTTTCGGCAGCTTGGCTGGGCGCAGCCGAGGAGCAGCCGCAGAAAACTGTCCGGCTGTACAACGCAGGTCCAGCCGCGCAGGAGATCAACGCACACGGCGGGGTTCGCGTCCTGCTGCCCGGGACGCACACCGATCTCGAGTTCGATGCACGCGAGCTCGTGGACCTTGCCCTGCCGGAAGCGGTGATCGCGGTCGAACGTCTGCCGCTCGACGATCGCGAGACGGACGAACTGCACGTTCTCCACATTGCCGTGGCTGCGACCTGCGCGCCGACGGTCCCCGTTCGTGTGCCGCTCATGTCCTGCCGCTTCGGGACCGCGGAGGCGCAGGTGCAGCCGATTGCCGGAGCGAGCTACCGATGGACCGTCGAAGGCGGTGTGCTTCTCTCGGGCGACGGGACGCCGTCGGTGCTCATCGGCTTCGGCGGAGCCTCATCCGCGCTCGCGCGCGTGACCGTGACGCAAGACGGCTGCGCCTCGGCCGGCGCAGCGGTCCTCAATCTCCGCGATCCCTTGCGGGCGACGCTGGTCGTACCCGACGCAAACGTTGGTGCACCTGTTCGGCTTACGTGGAGCTACAACA
>JBDTOZ010000823.1:0-23015 GCA_039932995.1 Acidobacteriota bacterium | reverse complement strand
CTGACGACCACTCCGCCACTCGCGGCTGACTATGGGCTACGTACATCGTCACACTTAATAACTATGCTTCAGCCCGTTAATGGGCGAAACCACTCTTCGCTTCTTTTAGGTCTAGCTTGCAGTTGCGCGAGGCATGCATCCCTGCCCGATACCGATCACTTCCCAACTATGCAGCTATCTCGATGGAGCTTCCCCTACTCGACTAGTACGGCGCGTCCCAAAACGATTGAAAGAAAATTGTACTTCGACTTTCGACCAAACGATCGGCTCGTCTCGGGAGCGTGTATCCCTTGAAGCCGGATTCGGCGCTCTGTGCCACCACGGTCGAGAATCGTAATCGTGTCTCTATCGGGCGACGGCTATGGCTTGGCTCCAGAACGACAGTCGAAGCTGCAATGTCGCCTGGCCCGACAGCAAGAACAACCGCGATCCCGAGCGTAGCTGGCAACCACTTGCGCTCTGGAGCCACCTTTGCATCACCTGATCCTTTTTGTTCAATCGCTCCGCTGCCCGCGACGGCTCAACAGGACGGCTTCGCTATTTTAAAACCGGATGTTGGAGTCGCTTTTCCACGCTCAATGTGTCGACACGAAGCCGCAATGTGGTACGACGGTTCATCTCCTCGCATTGATCTGTGAGCTCTACGCATAAGGGCTGTGAGTCTGCGTAGCCGATCGCGACGATTTTATACTCTGGAACCTGGAGTTGTGCAGTTGATCGGAACTCATATACAACTGACGACGCCCGTTGAGCGCTCAGATTCCAATTGTAAAGAAACGCCGCACGATCGGGAACCCGGAGGACCTGCGAGCGATCCGCATGACCCTCTACGATAATCTCGACATCACGTCGGTCGAGAGTTCCAAGTTCGTCAAGTCCTCGCCTCAAGTCCAGGCCAAGCTGTCGAATGGCTTGAAGTTCGGAAGACACAGCGATGACGTTCTCGTTTCGTGCAAAGTGAATGTAAAGGTCAACGCACGTATCTTCTCCACAAGGACGGATGACCGACTTGAGACCCGGTTGCCGACCGACGGCGAGGCGCAACTTGTGATGGATCTCGTCCGTTACTCGGCGTAGCTCAGATACGACCACCTCTTGCTCCACACGCTTTTGATAGGACGCTGAAAGCAGCATCAGCCCGCCGAACGAGACAATCATGAGCGCGGCGAACAGGTCAGCGAAGGCGGGCCACGGATTGCTGCGTCTCATCAGTCTCGGAACCAGTTCCACGGTAGGATCGAGCGCCAGTTCCATCTAGCCCGCGTGCCGGCTGCCGCCGACTGTTGAAGCGCCCCGAGGATCTGACGGAGCAGGTCTGGCGTAGTAGTCGAGTCAGTAGCCTGTTGGAGGTTAACGGCACGGACTCGCTGCTCGACTGCGGCGACCGCCGCGGTGGCACTCTGGGCCTCAACGCGAAGAGCCTCCATGTCCGCTTTCAGCGCGGGATACCGATCCCGAACGAAGCTGTCCAACTCAGACAGAATCGTCGATGCCTCCTCCCGCGCGGTCTTGATCGCTGTCTGAATGGGTTCCTCGAGCAATGCCTGGCTGTTTTGCGCGAGCCGCTGCCATTCTCGCGCTGCGTCGCCAAGTTGAGTGTTGACCTTCGCGATCTCTTCGGTGGCTTTCGCGACGTAGGTAGCATAGTCGTTCTGAAGTTCCACGGCCACGCTGCGGACCAGGTCTTGCCAGGTACTTACGGATTGGGCCGCAACGCGCTCAAATGCAGGGACGATGGCCGCAGCCGTTTGCGTGAGGAACTGCTCGGGCATTCCCGCCATTTCTGCCTGCAAGGTGGTCATCGAGCCGGCCAGGCCAACGGCCGACTCCATAACCCGAGCTGAGCCTGCTGAGATGTCATCCAGACCCTTCTGTAGCGGCTCGGAGATAAGAGACTCGCTTTTCCGTGCAAGTCGCTGCCATTCATCGGCCGCGGAACGTAACCCTTCATTGACATGGTCGATCTCGGCCCTCGTTCCCCTGACAAAGGCTTCGTACTCCTGCTGAAGATCCACCGTTACCGTCCGGACGAGTCCCTGCCAGGTTTCGACGGACTGAGCGGCCATGCGCTCGAATGCTGGTTGAACAGCTGCGGCCGTGCTCGCGGCCAGCCGATCAGGTAGCTCAGTCATTCCTTTCTGGACGGTGCTCATCGACTGGGCGAGGTCGCCGGTGATTCCGAGTACGTGGAGAGAGGCCTTTGAGATCTCACCCACAGCGTTGCGAATTGGCTCCGAAAGGAGGGCTTCGCTCTCGCCGGCCAGGCGCCGCCACTCCGTGGCGGCGGCACGAATCTCCCCATGAATGGCGGCGATCTCGATGCGGGTGTTGCCCACGAACGAGGTGTAGTCGGTCTGCAGATCCGTGGCCATGGACTGCAACAGGGTCCCCCACGTCGCGAGTGCTTCACCGGTCATTCTCGCAAAGGCCGGCTCGATGGCTTCAGAAGTTTTACGAATCAACGCATCTGGAAGGGCCATTGCAGAAGTGCTAATACCCTTTAAAGACACTGTCAGCTCTTCGGCCATCTGCAGGTTGCGGCTGAACGCCGACGAGATCTGGTCGAGCGCTTGCCGTTGTAAGGATTGTAAGCTGGCGGTCTCGGCGAGAACCGCCGGCGTGGATTCCAGGAGGCGCGCCAAGTCGGAGGATGTCGAAGTGAGGGTTCGAACGCTCTCCTGGAGAGAGGCCGTCGCCTCGGAGAACCTTTCGGTGCTCTGGTCAATCCCGATGAACTGGGCTTTCACAAGGGAAAGCGATTCGTCGAGGCGTTGGCCCAGAGCCTCCACGACCGGCTGAAGGTGATGCGATACCGTCTCGCCGAGAGAGCTGAGGGGAGCCATCGCTTCTCCGACCGAGGCCGCGATCGCGTCGGGTAGCGTTTGACTGACCTCTCCACGCCTCAAGAGCGCACGGGTGGTCGCCTTCGTCGCCTCGTCGTGAATACGCGCGATCGGACGCGCCGTGACAAGCTGCGCCAAAAGCATCAAGGCGAGTCCGACGAACCCAACAGGGAACGCCTTGGCGATGCTCTCGGAGAGCGCAGCGGCCATTAGCGTCACGCGGTCGCCCGGAGGCAGCGCGACGACTCGAGCCGCGAACTCGAAGACCCCGAAGATGGTGCCGCCGATGCCGACAACCAACAGAAGATTCGTACGCTCGCTGACTTCCTCAGTGAGGTTCTGGATGATCGCATCGAGGCGGTCCGAGTAGTCGGTCATCGGCACCACGAACCCGCGTGCTCCAAGGCGTGCACTCTCCTCGCTGAAGCTCTGAAGAATGGTTGCCGCCGCCCCCCGCGCCGCTTGCCCCGGCTCCCACGAGGAGAGAGATCTCGTTTCGTGGAGAAGCCTCCGTACGGAGGCGAACAGAAAGAGCAAAACAACGACGTGCACGACGACAAATAGCGTGGCGTCGAACACGTACGACTGGAGAAGCTTCCCGAGAAGCCCGAATGTACTCACTTCGTCGCCGCCGAACGATGACAGAATTCAATCTCCGACAGCACGATCTGCCTTTGGTCGCGGCTCACTTCATCGTAGAAAATGGAGAGGAGCGACGCCAAGCCAAAGATCCGGTGCGGTTGAGCCACAGGATCGGTCGTTGACAGGGACGCGATCAAATGTTGAGCGCCCGAGCCCTCTTGCCCCTTTCCTCCGGATTGATCGTAGCGAGTCTGAGCCAACCATTGCGCGCGAAGTGGATTGGAAGAGCAAGGGCGCTCCTCCTGATCGCCACATTGGAGATGGAGCGTAAACCGGTCACCGTCACTGTTGGAGGTGCGTTTGTAGTTCGTGAGGAAACTGGCCAGGCTTCGACCATCCCTGCTATCCTTTTCCACGAACCCGAGCTCGAACGCGGGTAGTTGGTAGATCGCGGTGCAGCGCGCCGTTGCTCGAACGGGTCTCGACGACAGCGAGAAATCCGCACTGTTCATCGACGACCGGGGGCAATCCAATGAGATCTGGCGATGGTTTAGGAACTCCGTGTCGATCGTTCCCCGAGCCGGTGATTCGTCCGATTCCACCAGATCCGCCCAAACGACGGGCGGGAGGTATCCGGGGTAGATCTCAATCGGCGGCATGGCGGTCGTTTCGCGCTCGGTCGCCTGGACCGAGTCGATCATCGCGATGTCGCTCTCCGCGGCGCGCTCCTGGAGAGAGGCAATCGCCTGACGTCCGACATCGGCCGAATGTGCGATGACGATGATGAGAATCCCGCGCGGCCCGCTGTAGTCGAACATCAGGTTCTGCTCGCTGTCCATGCGCGGATTCTGAATCGAGATGTCCTCGTTCAACTCGGAGTGAAGTCGCTGCAGGTTTTCTGGAACGTCGAAGCTGGCAACTGGAACGGCCTTCTCCGTGTAGAAAGGTCCGTGATGCCGCGTCCAAAGCGGCACCATCCAAATACCTGGATTCGGCTCGTCGCTGGTAGTGGCTTCGACGTGAATCGCCTCCTGTAGCGCGCGAGCTACACAAGCTGCGTCGACGCCTGCGGCGCAGTCGCCACTTCCGGCTCCCGCGGCGGCAATTCCATCCGTCACGATGAACGTCAGCTCGTACTGCGCTGAAGAGCGGATGGCATCGTGAAGATTCGTCTGGCCGCGCGGCTGAAACTCGCTCATGAAGCCGGCCACAGTTGCGGAAGGGAGAATTCCGCGTCGCCGATCGAACTGCGCGATCCGAAACTCATCAATGCCGATGGCAGAATCCCGCAGCCTGCTGATGGCCTGTTCGACCCAACGTACGTATCGGAGCACTGGCGAGCGAACACCGGTCATGGAGCCTGAACCGTCGACCAGAATCTGGACCTTGCCCCGAGGCATTCGAAGCGGCTTGGCTGCGCAATAGAGAACGGGCCGTTCAAGCGAGACGATCTCGCTTTCCATCGATCGGCCGGGCGGTGTCTGCGGTTTCGGTGGCCGGCTGAAGAGCGCAATAACGATGAGCACCACAACGACGAGCACGACAATGGGTAAGACGATCCGCTTCACTTCACGCTCCCACGGCGTTTCTGCAGCGCTTCGGCCCACTCCAGCTCCAGGATCAGTTGTAGCGGACCCTTTCTCATTTTCGGCGGCTCGCCTCCGATTCCATTTCGCAGCTCACGCAGAAGGTCAGGATCCGTCGGGTAAGGCAGTTCACCGCCTTTTCCCGTCCCCACGCTGTTAGCGAATCGTACCGCCCAGGCCGGGTCGTTCGCGGGCGGAGCCTTCTTCTTTTCCACAAGAATCTGCAGTGAAGAGACCGACGCTAAATCCAGCCTCCCGGGCAACTCGATGCCCTCTCCCACGAGAGAGGCCCAATCGAGGGATGTCGTGCCGACAACCATCGGGCGTCCGGCCGGCAGCTTGGCCAGAGCGACGTGCTCCTCTGTCAGCTCGTCGAGCTGGGCTTTTTCATCCGTGACGTTCTGCAACGCGCCGATGACCACGAGATGTTTCGAGCTGGGCAACTCCGACAAAGGGCGCTCTTCGTACAGCGTGAGCATAGGATCACCGACCGCGCGCACGATGCTTCCGTAAACGTCGCTATAGACCCTTCGTGCACCTTTATCGGCGGTCTCGCCGCTGAAGGCCTCGATCAGGTGCCAGCCATTGCCAACCAGTACGAGTCGGATCTCTTCTGGAGGCACGCCTTTGCCTTCAGAAGGACTCTTCGCAGCTGCGCGACCCTTGCCAACGGCACCACTCTTCGACTTTCGATACGCAGCGACCATGGTGCGGAGGAACTCGAAGGCTATGGTGGCAAACTGAGTCACGATCTTCTCGGAGGAATGTTTACCGAACTTCTTGGAGCTCTCGCCGCGGCCAATTGCGTCGCGCAGCTCAGACCGGCGCTGCTCGGCGTCGTTCGAGTCCGGAGTCTGTTCACTCAGCGCTTTGACGCAATCCTCGCCGGCGTAACGAAGGGATCCCATCTGATGGATGGCGATCGTTTCGTCTGGATCAACGGAAAAGAGAGCCACGTCGAGCGTGCCGCCGCCCATGTCCGCTACGAGGAAGGTTTCGTGATTGAAAGATCCAAAAGCATTCACGCAGGCTTTCGATTCGTTGATCGAAAAGGCGGCGTTCACTTCCAATCCTGTAAGCGCGGCGACTTCCCTCGCGACCTCATCAAGTACGGAACGGAAGCCCACCCGGGCCTGATGCTCGAAGGCCAGAGGGTAGGCTGTGCCGACGCGGACGGCGGCGACCCGCACCGGGTCAAAGGCTTGGAGAACCGCCGGAAGCGACTGCAGAAGTACCTCGCGAAGGTATGCCCGGCGAGTTGGTGCATTCCCTTCTTCACCAAGCTCCTTCGAGTCCCATTTGAACTGCGCGGTCATACTTGGCGCGCCGCTTCCTGGAGGAACGCTGTTCCAGCGGATGAGGGGAATACCGTCCCGCCCTATGCGCCAGACCTCCGAGGGGATGATGTAGCGGTCAACGGCATTCGGGCGATAGCGAGGACCGGGCAGGAAGCCGCCGATGACCTCGTCATTCGCCCAAGAATCGTTCTGGGCCAGCCACTGCACTCGTTCGGCGAAGCGCCGGGGGTCGAGCCCATGTGTGGCGGCGCGGGCCACGATCCGGCCGCCCTTTGGCTGGTAGTAGACGATCGTGTTCGTCGTTCCGAAATCGACGGCAATCGAGGCGGTAGCGGTTCCGCCCCACGTCAGATCGGGGTCGTGCCGCTTCGGAACATAGGCGACACCCGTGGAGCGTTGAACCGAGGAACGCAGGCCGAGGGCAGCTGGCATGCCACCTTCATGGGAAAAGAGCGCGTTCTTGATAAGCGGTGTCCCGCCGATCGAGGTCAGTTCGACTGCTTCCCGGGCCGGCCCATGAACGAACGATCGAAACCATTTCCACTTCGGTCCCACGAGCGAGGGGTCTGGAAAGAGGCCCAGAGAAACCCCAGGCTCCAGTTGCAGGCTAAGCTCCTTATAAAATTTCTCGAAGGCCACGGGCCATCCGTGGATTTTCAAGTTGCGAAACTCCACCTGTTGTCTCTCGGACGACGGCCGGATCTCGGGAGGTATTGACTGACTCACGGCCTCGACCCATTCCGGTAGAAGGGGAAGTCCTTCGAAATCCTTGAGATTGCCGGGGACCAGCAGCCGATCGAAGAAAATGGACATGAGCGGTACCTGCTGCACGTGCCTGTCAACGAGCTGCAGTCTGAGAAAGCGTCGCCGATCCTCGCCACCGATGGCGGCCAGATTCCACTCGTACAGGAGCTCATTGCCGGTAATTTGCGGGCTGGGCGGCAGTTTGAGGTCGGGCATCGGGGGCACCCTCTCCGGGGTCCAGACGATGGCCGTGGAGTGGCTCTTCAGCCAGATTCCAAAGAGATCGAGATGCAGCTCCTGCTGAGGCGACGAACAGCCAGAGTTTGAACAGGTGATCCTTACCACCGGATCGGTAATCACGATCGCCGGCGCGGAGGCCTCATCGAGCAGCAGCGTGCCGCAGGCGCGGCAGCGGGGGATGAACTCGGGAATCTCCGCGCCCCCGGACCGGACAGACAGATCGACGCTGGCAAGCGGAGCACCTTCGCCTTCCCGACGCTCCCACGTTAGACGGCGAAGCAGGGGAACCGTAACCGCGCGGCCAGCAGGAGGCCGTCTTGTCGATTCGGCCGCCGTGAACTCACGGCGCATGATCTCGGCAAGCCGGACGGCAAACGTCCCAAGACCGGCCGCCCTTTGCAGATCCCTCATAGCCACATAAATCAGGTGGCGGAACTCGTCATCGTTGTCTTTGAGATCGAGCTTCCACCGCTCGAGATCGCCTTCCTCGAAATCGGGCAAAGGTCGAACGATCACTGTCGGACTAAGGACACCCATCGGCTGGTTTGATTGGCGATTGCGCAGCCACGTGATCCGATTGACCCCAAATCGTTCGCCAACCCCCAGCAACGGAGCTCGCAATTCCTCGCCCTTGATGGTCACCTGATCGAGGAAGAACAGGCGTATCAAAAGCCGCCAGGCGTCGATACGCGAGGCCCACGATTTAGGACGCTGATCAGGTTGTTGCTCCAAGACCCACAGATAGGTCATGTCATAGTGGAAAAGATGCGGAACGGACTCCGCGAAGAGAGTCGATTGTTCCCAAGAGCCGCCTACGATATTCTGATATCTGGACATGTTTTACACTCCCGTTCGCAGGCTCCAGAACAGGAGCACCGCGGCCGTGCGCCTTGCAGTTTCGTCGGCACTGACGAACAGCCTTCGATCCCAAGGAGCGCTACTGTCTACCTCGGGCCACTGTACCCGGGCAAAACCTCCCGGCTTGACGGCGTGAACCGCGGCCAGTGAGGGGAAGATGTCGCCGATCCCCCAATCATCTCCTTGACCGACCCAAAGCGTCTCGATCTGGCCCTGCGCGTCACCAGGGAAGGAGCCGACACGCTCCCAGCCGCCGCCAGCCTTCGCCGCGATACGCCAGTAGTGGCTGATCAAGTCCGGCAGCTTCTTCCCCCATATCGGCCGGAGCCACGGCTCCACGACCATGTGATCCAGAACACGCTGACTCACAAGGGCACGCGCCATGGCCAAAGCGAAGGAAAGACGCTGCCGCGCTCTCTTCAGATCGAACCTCGCGTCAAACGAAGTCACTTCCCGATCTTCGAATCGATCGCGGAATGGCATGACGGTGTCGTTCAGGAGAAAGTCGAGCGCCTTCACACCGTCCCACACCGGATGACTCTCGGAGTCCGGCCAGGGCATACCCTTGTCTTTCTCCTTATCGGTCAGCCGCTTGACCCGGGGACCGTCAGGGCCTCCAACGACGTGAAACAGGTCGAGTCGGTCGAGTGCTTCGCGCGCCGCGCGCATGACCAACAGCTCGTTCGACTGGAGGCGGACGATTTGAATCCCCCGTCCCTCGTCCGGGGCGAAATATTGCCCGAACAAGACGGCGCGAATCCGACTTTTAATGTCGTGCCTGTCGGCTAGAAGCCCCATTCGATCGATGATGGGGTCGAGTAGGCCGCCACTCGTCCCACCAATGATCGACCCCACGGCAACCGTCATCGCGTCCTTGGCCGGCATCAGCAAGCCATCGCTGAGCTGCTGTGGCGAGACCACCGAAGAAAGGGCGGGGCGGGCAAAAAGTCCCTGGGCCAGGGGCTGCTGGCCCGTCTCACGGTCGAAGAACGCCCGTACTGGATGATCCAGCGGAGCATTCTTTTGCCCCGACAATAGCTCGAATGCGTTTCCCTCAGGCGCGCTAATCCGATGCGTGGTCACCACTGGCAGTTCCGCGCCGAGGGTTCGGTTCTGCCCTTCGTTAGTGCGCAGCAGGCTGAGAAACGTCTGGATGCGGGTGATGCCGTCGAGAATCTTGTCGGTGTCGATGACCACGAGCTCGAACGGCTCCTGAACGACGCCGAGCAGATACAGCTGGAGGTAATGATAGGCAATCAGCTGTCCGGTTCCACCGATCGCAACAACCTTGCTCATGCCTCGCCCCCCTGCGCGATGCGCTCGAGACCCAAAGCCCGAACGAAAAGCTCGCTCAGAATCCAGGCCAACAGACCACCCACCGCGCATGCCCCCAAAAGCAACGCCGAGATCACCTGCCACTGACCATAAGCGGCGACGCCCTGGCCGATGATGCCGCCCAGCAAACCCGGAGCGCTGAAGGCCATCGCCTGGCAGTCCGCGTAGCGAGCGTCAATGGAGGAGAAGAGGAGCCGGCCGAAACCAAAGATCCGCGGCCAGAGAACAACGATGAACTCCGCCAGCGGATAAACCACCAGAAGAGCGGCCACCCAGATCCGCTTCCTCGGCGAAGCCGCCCACCAGAAGTGCCGTCCAAACAAAAGCCCTATCGTCAGACCAAGAACCGTCGCAGTGATCGCCGCACCAATGACACTGAACAAGACCATCTGGCCGTAGGCCTGATCCCATTGGAAGCACTCTGTCCGGCGAGGCAGCACCTGCCCATAGACCAACGTTGCTATGGCGAAGCCGCCGATCAGGCCAGCACATGAAGCAGCACGATAGCGATTCATACTCACCTCCTACTTCGTCGGCCAAATAGTTTGTGTCGCCGCTCTCTCGCGCTGGCGACTATCTGAAAAATCACCGCGATATAGAGCAGCTCGAGCAAGTTAGCGAGTGTAACCACGACTTTGGCGAACGTGCTTGTTGGTATGATATCTCCGTAGCCTGTCGTCGTGATTGTGTAAGTAGCGAAATAGAGGTAGTCGATAAGATTCAGCTCCCGTTCTGGAGCCACCGAGTCTCGCAATCGGCGATCAGAGAACGAATCCGGAAATCGCTGAACGCGGATCTCGACTGAAAGCTTCTTGAGGCGATCGCTCTCGGAGTTCGGGCGCCGAGGCTCTCTGTCACTCATTCGCACCTCTTCCGGCCAGTCGTCGTCGACGTCGGTCTCATCTTTGGGTTGTGGTTCATGACGTTCGAAGAACTCAGATTTGTCCGTTACGCCGTAGTATAACCAGCGGATCGGCGGCTGCTGGAGGTCCGTCAGCTCGCTGTCAAAGAATACGCGATTAAGCAGGATCATCGCTTGCTCAGCACGCTGTTGTGATATCTCGAAGTTAGACGCATACGACAGTCGGGGTTGGTCTTTCACATTGATTTCATTAGCGTGGCCGCGAATCTCAATGAGAAGGGATCGCCTTTGCTTCTTGTCGTCGGACGGCTTGCTTTCGGCAATCAGTAACTCGCGCAATTGGTAAAGCTGACGAAGATTCCACATTGCCGTGCGTCGCATTTCTTTACCCAGTTCGGTATTGGCGTCGCCGCAGGCGGGGACCTCTTCCTTGTTTAGAATATCTCTGCCATCCGAGAAGTCCGTAACAATCTTGCAGACAACACCCTGACGCTTCGTCGCCTCAAGCAGATCGTACAAAGCGCTTGTACAGGGCAAGGCTCCCTCCGACTGGCGAAACATCAGTGTTTGAATCTCGCCGAGTTGCGTTTTGTCACAAGCACTCGCTGAAGTAGGCTTTGACGGACCATCCTTGTCCGCCTTGGTGGGTAATTGCGGTTGGGGGATTCTGACGGGGTAGAGATCTCGCTTTCGATGACTATCGCTGATCGCAAGAGCAAACGAGAAGCAGTAAGTGACATGAAGAAAGCTAATGAAGACGGCGCCCAATGCAACTAGTTTGTAGCGACGAAGTTCGTCAAATGTTAGATCGCCGGGTTGAGTAGTGCCACGCGCGACATCGCGACTGGTGGTCGTACTGGACTCGCCCTCACTTTCAGGGGTGTGGTTTGTGCCGCTAGGGCTAGGCGGCGTGGTGGTTGCGGGTGCCGCGCGCGCCTGTCGTTGGGTAGCAGGAGAGGTGGCGCGATTCCGAGATGGCAGAAGCGTATCAGCAGCACTGGCCGTGGCGACAGCGATCAGCACGCCAGCAGTCATCGCCGCTAACCCCCACCCGAGCGCCCAGTTGTCGCTCATCGCTTTGGTGTTATAGGCGATTAATAGAATAACTTTGACAACCTCGCCGAGGGCTAGACGTCCACCGAACCGCGCTTGGGCGCCTTTGATTGTCAGTAGCGCAAAGTCAGCTATTACCGAGATGGAAAGTAACGCGCCAGCGGCGACTCGGCCCCAAGAAAGCTTGCCGACTGAAGTAGCGTCTTTCCCCCAGATCAAATAAATAGCGATCGCGATGAGCGCGACGATTCCCGGCCATGGTGCGTGCTTTCCTGTCAGGTACCAGGACTTCGCGGTCTGTTCGCCCTGCATCGAGCGTAGCCTCCTATGTAGTGTTCGACAGGTACTCTGGAGTGGGCACCGACACCAACGAACACGCGGGCTACACGTGCACCAGCATCAGCTCTCTCGATGACGGGAAAATGACCTCTCTTGTAGGAGTGACGGCGGGGGTGTTTTCCCTACCTCGGCACATCCGAAACCAAGAAAGTCAGCCGGTTTGGAGGGGCGGCGGTACGTCAGGCGATGGCGCCTGATCGAACGCCATCTCTGCCAGATCGTCGGAGCGTTCGGTTGCTACGACCGGGTTTTGGATTTGCGAGATACTACTTGTCGGTGTGCCGCGCGTAGGCGATGGCGACGACCCTCGATGCTCGCGGCATTCGGCTATTCGACTACCCGAGTTGTTTGTCGAGCCGCTAAGCGATGCAATCAAGCGCGCTGCGGAGTGGCTGCCGAGGCAGGGTGAGCGAGGTCGAGTACGTCAAGAAAACCAAAGAACTACCGAAGGGAAGACCGTATTCGGGAGATCCTCGCAGAGCCAGGTACCCAGCCGAGCCTGGTCCACGTGTTCTCGGTCATGGAGCTTTGCCGTCGTACCGGCCGTGGCACAACCGGGATGGCCGGGCGCATCTGCGCCGGATCACGGCAAGTGCGTCTACTGCTACTTCATCGGGGCGTCGGCCCGCGCTTTCTGAGCGTGCCGGCCAAGTGTCCGGGCGCGGTTCTCCTTCCACGATCACAACTGGCTCGTGTCATTCGAGTTACAGGGCAATGCGCCGCTGGGGAAAGCTCAGGATCTATCGGACAGCCTCGCCATCGCCGAGTTGCGCGCGCGCATGGATGCCGCCGTGGCTCGCTACCTCCAGATCTCTGGCTAACCAAAAGCACTTCGGGTGGCCCTCCCGGGCCGCACGAAGCAAACATACAGCGAATAAGAGAATTTACTTCTCGTCATCGAAGTCCGCCAACGACAACGCGTCTTCGTCTTCCGACTCACGCTGCAACAACTCCTCGAGGGAAGGCTGGGCCGGGGCTTCGTCCTTCTCGAGGTAGATGTCGCGGTAGGTGGGCATGCCCGTGCCGGCCGGGATGAGGCGGCCGACGATGACGTTTTCCTTGAGGCCGCGCAGGTAGTCCACTCGGCCGGCGATGGCGGCTTCGGTGAGTACGCGCGTGGTCTCCTGGAAGGAGGCGGCGGAGATGAAGCTCTCCGTGGACAGCGATGCTTTGGTGATTCCGAGGAGGAGCGGCACGCCGTCGGCGGGCTCTCCTCCGCGGTTCATGACCTTCTCGTTCTCTTCCATGAAGCGGAAGCGATCGGCCTGCTCGTCGACCAGGAAGTCCGTGTCGCCCACGCGGGTCACGCGGACGCTGCGGAGCATCTGGCGGCAGATGGTCTCGATGTGTTTGTCGTTGATGGCCACGGACTGGGAGCGGTAGACCTCCTGGATCTTGTCGACCAGGTAGCGCTGCAGCTCTTTGATTCCGAGGACCGCCAGGACGTCGTGCGGGTCGATGGGACCGTCGATGAGCGGGTCGCCGGCGCGCACGCGCTCCATCTCCTGCACGTTGACGTGCACGGAGCGGGGGACGCTGTACTCGTGGCGCGTGCCTTCGTCGGTCTCGACGATGATGCGGCGCATGCCTTTGACGATGGCTCCGTGGTGCACGGTTCCATCGACCTCGGTGATGACGGCCTTGTCGCGCGGGTGCCGGGCCTCGAAGAGCTCGACCACGCGGGGCAGACCGCCGGTGATGTCCTTGGTCTTGGTGGTGGCGCGGGGGATCTTGGCCAGCACGTCGCCGGGATGCACTTCCTGGCCGTTGTGGACCATGACGTGCGCGCCGGTGGGCAGCAGGTACTTGCGTTCTTCGCCGCGGCCGGCCTTGATGATCAGGGTGGGGGTGCGCTTCTCGGTAGTCGACGACTCGACGATGACCATCTGCGTGAGGCCGGTGACGTTGTCGGTCTCCTCACGCACGTTCTCAGAACAGTGGACTTGGGCTACCTTGATGGGGCTGCTCTTTATCCCGTGCGGATCAACTGTCGACGGTACGCGCGCACGAGCTCCAACGTCGAGCTGCCGCAGCCTTGGACGCGAAGGAGTTGCGCGTCGGGCAGATGGACAAGCTCCCGGAGCGTCTTGCAGCCAGCCCTCGAGAGTGCGCCCCGACGTTGTGGTGGAATGGGCAGTAGTTCAATGGAACAGTCGAGCGGATCGTCCACGGCCATCAGCGCTCGCTCGCGTTCGATCTTCCTCGCCGCGGACTCGAGGATCTGCGCGGCGCGTGAAGGTCTCACACCGAGGGTGGCTCCAATGGCCGCCTGGGTCGCACCACGCCGGCGCTGAGCGACCGCTTCCTCTTCACGCGCCGTCAATGGCTCGTGAAGCAAACTCCAGACATGCGCATCCATCAAGTTCTCCTCGCCCTGCTGAAGATCTTCCATGAGAATGATCGGGGTCCGTGACATTGCCATGACCGGAAGCTCAACGCCGCGCAGTCGTCGAACGCGCCGAGCCGGTCGCCGTTCGATACCAGGCTACGTGTCCCAATCTTCCCGGGAAAGTGCGCGTGCAATAATGAGAGCTGTGTCGAAGCCCGCGCATCAGGTTTGCTACACGTTCACCGAATACCTCGCAATCGAAGAGTTCAGCAACGTCAAACATGAATTCCTCGCTGGGCAAATGTATGCCATGCCGGGGGCCACGCCGGAGCATGCCATGCTTGCAGCATCTGCGTCCGGAGCTCTTTATGGTCAGCTTCGTGGCGGACTTTGCCGCGTCGCAGACTCCGATCTCCGCATCCGGACAGGCACCGGCTTGGCGACCTATCCGGACGTCACCGTGGTCTGCGGACCGAGCGAGCGCGACGTAGAAGATCGCCTCGCGGCAACGAATCCAGCCCTCATCATCGAAGTCCTCAGCGACAGCACCGAGGAGTACGACCGCGGCGATAAGTTCGCACACTACAAGAGCCTTCCGTCGCTGCGTCAGTACCTCCTGGTCTCCCATCGCGAACACTCGGTCGAGGTCTGGACAAGGGACGGCGATTCCTGGCAGCGACAGGTGGTTCGCGAAGGCGAAGTCGCGCAGCTCGTGATCGGCGCGAACCTCGACGTCCGCGAGCTCTACGCCGCGGCGGCCGAGCCGTCAGAGTGACTTCCCGCGTGCATCAGGATACGTGTTGGGGAGAGCTCTCACCGCGCTATGCTTCTTCCTCATGGCTCCCGTGTTTACCGCCCGCCAAGGCGAGTATCTGACCTTCATTCACCGCTACGCGCAGAGGTTCGGCGTAGCGCCTTCCTTTGAGGAGATCGGAGCTCATTTCGGCACGACCCCGCCGAGCGTGAACAACATGATCAAGACGTTGTGCGCCCGCGGTCTTCTCTCGCGTCTGCCTGGAGTCGCTCGGTCGCTTCGCGTGCTGGTCCCCCCGTCGCAGTTGCCGGAAAGCGAGTTTGGCCCTTCGCGTGGAAGTCGAGTGCGCGCTCGAAGGCCGGAGTCCCATCTGCGGTGGACGCGGCCGTCGCTGCGGGTTTGGCCGTGCTCGACGTGTTGATGCCCCACCTCGCCAGCGACGAACGAGCCGCACGGCTGGTGGCTGAGGCCGCCGAAACCGTCCACTCATCGCTGGCCGCGGCGGGGGCGAGCAGCGAGGAAGCGCTGGAGGCGGGCCGCCGCGTCAGCGCCGAGGTGGCTCGCTGGATGCCAGGAGGACGGGGCGTGCTTATTCCTCGAAAGCGTTGGCTCAGGCGAAAATGAGAGCGATGACGAGCGTGAAGGTGTCGATGGGCATGGGCACGTGAGATTGAGCGCCGATGTGCCAAGCCCGACAGTGGCCGGAGCTCGGCGGCAAGGTCAACTTCAAGGACATCGTCGAAGGCGAGAACGTGCATGAGCACGGCCGAGGTGAACGGATCCCACTCGACCAGCGGCTGGCCGGCGTCGACGTGCTGTCCGTCGGTGACGGCGCCGTCGAGATTGTTGGCGCTCGACCTCGAAGGGACGGCCTTGCGTAGGGCCGCTGCCAACATACGAATACTCGTATAATCACGTAATGAAGCCCGTGCGGTTCGTCAGCACCGCTCGCGATGATCTGGCCGCCTTCCCCGAGCCGGCTCGACGGGCTGCTGGTTACGAGCTGTTCATGGTGCAGGTTGGGAGAGAACCATCGGACTTCAAGCCCCTGCCGGACGTTGGTCCGGGTGTGCATGAGATTCGGGTACGCGATCGGGCAGGAGCGTTTCGGGTGATCTACGTGGCGAAGTTCGACGCGGCGGTCTATGTCCTGCACGCTTTCCAGAAAAAGACGGCAAAGACATCCCGTGTGGATGTCGAAGTGGCGCGACGGCGGTACCGGCTGATCGGAGGCCAATCATGACGAAGACGACGCGGAAACACCATAGCGAAACCAGGGGCAACATCTTTATCGATCTTGGCTTTCCGCCTCATGAAGCTGCAGTGATGCTTCTGCGATGCGAACTAGCGGAGGCTCTGCGCAAATGGATCGATCGGGAGAGGATCACACAAGCGCAGGCTGCCGAGCGTCTGGGCGTAGCGCAACCACGCATCTCTGAGATTGCACGAAATAGGGTGGATAAGCTCTCGCTCGATTACCTCGTCGGGCTTTGTGCCAAGGCCGGTGTCTCGGTACAAGTGAGGACGGCCGCGTAGCACGTCGTGATACGAGTCGTTCCGCTTTGCTGCCTAAACCTAAACTCAACTAACCCCAACGAGTCCGAGTTTTCATGTGGCGCAGCTTCTCGATCTCCGCCCGGAGTGGCTCCCAGTACCGGCGGTCTGCCTCGCGCTCCTTCGATTCCTCCGTGGCAAGCTCGAGTTCGAGCGCTGGTGCGTCGCCACGCAGCGCGTGCTTGAGCAGCGCCCGCTCCGGGATGAGCACGGGGCATCGCTCCGGGTGGGCGGCGGCCACTGCGACGAGGAGCTCTGGCGTTCGGAGCTCGCGGAGCCAGAAACGTATGTCAGCGACGGTGGCAGCCTCTCTTCGCCCGGAGAAGTCCGCCTCCACGAGCCTGCGGATCATCGGCCAGTCCTTGTCCCGTTGTGTCTTCTTCGCCTGAACCAGGTCCGGAAGTGAGAGCACATCGAAAGTCATGCCATCGGGCATCTCGACCGTGGTGCGCCGCGATCCGCGCATGCTCGACATCAGATCGACGCGCAAGCCTTCCGCTGCCGGATCGTGACAGCGGATATGGACCGCGTGGCCTTTCGGAGGTAGTTCACATTCAGCGGCGGGACGGCGATGACTTCCGCCTGCAGGCTTGCCATCGCCTTTCGAAGCGCGTGGATGTTCTGCAGACTGGAGACGATGGCAAGGTCGACGTCGCGGCTGAAATCAGCGGCGCCGTACGATATGCAGGCTTGGCCGCCCATGAGGAGCGCTCTCACGCGGTGCGCTCGCATCGAAGAAAGGACTCTGAGTATCGGGTTCGGGATCAAGTGAGCCCCCTAACGCGAGGAACGAATCCCACAATCGTCCGCTCTCCCGCCACCGCTCGGCCGGCGTCAACTGAAACCACTCCGCCCACTCTGCCCCAACAAAGTCCTCGGCGCGCAGGTGCGGCGCGATCAACTCTGCTTTGCGGCTTCGCCGTGCACCAGATCGCAAGGACCATCCTCCCTCAAGAACCGTGATCCTGGACGCCGGCCCTCACGGCCGGCGCCCAGATCACAATGATTGCAATCTACTGCTCGTCGTCAAAATCCGCCAACGACAGCGCGTCCTCGTCCTCACTCTCCCGCTGCAACAACTCCTCGAGGGAAGGCTGGGCCGGGGCTTCGTCCTTCTCGAGGTAGATGTCGCGGTAGGTGGGCATGCCCGTGCCGGCCGGGATGAGGCGGCCGACGATGACGTTTTCCTTGAGGCCGCGCAGGTAGTCCACTCGGCCGGCGATGGCGGCTTCGGTGAGTACGCGCGTGGTCTCCTGGAAGGAGGCGGCGGAGATGAAGCTCTCCGTGGACAGCGATGCTTTGGTGATTCCGAGGAGGAGCGGCACGCCGTCGGCGGGCTCTCCTCCGCGGTTCATGACCTTCTCGTTCTCTTCCATGAAGCGGAAGCGATCGGCCTGCTCGTCGACCAGGAAGTCCGTGTCGCCCACGCGGGTCACGCGGACGCTGCGGAGCATCTGGCGGCAGATGGTCTCGATGTGTTTGTCGTTGATGGCCACGGACTGGGAGCGGTAGACCTCCTGGATCT
Source organism: Acidobacteriota bacterium (assembly GCA_039932995.1). Taxonomy (GTDB): domain Bacteria; phylum Acidobacteriota; class Thermoanaerobaculia; order Gp7-AA8; family Gp7-AA8; genus QHVT01. The sequence continues at coordinate 5,113 of JBDTOZ010000823.1, read as the reverse complement.
TGTCGACCAGGTAGCGCTGCAGCTCTTTGATTCCGAGGACCGCCAGGACGTCGTGCGGGTCGATGGGACCGTCGATGAGCGGGTCGCCGGCGCGCACGCGCTCCATCTCCTGCACGTTGACGTGCACGGAGCGGGGGACGCTGTACTCGTGGCGCGTGCCTTCGTCGGTCTCGACGATGATGCGGCGCATGCCTTTGACGATGGCTCCGTGGTGCACGGTTCCATCGACCTCGGTGATGACGGCCTTGTCGCGCGGGTGCCGGGCCTCGAAGAGCTCGACCACGCGGGGCAGACCGCCGGTGATGTCCTTGGTCTTGGTGGTGGCGCGGGGGATCTTGGCCAGCACGTCGCCGGGATGCACTTCCTGGCCGTTGTGGACCATGACGTGCGCACCGGTGGGCAGCAGGTACTTGCGCTCTTCGCCGCGGCCGGCCTTGATGATGAGGGTCGGGGTGCGCTTCTCGGTGGTCGACGATTCGACGATGACCATCTGCGTGAGGCCGGTGACCTTGTCGGTCTCCTCACGCACGTTCTCGCCTTCGACGATGTCCTTGAAGTTGACCTTGCCGCCGAGCTCCGTGAGCACGGCCGAGGTGAACGGATCCCACTCGACCAGCGGCTGGCCGGCGTCGACGTGCTGTCCGTCGGTGACCTTGAGGGTGGAGCCGTACACCAGGGCGTAGCGCTCTTTCTCGCGCGAGCCGGCGGCAATGTCGGAGGCCTTGGCGTTCTTCGACTTGCGCGTGGGCGTGTCTTCCATGATCAGAAGCTTGCCGTTGCGGTTGATGACCACCAGCTCGCCGTGCTTGTTCGTGACCGTGGAGACGTTCACGAGCTGGATGCGGCCGGGTGAGGTGGCTTCGTGCTTGGACTGCTCGGACACGCGCGACGCGGTACCGCCGACGTGGAAGGTACGCATGGTGAGCTGCGTGCCCGGCTCGCCGATGGACTCGGCGGCGATGACACCGACGGCCTCACCGATCTCGACCAGCTTGCCGCTGGCCAGGTTGCGGCCGTAGCAGCGGCGGCAGACGCCGCGGCGGGTCTCGCAGGTGAGCACGGAACGGATCTTGACCTGCTCGATGCCCGCTTCCTGGATGGAGTTGGCCAGCTCGTCGGAGAGCTCTTCGTTCTGCGACACGAGCTTGTCGCCCGTGAGCGGATCGTAGATGTCCTCCTGCGAGATGCGGCCGACGATGCGGTCGCGCAACGGCTCGAGGATGTCGCCGCCTTCCATGATGGGGGTGACGATGATGCCGTCGAAGGTCTGGCAGTCCTGCTCGGTGATGATGACGTCCTGGGCCACGTCGACCAGACGACGGGTCAGGTAGCCGGAATCGGCCGTCTTCAGAGCGGTATCGGCCAGACCCTTACGGGCGCCGTGCGTGGAGATGAAGTACTGCAGCACGGAGAGGCCTTCGCGGAAGTTGGCGGTGATGGGGGTCTCGATGACTTCGCCCGAGGGCTTGGACATCAGACCACGCATGCCGGCCAGCTGGCGGACCTGCTCCTTGGAACCGCGGGCGCCGGAGTCGGCCATCATGAAGATGGGGTTGAACTCGCCCTTCTCTTCTTCGACGCGCTTCATCTCGGAGAACATCTCATCGGAGACGTTCTCGGTGGCGCGGTGCCAGATGTCGATGATCTTGTTGTGGCGCTCACCATGGGTGATGGCGCCGTCGAGGCGCTGGCGCTCGACCTCGAGGACGGCCTTGCGGGCGTTCTCGACGATCTCCTGCTTGCGCGCCGGGATGACCATGTCGTCGACGCCGATGGAGACGCCGGCCTTGGTCGCGTAGAGGAAGCCGAGGTCCTTGAGGCCGTCGAGCATCTCCACGGTCTGGGCGTTGCCGTAGTTGATGAAGCAGTAGTTCACCAGCTCCTGCAGGCCCTTCTTCTTGAGGAGGCCGTTGATGAACGGGATGACCTCCGGAAGATGCATGTTGAAGACGACGCGGCCGACGGTGGTCTCGATGAGCTTCTTCTCGAGCTCCTGGATCTCGGCATGGACGATGTCCTGATCGTTGAACTGCTTGGTCAGGTCCATGAAGCGGCCGCTGACGCGGCAACGAATGGGCGTGAGCAGCTCCACCTCGCCGGACTGCAGCGCGATCATGACTTCATCGAAGTCGCCGAAGGACTTGCCGAGGCCCTTGGCGTTCGGCTTGGCCTTGGTGAGGTAGTAGCAGCCGAGGACGAGATCCTGCGACGGCACGGCCAGAGGCTTGCCGTGGGCCGGCGAGAGGATGTTGTTCGAGGCCAGCATGAGCACCTGGGACTCGACCTGGGCTTTGGGAGACAACGGCACGTGCACGGCCATCTGGTCGCCGTCGAAGTCGGCGTTGAAGGCGGTGCAGACGAGCGGATGGATCTTGATGGCCTTGCCTTCCACGAGCACCGGCTCGAAGGCCTGGATGCCCAGACGGTGGAGGGTCGGCGCGCGGTTCAGGAGAACCGGATGCTCTTTGATGACGCTCTCGAGGGCATCCCACACTTCGTTGGTCTGCAGCTCGACGAGCTCCTTGGCGGCCTTGATCGTCCCCACCAGGCCCTGCTGCTCGAGCTTGTGGTAGATGAACGGCTTGAAGAGCTCGAGGGCCATCTTCTTCGGCAGTCCGCACTGGTGCAGGCGGAGCTCCGGGCCGACGACGATGACCGAACGGCCGGAGTAGTCGACGCGCTTGCCCAGCAGGTTCTGGCGGAACCGGCCCTGCTTGCCCTTGAGGGTGTCGCTGAGCGACTTCAGGGGGCGGTTGTTGGAGCCCTTGAGGACGCGGCCGCGGCGGCCGTTGTCGAAGAGCGCGTCCACCGCTTCCTGGAGCATGCGCTTCTCGTTGCGCACGATGACGTCAGGCGCGCGGAGCTCGAGCAGTTTCTTGAGGCGGTTGTTGCGGTTGATGACGCGGCGATAGAGATCGTTGAGGTCGGACGTCGCGAAGCGGCCGCCGTCGAGGGGCACGAGCGGGCGCAGCTCCGGCGGGATGACCGGGATGACGTCGAGGATCATCCAGTCGGGATGGTGTCCCGACTTGCGGAAGGCGTCGACGACTTTGAGCCGCTTGGCCGCCTTCAGCTTTTTGATCTGCGAGGTCTCGGTGCGCATGATCAGGCGCAGCTCGTCGCTGAGCTCGTCCACCGTCACGCGGCGGAGCAGCTCTTTGATGGCCTCGGCGCCCATCTTGGCCACGAAGACGTCGCCGTACTGGCCGCGCAGCTCGCGGTACCGCTCCTCGGTGAGGAGCTCTTTCTCATGGATCACGCCTTCGAGGTCGCCCGTGTCGATGACGACATAGGACTCGAAGTAGAGGATGCGCTCGAGGTCGCGCAGGGAGATGTCCAGCAGGTGGCCGATGCGCGACGGCAGGCCCTTGAAGAACCAGACGTGCGAGACCGGCGAGGCCAGCTCGATGTGTCCCATGCGCTCGCGGCGCACTTTGGACTTGGTGACTTCGACACCGCATTTGTCGCAGATGACGCCGCGGTGCTTCATGCGCTTGTACTTACCGCACAGGCATTCCCAGTCGGTGATCGGGCCGAAGATCTTCGCGCAGAACAGACCATCGCGCTCGGGCTTGAAGGTGCGGTAGTTGATCGTTTCCGGCTTGGTCACTTCGCCGTACGACCACGACCGGATCTTCTCCGGGCTGGCGAGGCTGATCTTGATGGCGTTGAAATCGTTGATCGCCTGGGGTTTTGCCGGTGTAAACAGTGCGTTGAAACTTTCCAATTTGCGCCTCCGTGGGAAGCTGTTAGCGGTTAGCTGTTAGCTCTTGGCGTTTCGCCTAGTTGTCCGTTGTCGTCGGATGAGGGAACTGCAGCTTGATGTCGCTGCCAAAGCACTCCCAGCACGGTGCTTCCCATTCACGGTCGCCCGTGTAGAAGTGTGCGGTCATGCGGATCGAGCCCATGCCGTGGCAAGCCAGGCATGAGGCATTCGGCATTCTCGACAGCGTCATCGCTTTGCGTCCCATGTTTTGTCTCCGTCCTGATCCCCTCTCCCCACCGAAATGGAGAGAGGGGACTGACTCTGCTATTCCTTCAACAACTCGACATCCAGACAGAGCGACTGCAGCTCGCGGACGAGCACGTTGAACGACTCGGGCAGGCCCGGATCGTCCGGCACTTCGCCTTTGACGATGGCTTCGTAGATCTTGGAACGGCCTTCGACGTCGTCCGACTTGACCGTGAGCAGCTCCTGGAGGGTGTAGGCGGCGCCGTACGCCTCGAGAGCCCAGACTTCCATCTCTCCGAAACGCTGACCGCCGAACTGCGCCTTACCACCGAGAGGCTGCTGCGTGATGAGTGAGTACGGCCCGATGGAGCGGGCGTGGATCTTGTCGTCGACGAGATGGGACAGCTTGAGCATGTAGATGAAGCCGACGCAGACGCGCTGCTCGAACTTCTCGCCGGTCATGCCGTCGAAGAGATCGGTCTTGCCGTCCGAGGCGATGCCCGCGGCCTTGAGCTGCGCCTTGATCTCCCCTTCCGTGGCGCCGTCGAAGACGGGCGTCGAGAAGTGGAGGCCGAGGGTGCGCGCGGCCCAGCCCAGGTGGGTCTCGAGGATCTGACCGACGTTCATGCGTGACGGAACGCCGAGGGGGTTGAGCACGATCTCGACCGGCGTGCCGTCCGGCATGTAGGGCATGTCTTCCTCGGGCAGGATGCGCGAGATGACGCCCTTGTTGCCGTGGCGTCCGGCCATCTTGTCGCCGACGCTGAGCTTGCGCTTCATGGCCACGTAGACCTTGATCATCTTGATGACGCCCGGGGGAAGCTCGTCACCCTTCTGCAGGTCCTCGCGGCGCTCTTCGGCTTTCTGCTCCAGAACGCGGATGCGGTTCTCGGCGCGCTCGACGAACATACGGACCGTCTCGCGGGCTTCTTCCTCGACCGGCAGCGCCAGGAGCTCGCGGCGGGAGAGGCGGTTGACGACGTCGCGGTCGGCGACCTCACCCTTGCGGACGAGGACGTCGCCGGTCTTGAAGTCGACCACGTCGCGCTGCAACTTCTTCTCGGCCAGGACGTCGGAGATCTTCTTGTTGCGCGCATCGGTGATGATGCGGATCTCGTCCTGGATGTTGCGGTTCATCCGCTCGATCTCGCCCTCTTCGAT
>JBDTOZ010000822.1:0-13588 GCA_039932995.1 Acidobacteriota bacterium | reverse complement strand
CTTCCCCGGGCCGAGCCCGGGGCTGGATTGCTCGACGCGCCTTCGCGCGTCAATAGCGGTGAACGTAGTGTCGCTCTCGCGAACGCGGCTCTCGAGCGCGAGCGTGGCGAGAAAGCTCACACGGCTCACGGCTCACTCCTCGCGAGTGCCCGGTAGACTAAAGTCCACCGCTCCACAGACTCCGAGTCACCGCGGGCAGGATGCCCGCGGCCCCCTTACCGAAGTGCCTTGGCGCGATGGCCAGGGGGCGCCTCCGGCGTGAAACCACGACGGGTAGGCGGCGGAACGCCGGCCCCTGTGCCGAGCTCTTTCTTTCCCGGGCCGCGCACGTATCCTTGGGGGATGCAACGGCTGTGACGGAGCTGGTGAGCGTCTGACTCGGCGGAAAGTCCCTTAGAATGCGCGGTCTCGACGGAGGGGTCTCATGCATTGGCTCTCAGATCCACAGGCGTGGGTCGCGCTGCTCACGTTGACGGTCCTGGAGATCGTCCTCGGAATCGACAACGTCATCTTCATCTCCATCCTCTCGGGGAAGGTGCAGCCGTCCCAGCAGAAGAAGGCTCGCAACATCGGTCTGGCCATGGCCATGATCATGCGCGTCCTGCTCCTCCTCTCGATCGCCTGGATCGTGAAGCTGACCAAGCCCCTCTTCACCATCCTCGGCCAGGGAGTCTCCGGCCGCGACCTGATCCTGCTGGTGGGCGGTCTGTTCCTGATCTTCAAAGCCACCCGCGAGATTCACGACAAACTCGAAGGCGAGGAAGAGCACAGCAGCAAACGCGTCGTTCCCTCGCTGACCTCCACCATCATCCAGATCATGCTGCTGGACATCGTCTTCTCGCTGGACTCGGTCATCACCGCGGTGGGCATGGCCAACGACGTGGGCGTGATGATCACGGCCGTGGTCATCTCCGTGGGGATCATGCTCTTCGCGGCCGGCTCGATCTCCGCGTTCGTGAACCGTCATCCGTCGGTGAAGATGCTGGCGCTCAGCTTCCTGATGCTCATCGGCATGTCCCTCATCGCCGAGGGGCTGGAGTTCCACATCCCGAAGGGCTACGTCTACTTCGCGATGGGCTTCTCGGTCTTCGTGGAGGTCCTGAACATTCAGTTCCGGCGCAAGAGCAAGCCGGTGAAGTTGCACGAGAACCTGCCGGGCTGAGACGCGGCCCGCAATCGGCAATGGTCCTATTGCAATGCCACTGCCCTACAGCATTCTCGATCAGGCCCCGATCTCCGAGGGCTCCACGGGCGCCCAGGCGTTGCGCAACAGCGTCGACCTGGCGCGCCTGGCCGAGGAGCTCGGGTACGTGCGCTACTGGGTGGCCGAGCACCATGGGACCCCGGCGCTGGCGTGTGCCAGTCCGGAAGCGCTCATCGGACCGATTGCCGCGGCGACCTCGCGCATTCGTGTCGGCAGCGGCGGCGTCATGCTGCCTCATTACAGCCCTCTCAAAGTGGCCGAGACGTTCAGCATGCTGGCCGCGCTGACCCCGGGCCGCATCGACCTCGGGCTGGGCCGCGCCGCGGGCACCGACCCCGTCACCACGTTCGCTCTGCAACGCGACCGGCGCCAGGCCGTTCCCGACGATTTCCCCGGCCAGCTCTACGAGCTGCTGGCCTACCTCGACGACACGATGCCGGCCGATCATCCCTTCGCCCGGCTCACCCAACTGCCCGGACGTCCCGAGGTGCCCGAGGTCTGGCTCCTGGGCAGCTCGCCGCAGAGCGCCATCTGGGCTGCGGAGCTGGGGATCCCGTACGCCTTCGCCGACTTCATCAATCCTCACGGAGCGGAGATCGTGGCCGACTATCGGGCACGCTTTGAACCGTCGTCGCACGCATCCGCGCCGAGGGTCATCACGGCCTTGTGGGTGGTCTGCGCGGAGACGGACGAAGAGGCGCGCCGCATCGCATCCAGTGCGCGCATGATGTTCACCCTCTTCTTCGCGGGCAAGCTGATTCCCATCCCGCCGATCGACAAGGCACTGGCCTTTCTCGCCGAGCAACCGAAAGGCGACGATCCGTTTCGCGCCCGGCGCCGGGCCATCGTCGGCTCGCCGGCGACCGTGCGCCGCGAGATCGACCAGGCTGTCTCGGAGTACGCGGCGGATGAAGTGATGATCGTGACCATCACCTACGATCACGCGGACCGCCGCCGCTCGTACGAACTGATTGCCAGCGCCTTGAAGTAGCGCCTCAAGCACGCTCCCATCCCCCTCTGCTATGATCCAAACCATCCCATGCCGTCCCGACGCTTTTGTCTCGTCCTCGTGAAGCCGTCTCATTACGACGACGACGGATACGTCATCCAGTGGTTTCGGTCGGCCATCCCTTCGAACTCCCTGGCAGCGCTTTACGGCCTCGCTCGCGATTGCGCGGAGCGCCGCGTTCTCGGCGATGACGTCGAGCTCGACATCCACTCCGTCGACGAGACCAACACCCGCGTGCGTCCCGAGCGGCTGGCCAAGATGATCGAGCTGGCAGGCAGCGGCATGGTCATGCTCGTCGGCGTGCAATCCAATCAGTTCCCGCGGGCACTGGACCTGGCCCGGCCTCTGCGCGATCGCGGCATTCAGGTAGCGCTGGGCGGCTTTCACGCATCCGGGACGTTGAGCATGCTCGGCGGAGTCGACCCTGATCTCGACCGGGCCCGGGAGATGGGCGTCTCCATCTTCGCCGGCGAGGCCGAGGGGCGGCTGGATGAAGTGCTGCGCGACGCCGCCGCGGGGACGCTCCGGCCGCTCTACAACTTCATGAATGACCTGCCCAACATTGAGGGCACTCCCATTCCGCTGATCACGGCGCTGCGCGCCTGGCGCACCGCGGGAGGCGTGACCAGCTTCGATGCCGGACGGGGCTGCCCGTTCCAGTGCTCGTTCTGCACGATCATCAACGTGCAGGGGCGCAAATCGCGCCGGCGCTCGCCGGATGACATCGAGAAGATCGTCCGCGAGAACGTCGCCCAGGGACTGCACAGCTTCTTCATCACCGACGACAACTTCGCGCGCAATACCGAATGGGAAGCGATCGTGGACCGGCTCATCCTCCTCAAGGAGCGGGACGGCATCAAGATCCACTTCATCATTCAGGTGGACACGCTCTGCCACAAGATCCCCAACTTCATCGAAAAGTGCGCCCGCGCGGGCGTGCGCCGCGTCTTCATCGGCCTGGAGAACATCAATCCCGACAGCCTGGTCGGCGCCAAGAAGCGGCAGAACAAGATCACCGAGTACCGCAAGATGCTCCTGGCCTGGAAGCAGGCCCGGGTGATCACTTACGCCGGCTACATCCTCGGCTTCCCCAACGACACGCTGGAATCGATTCGCCACGACATCGAGATCATCAAACGCGAGCTCCCGGTCGATCTCCTGGAGTTCTTCTTCCTCACTCCCCTGCCCGGCTCCGAAGACCATCAGGTCCTCAAGAAGCAGGGCGTGGCCGTGGACGAGGACCTCAACAAGTACGACCTGAACCACGTCACCACGGCGCACGCGAAGATGTCCGCGCAGGAGTGGGAAGCGGCGTATCGCATGGCCTGGGACACGTACTACACGAAGGAACACGTGGAATCGGTGCTGCGCCGGCTGGTGGCCAAACGCGCCAGCGCCAGCAACGCCATCCTGTTGATGACCTGGTTCGGCGGCTCGATCCACATCGAAGGCGTGCATCCGCTGGAGGCCGGCCTGTTCCGCTACAAGTTCCGCCGCGACCGCCGCCCCGGCTTCCCCATCGTCCCCGCCTGGAAGTTCTACCCGAGCTACTTCATCGAGTCGATCGCCAAGCTCGGTCGCTGGGCCAGGACCTATGCCGGCCTCCGCCTGATCTACAACCGCATCAAGCGCGACCCCAAGCGCTTCGAGTACATGGACACGGCGCTCACGCCGGTGATGGACGACGACGCGGAGAAGCTGGAGCTCTTCCACACACCCTCCGCCGAGGCCTTCATGGCCCATCAACGTCCGTCGCGCACGGCTACGTTGTAGTGGTCAGCGGCGGGCGTTTCTTCCTCGCGTGGAGCGCAGGCGTCTCGCCTGCTGGCCCGCAGGCGTCCTCGCCTGCGCCGCGTGCCCGTTGCCAAACACGAGCATCTCGCGAGGCACGCTTCCCCCTCCCGCGGCGGGACACCGCACATCCAGCCGGCGAGACGCCGGCGCTCCTCTACGAGGGGCCTTACTTCCTCCACTCGTCGATGAGGTTGGCCACCAGCCCCGTCCAGCCGGTCTGGTGAGAGGCGCCCAGGCCTTCTCCGGTGTCGCCGTGAAAGTACTCGTGGAAGAGCACGAGATTGCGCCAGTGGGGATCGTGGGCGAAGAGCTCCGCCTTGCGCGACCCGCGCGGGCCATAGACGGGGCGATAGCCGTCGGCGTCGGGGACGAAGATTCCAATGAGGCGCTCGGCCAGCGTGGAGGCCAGGCCGGTCAGGCCGATGTTCGCGGCGGGCGGCGGCGTCGGTCCGCCCAGGTTCATGCCGCGGGCGCGGTGTCCCGCGCCCGCTCCGATGCCTTCGCTGGCGCGCGACGCCGCATCGCTGTCCGTGACCGGTGCCGGGGGCATCGGCTCGCGCACCGTCACCTGGATCTCGTCGCCGAAGGCCTTCTCCAGTTTGCGCAGCGTCTCGATCATGAGAAAGGTCGTTGGAAACCAGACCGGTCCGCGCCAGTTGCTGTTGCCGCCCTTCAGAAATCCCTTGGCCTCGGCGGGCTCGTATTCGACCGAGGCGCTGTCGAAGCGAAACGGATGCTGCTCGTGAACCTTGCTCAGACTGCGCATGCCGTATGCGGAGAGGAACTCGTCGGGATCGACGACGCGGGCCAGCAACTGCTGCAGTTGATCCTGATCGACGACCGCCAGCACGTGCGTGAAATCGTCGCCGCGGCGGACCGTGGTCACACACTGCTCGACCAGATCGCGGCGGAACTGGAGGAACCAGTCCAGGTCCGTGCGGAACAGGGGGAACGGCTCGATCCACTTCCCCTCCAGCCGCTCCACGGCGTAAAGCGGGATGAGGCCCACCAGCGAGCGCACACAGAAAGGCACCACCGATCCGTCGGGCCAGCGCAGCACGTCGTAGAAAAAACCATCGGCGTCGTCCCACAGGCGGCGATTGCCGTGCATCATCTTCATGGCCGCGCCGATGTAGACGTAGTGCTCGAAGAACTTCGTGGCCAGGCCTTCGTAGGTCGCGTTCTGCTGCGCCAGCTCCAGCGCGCTGCGCATCATCACCAGCGAGAACATGCCCATCCAACCGGTGGCGTCGCTCTGCTCGAGCACCGCTCCGCCGGGCAGAGGCTTGCTGCGGTCGAAGACGGCGATGTTGTCGAGGCCGAGGAACCCGCCCTCGAAGACGTTGTTCCCCTCGCGGTCCACCTTGTTCACCCACCAGGTGAAGTTCAGGAGCAGCTTGTGAAAGCACTTCTCCAGAAAGTCCGTATCGGCCTTGCCGCTGCGGATGCGGTCCATGTTGTAGACGCGCCAGACCGCCCAAGCCAGCACGGGCGGATTGAGATCGGAGAACTCCCACTCGTAGGCCGGGATCTGTCCGTTCGGATGCTGGAACTGCTCGAACAGCATCAGCCAGAGCTGTTCCTTCGCAAACTCGGGATCGATGAGCGCGAAGACCACGGAGTGAAAGGCCAGATCCCACGCCGCGAACCAGGGGTACTCCCACTTGTCGGGCATGGAGAGGATGCGCATCGAGTTGAGATGGCGCCAGCGATGGTTACGTCCGCGGTGCCGGGCCTCGGGTGGGGGCTGCGCCGGATCGTCTCCGTCCAGCCAGACGTCGACGTCGAAGAGATAGCTCTGCCGCGTCCAGAGCATGCCCGCGAAGGCCTGCCGTTGAATGTTGCGCTCTTCCGGCGACGCGGTTGCCGGATGGATGGTGGCGTAGAACTCGTCGGCCTCACGCCGGCGCAAGTCCACCATCGCTCCCAGTTCCTCGGTCGTGGCCACGGGACGTGCATCCTGCGGCCGAAGCCGCATCAGCATCTCCACCGACTGCCCCGGCTCCACCTCGTGCCGCACCCAGGCGCAGGCCTTCGTGCCGAGATGAGAAGGGTTGGTGGCCTCGTGCTCGCCGTTCACGATGGAGCGGTGAAAGGCGTCCTTCACGAAAAGACTGCGTGAGGCGTGACCCGGCCCGTGCACGCGCGCGGCGTTGGTCTCGTTGTCGGTGAAGAGCATGCGCGCTCCTCCCGGCACTTCCAGCACACGCGGACCGAGACGCGTGTCGCGCAGGAGGCCCGTCAAGGCGGAAGCATCCGTGTCGTCGGCGACCAGCCCCACACCATTCAGCTCGCGGATCTGCGGAGTGACGGTGCGGCCGTGCCACGCCCACGTGTTGCGGTACCAAAGCTGCGGGATGAGGTGGAGCGGTGCAGTCTCGGGCCCGCGATTGTGCGCGGTGATCCGGAAGACCATCGACTCCGCGTCTTCCTTGGCGATCTCGATCTCGATGTCGAAGTACCGTCCGCCGTCGAAGACGCCGGTATCGATCAGCTCGAATTCGGGATCCAGCGTCGAGCGTCGCCGGTTCTCCTCGATGAGCTGCCCGTACGGATATTCGTGCTGCGGATACTTGTAGAGCATCCGCTGATAGGCATGGGTGGGCAATCCGTCGACGTAGAAGTACTGTTCCTTGACGTCCTCACCGTGGTTCCCCTCGGTGGGCACGAGACCGAAGTAGCGCTCCTTGAGAATGGGATCGCGCTCGTTCCAGAAAGCCATGCTCCAGCAGAGGATCTGATAGCGGTCGCAGAACCCGGCGATGCCGTCCTCTCCCCAGCGGTACGCGCGCGAGCGCGCATGATCGTGAGGGAAGTGCGCCCACGGATCCGCGTTGGCGCTGTAGTCCTCGCGCACCGTGGCCCAGGCCCGATCGGCGAGGTAGGGTCCCCAGTTGCGCCAGGGCTGGACATCGCCCGACAGCCGGTCTCGCTCTGACATGATCGCGGAGTCTAGCAGCGGACGGGAGCGTCGTCGTCAGGAGGAGGCTTCGGTGGCGAAGAGGAGCTCGTAGATCATGTCCGTCGAGCCCACGTGTACACGGTCGCCGCTGGTCAACGTGGTCTCGAAGATGCGGACGTTGTTGACCCAGGTTCCGTTGCGGCTCTTGAGGTCTTCGATGACGTAGCCCTCGGCGCTTCGATAGATGCGGGCGTGGAAGCCGGAGACGCCGAGGTCGGCCACCTGGATGGCGTTGTCGCGGTGGCGGCCGACGAGGTATTCGAGCTCCGTCAGCGCGATCACGCGGGCGGGCGGTTGATCGGACTCGAAGCGCAGTTGGGCGATGGCCGGATGGACCACGTCTTCGTACGCGAGCCGGCCTTCGGTGGAGAGCAGCAGGCTCGTATCGTCCTCGGGTGTCTCGCGCAGCGTCGACTCCGCGCCGAAACGAGGGCTGCTCTGGCGGATCGTGTCGTCCACCGGATCGATGGCCTCGTGCCTGCCGGTGTTTCCCGTCTCCGTGCGCGCGCCACGCACCTTCTCGATCAACTTGTTCGCATACAAGCCGTAGATGACGCGGTAGATCCGCAGCGGCTCGTCGGTGTCCGCACAGAGCTCCGCCAGCGAGCGCTGACCGTTGATCAGAAACAGGATCTTCCACTCGTCCACCGTCAGCGTGATCTTCTCGTCCCGTGGCGTGGCCACCACGCGAAAGACCACCGACTTGTCGGGCAGGAGTCGCAGACACTGCGCCCACTCGTCGATCCGGCGCGCTCCCTCCATGATCAAGTTCGGCAGATCGATGGCGATCGTCACCGCGTACGACGGCAGCGACGTGTCCTGAAAGAACGAGAAACGGCCGCCGTCCCAGACGAAGGCGTCATAGACGATCTCCGACACCTGCACCTTGAGAAAATCGCGCAGTTGCTCCTCGGTGAGCACACTCTCCTGCACGGCCAGATCGCCGTAGCGTCCCGCCTCGCGCAGCATCAGCTCGTTGATGCGCGCCCCCTGCTCCGGAGTGATCTTTTTCTTGCGCAGCAGGATGGCACCCAGTCGAAATGATTCCTGGTTCGAGCCGGCAAAGACCAGCGCGCCATCATCGAAGAACAACAGCGCTTCCTTGTCCTCCAGCGTGAGACTCAACGTACCGCTCTTCCGGCCGTTGCTCAGAAACGTGAGCACCGCCGGCAGACGAAACGCCGCCAGATCGCCTTGAAGGACTTCGTCGGACATGAGGAGGCGATTGTAAGCTGCGCTTCCGATCCCATCGCAGAACTCCTCACGTCGCGCGGAGGACCGCTCAGCCCAGCGTGGCCAGCACGGCCCAGAGCCCGGCCGCGGAAATGAGCAGCCACAGCACGACGCCGAGGATCAACGGACGGACGCCCACGGCCGCCAGACTGCGCCGCGACAAGGAGGCACCGATCAGGAAGAGCGTGACGGTCAAGCCGATGCGCGCCACACGCACGAGAAAGTCCCACACCACAGCGGGCTCGGGAATGTAGGTGCGGATCACCGCGGCCACGACGAAGAACAGAATGAACCACGGAAGGACCACGCGGCTCTTGCGGCGGAACGCGAAAGCGGTGCCGATCGTCAGCGGCACGATCCAGAGCGCGCGGGCCAGCTTCACCGTCGTGGCGATCTGCAGAGCCTCCGCTCCGTAACTCGACGCCGCGCCGACCACGGAGCTCGTGTCATGGATGGCGATGGCCGCCCACACTCCGAACTGGGTCTGCGAGAGATGCAGTGCCGCACCGATCAGCGGAAAGGCGAACAGGGCGATGGAGTTGAGGATGAACACGGTGCCGAGCGAGACCGACATCTCCTCGTCGGTGGCACCGATGACCGGCCCCACCGCGGCGATGGCGCTGCCGCCGCAGATGGCCGTGCCGGACGAGATCAGGTGTGCGGTCCCCCGGCTGACCTTCAGTGCCCGCCCGATGGCCCAGCCCAGCAGCAACGTTCCGGCGATGGTGGCCAGCGTGAAGAGCACACCCGTGCGGCCGGCCGCGACCACTTTCTGCAGATTCATCCCGAACCCGAGGCCGACCACCGAGGCCTGCAGCAACAGCTTGGTGGCCTTCGCGGTCTTGTAGGGATGGCCGATGGTCAGCGCCAGCACCAGGCCCAGCGCCAGCGCGATCGGAGGCGAGCACCACGGCGTGACGCAGAACAGGACGATCGCCGCAAATGCGATCTTCTGCGCCAGCGGCAGAGAGCTCCCCTGCTTCGGCTCCGCGGAGGTCAAGGCTCAGGGATGACGCATGACGGATGGACTCTAGTGTCGTGTCCAGGCTGAAATCGGGGGTGCTTTGCGGCGGCGGCGAGCCGTCTGCTTCGTCGCCGCTCCTCAACGATGAACCCGCATCGCTTCGTCGCGGCGTCTCGCATCCGGCCCACCGGCGCTCGCAAATCACCCACGCTTTCAACCTGGACACGACACTAGTGCCACGATGGACGCGGTTCAGCGGGTCATCCTTCATCCTTCAGCCCTCCTCCTTGCTCGACAGCCCACTCTTTTCAGAGCTGCCGGCGAAACAGCTCCACCATCCGCCGCCACGCATCCGCGGCTGCATCCGGGTGGTACACCTCGGGGCGCGCGTCGTTGAAGAACGCGTGCGTCGCTCCGGGATAGATCACCAGTTCCACCTGTTTGCCCAACTTGCGAAGCGTTTCCGCCAGCGCGCGTCCCTGCTCGGGCGGTACTCCGTTGTCGTTCTCGCCGTAGATCAGCAGGATCGGACTCTCGAGTTTTTCCCACTGCGGGCTGACCTTCTTGAACCCGCCGTAGAAGCTCGCCGCCGCGCCGACGTGCTCGGCATCGGACGTGGCCGCGTACTGCGCGAGCGCTCCGCCCATGCAGAAGCCGGCCACCGCGTACTTGATCGAGGAGCATTCGGGAAGCGCCAGCAAATACGCGCCCGCGCCGGCGATCTCTTTACCCGCGCGCTCCACGTCGAGCTCCATGAGCAGCTTGCCGGCTTCGTCCGGCGACTTGGTGGTCTTGCCGTGATAGAGGTCGGGAGCGATGGCGCAGAATCCCTCGGCTGCGAAACGGTCCACCAGATCTTCGATGTGCGGCACCAGGCCCCACCACTCCTGAATGACCACCACGCCCGGACCCTTCCCCGAGGCAGGAGCGGAAAACGCTCCCTGGCAGGTGTGACCGTTGGATGAGAACTCGACGCGCTCGCTCATGCGGTGTCTCCTCTGCTGCGGGCGCGGATTCTAACCCCAATGCTGTACGTGCCACGGTCTTCCTGTATAAAATAAGTTTCAATGCACCTCGACAAGAAGCAGCTCGACGCTCTTTCGGAAAAGCGGCAATGCCCACGCTGCGATCTCGACAAAACCTTCGGCACCGCACTCTGCCGTCGCTGCAGGAGCAAGTTGCCGCCCCATATGAGACTGGCCATCGAGGACATCCCCTCGAAAGACGGAGGTGCCGTCGGCAAGGCGCTCCGCGCCGCGGCCAACTATTTCAACGTCCACTTTGCCTCCATCCGCAAATTCGGAGGCGGCAAGAAGCGGTAAGCGCCGGGATCCTGGCGACGGGACGAGTGTCGTGATCGCCCCTGCGATCCCTACTTTTCCCCGTCCGCGGACGCGCTCGCGGCCGCGGCCAGCGCGCGCGCCAGGGGATCGTTGGTCTGCGTGGCCAGTTCCTCGGCGCGGCGAGCGACGGCGCCCGCCCCGATGGTGCCTTTCAGCGTCTCGCCCCAGACGGCGCCGAGGGAGGAGAGACGGTGGCGGCGTGTGGCGCGCGTCCAGCCCTTGGCCAGATCCTGCGCGAGGATCTTCTTCACGACCGTCTCCTTGCGGCCCGACGGCAGCGACGTGTAGCGCAGACTGATCGTGGCGATCGTCTGACTGGCCTGCAGGTGCGGTCGCATTTCCATTTCATAGATCCCCGTGACGGACGAGCCGGACAGCAGGACCGATTCGAGGGGAAGCGAGGAGCCATCGCCGATGAGATTGGCCTTGGCCACCACACGATCGTTGAACTTCACTTCCACACGCGCATCGGTGGCGACCGGCGGCAGCGAGCCCCCGGGAATGTCTTTCGCCCTGGCGGCATCGACGGTGAAACGGAGCACGGCATGATCGCCGGCCGCCTCGATGGCCGCGGGCGATGCCTCCACTTCCAGCGCCACTCCGCTCCGCGGTGGCTTGGAGGCGGCCGCCGCAAAGTAGTTCACGAGGCCTTCCACGTCGACGCTCGCAGGGTCGGGCTGCTGACCGTTCTCGAGCACGGCCCGGATGCGCTGAAAGGCGGCCGGATCGACGGAGATGCCGAAGATGTGATCCTTCTTCGCATACGAAACACCGGCCGCCTTCGCTTCGCGGACCATCGACAGAGACGGCGCACCTGCCGTCACACTCATTGGTTCTTCAGCAGCTCGCGGACGCGCCTTAGCAGACGCAGGAGCCGCGATGACCGAAGGGGCCGGCTGAGCGTCTGCCACGAACGGGGCCGGGGCGTTGGCTCTTTCGTTGCGGGCGGACGTCGAGTCGGCCACCTGCGCCTGCTCCGCGCGCCCGCCAACCACACCTCCGACCATCCCGCCGGCCACGCCACCTTCCACTCCGCCTACGACTCCACCCTCGACTCCATCGGCAACCTGCTCGTCGCGTGGAGATTCGGGCTCGCGGGCGAAACGGCGTGCCGCCCGCTGGTCATCCGCTTCCTCGCCAGAGCGTTCCGCCTGAACTCGCGACTGGATCTCGGAGGGCGGCACCACCCGCGGCGCGGCGGGCGGCGGCACCGGCAGGCCGGACTCCTGGGCGATGTCCAGACGCACTTCCTGGGTCGGAGCCGCCGCCGCACGCGGCAGCTCCCGTTTGGCGGGAGCGAACACCGCGTTGCTGCTCGTTCCCGACGTTTCCGTTTTGGGTGAGACGAGATAGAAGGTCACGGCCACCGAGGTGAGCAGAAACAGGATCGACGCGGCCACGCGCATGTTGAACGCGATCGCCCCGGAAAACCTGCGGCGCTCCGCTTCGATCTCGAGGTACTGGGGAATGTCCGCCTTGATCCGCTCCACCAGCCCGGCCGGCGGGCGCGGGACGGCGTTCAGGGACAACTTCCGCTGGAGCTCAGCTCTGCGCTTGGGATTCATCGCACTTCCTCTGCGAGCATCGCCTCGATCAACGTGAAGGCCTTGTGCAATCGCTTGCGGATGGCCACCGTGGTGATCTTCTCGATGCCCGCGATTTCCTTGACCGGCAGCCCTCCCCAGAAGTGCGCGGTGACGGTAAAGCGCAAGTCTTCGGGGAGTTTCATGACTGCCTCGCGGAGGTGTTCCGCCTCCTCGGCGCCGGAGAGCACTTCTTCCGCTCCCGGACGTTCGTCGCGTACTTCAATTGCATCCGGCTCGTCGAGCGACGTCATCCTCCGCGGACGGCGGATGTGGTTGAGAAACGTCGTGTAGGCGATACGGTAAAGCCAGGTGAAGAGTTGCGACCTTCCGTCGAATCCCTTCAGCGCGGCCCATGCTTTCTGATACGTCTCCTGGGTCAGATCCGCGGCGAGGTCACGGTCGCCGCACAGCCGGTAAACCGACGCAAATACGGCCGAGTACGTTCTCTCGACCAGTTCCTCCGCGGCGTCCGTGTCGCCCGCGCGGACCGCGGCCAGCAACCGCTGTTCCCCTCCGAGAGGCGTGATCACGTCTTCACGCTCCACCTCGGCAACCGGAAACGATGCGACTTCGGCCACGTTTCTTTGACACCGCTGTTCCCGAAATGAAAACCACTGCGCGCTATGCTACCCGCATGAAACCGATCGTCGCGCTCGCTCTGGCCCTGACCCTCGTGGCCGGGTGTCGCCCGCAGGAGAAGAAAATCGACCTCGCTCATCAGAAAGACGTTCAGGCCTGGAAGACACGACGGGATCAGCGGCTGCACGCGGAAGACGGCTGGCTCACGCTGATCGGCCTGCATTGGCTGACCGAGGGGGAGAACGCCGTGACGCTGAACAAGGAAGGCGTCGCGCCGGTGCGCCTCACGCGAGCGGGCGACAAGAACACACTGCATCCCGACCCCACCATGACCGTGGAGGGCAAGCCGGTCGCCGGCGACGTGGAGCTGAGGAACGACGCCGATCCGGCCGGTCCGACCATCGTGCAGATGGGCAGCGTCCGCTTCAACGTCATCAAGCGCGGCGAGCGCTACGGACTGCGCGTCAAAGACGCGGACTCCCCGACCCGTACGCAGTTCAAGGGACTGGAGTATTTCCCGGTCGATCCGAAATGGCGCGTCGAGGCCCGCTTCGAGGCCTACCACCCACCGAAACGGATTCCGATCACCGACGTGACCGGCGCCACCTCGGACAGCATCTCGCCCGGCTCACTGACGTTCGAGCTCGAAGGTCAGGAGTACCGCCTCGATCCCGTCCTCGAGGATGGAGAGACCGACTACTTCATCATCTTCCGCGACAAGACCAGCGCCGACATGACCTATCCGGCAGGCCGCTATCTCTACGCGGCCCCGGCCAAGGACGGGAAGGTGACGATCGACTTCAACAAGGCCTACAACCCGCCCTGCGCCTTCACCCACTTCGCCACCTGTCCGCTGCCGCCTCTGCAGAACCGCCTCCCGCTCCGCATCGAGGCAGGCGAGAAAAGGTACGCCG
>JBDTOZ010000821.1:0-9327 GCA_039932995.1 Acidobacteriota bacterium | reverse complement strand
GGCGGTTGGCGGTTGGCGGTTGGCGGTTGGCGGTTGGCGGTTGGCGGTTGGCGGGGAGGGTTCCGCATTTCGTCTTTTCCTGTTCGTGTTTCTTCTTGGTTCCGTGTTCTGTGTTCTGCGCTACGCGCTCCGCGTTCCGCGTTCTCCCGCCAACCGTCAACCGTCAACCGCCAACCGAACCGCGCTCCCCCGCCAACCGCCAACCGTCAACCGCCAACCGAACCGAGAACCGCCAACCAAGAGATAGACTCCCGCCGCAGATGACCTGGTACCAGGAGTGGTTCGGCGAGGAGTACCTCGAGCTCTACGCTCACCGTGACGCGAACGAGGCTCGCCAGCAGGTGGCGTTCTTCCGTGAGCAGTGTGGCCGCATCGACGGGCCCGTGCTCGATCTCGCCTGCGGGATGGGGCGGCACATTCAGGAGTTGCAGGCGCACGGCTATCACGCAGTGGGCTGCGACCTCTCCTACGTCCTGCTGCGCACCGGCATCACGGAATATGGATCGATGCCGGTCGTGCGCGCGGACATGCGGCACCTGCCGTTTTGCGACGACGTCTTCGAGGGGCTGGTGAACTTCTTCACCAGCTTCGGCTACTTCGCGACCGAGGACGAGAACCAGCAGGTCGTGCGCGAGATGGCCCGTGTGCTCGCGCCCGGGGCGCAGTTCCTGTTCGACTACCTGAACGTGCAGCGCGAGCTGGACAAGCTGGTGATTCGCGAGACGAAGGAGACCCCGACCGGCACCGTGCGGATCGAGCGGTGGTTCGACCCCCATGACCGATCGTTCAACAAACGGATCACGATTGGTGAAAAGCGCTATCTGGAGCGCGTGCGGGGATACGATCTCGACGAGATTTCCGCGATGTTTGCCGCCTCCGACCTCTCCATCCGCGCCGCCTTCGGCGACTTCGACGGCTCGCCGTACGATCCTTCCGCGCCCCGCCTGATCCTCGTGGGGAGCCGCAACGCATGAGGGTGCCGCTCGCAAAGTATCCGGGCATGAACCGGTTCGTCCTCGACTGGCTGGGCGGCGATGAGCGCTTTCTGCCCCGCCAGACCGGAACCCTCCCTGCTCGAAAGGCGGGTGCCCGGACAACGGTTGCCCCGCTCGTTGAAGCGCTGGAGCGATCGAACCAGCGCTGGGGACTGTTCGTCGGCGATCAGCTCGCCCGCTGGGCCTCGGGCCAGACCCGGACCCTCATCGCAGGCCAGCAGACCGGGTTCGCCGGCGGCCCCCTCTACACGCTGGCCAAGCTGGCCTCGCTGGTCCGCATCAAGCGCGACCTGGAGAAGCAGGGCATTCCGGTCACGGCATTTTTCTGGCTGGCCACCGAGGATCACGACTACGACGAAGTGGCCACGCTGAGCGTCCCGGTCGCCAAACGGCAGGTGGATCTGCTCCGCATCCGCGCGGTGCGCGGAGATGGCGGTGCTCACGCCAGACCGGTCGTCGGGCCTCTGCCGGTTCCCGAGGAGCTCACCACGCAGCTCCTGGCGGCGTACGAGCTGCCGCGCCCGCAATGGCTGCGTCCGGGGATCACCTTCGGCGACTCGTTCGCGGAGTTGATCGCCTCCACGTTCGGGAGCGAGATCATTCTCGTGGACAGCCTCCTGCCGGAGCTGCGCCGCGCCGGCGCACCGCTGTTCGAGAAGATCCGCACACAGCACGAGCGCATCCAGCGCGTGCTGCACGACCGCGCGGAAGAATTGCAGGCCGCCGGCTACGCGGAACAGATCATTCCGCGTGAGAACGACCAGTACACCTTGCTGTACGAGCTCGACGAACGCGACAACCGCCAGTTGCTGAATGCCGATCGTCCCGCGGCGCCTGAACGGACTTCGACCTCCGCACTCACGCGTCCCCTGCTGCAGGATTTCGTCTTTCAGCCCGACCTCTTCCTTGGCGGCCCGGCGGAGGTCGCCTACTACGCTCAGGTGAACGTCCTGCACGAGCTCCTCGGCATCGCCCAGCCACGCATCGCACTGCGCGGCCACGTGCTGGTGGCGCCGAAGCGTCTCGTGCGCGCGTTCGAGCGCTACGGCATCGACCCCGCGGAGGTCTTCGACTCGACGGACCAGATCCTCGCCGCACACGAGCCCGAGGGCGTGGCGCGCATCCGCGAGCTCTGCAACCAGGGGAAACGTGAGTTGCTGAAACGCGTCGAAGAGATCGGCGAGCTCGCTCTGCCCGCGGATCACTCCCTGGCCGGCTCGATCCGAAAATCGATCGGACATCTCGAATTCCACTTCGACAAACTTGCGGAACGGGCGGTGAAAGGGCTGGTCCGTAAAGACCGCGAGCGCTACACGGCCCTTCGCGAGCTCGTCGCGACGCTCTACCCCGACCGTCAGGTCCAGGATCGCGTCGTGAGCTGGTTCGCCTACGTCTGCCAGTACGGCAACGAAGTGATCGAACGCGTCATCGAAGAAGTGGAACCGGATTGCGCATTCTTCAAGGTGGTGAGTTTGTAAGTCTCGTCGACTGGCCTCATAGGTTCATAGGCTCACAGTCTCATAGGTGCGACCGGATGGTTTCCTATGAGACTGTGAGACTGTGAGACTGTGCGACTAAGACATGACGACTCGACGACTCGACGACTCGACGACTCGAAGACCCGACGACTCGACGACTCGATGACCCGAACTGGTCCCGCGCGTAGACTGAAAAATGAACATTGAACAGGTAGACGTCCTCTTCATCAGCGCCCATCCCGACGATACGGAGCTCTCGTGCGGCGGGACGGCGGCCAAGTGTGTGCGTGACGGGTTGCGCATCGGCCTCCTCGAATTGACCCGTGGTGAGATGGGAACGCGAGGAACGGTGCAAACGCGCAAACGCGAAGCCCAGGCGGCCGCGAAGGCCCTCGGCGCCACCTTCCGCCAGATGCTCGACTTCGGCGACGGCAACCTCCGGACCGGCCGCGAGCAGGAGCTGGAGCTCATCGAAGTCATCCGCCGCTGCCGGCCGAAGCTCCTGATCGCGCCCTACCCCGACGACCGTCATCCGGATCACACGCGGACCGGCCGCCTGGTCACCGACGCCTGGTTTTACGCGGGGCTGAAGGCCCTCGAGACCGGCCTCGCCGCGCATCGCCCGCAGGCCGTGTTGTACTACCTGCAGAACTACATGTTCCCGCCGTCTCTGGTAGTCGACGTCACCGATCACTGGAAGACCAAAATGCGCGCCGTGGCCGCGTACAAGTCCCAGTTCCACGATCCGAAGTCGAAAGAGCCCGGCACGTTCATCTCCGATCCGAAGTTCCTGCAGATGATCGAAGCCCGCGGCAAGCACTTCGGTGCCCTCATCGGAGCTCCCTATGGGGAAGCCTATGTCAGCAAACAACCCCCGCGCGTCGACGACCTGATCGGCGCATACTCGGGGAGAGAGGTATGAGCATCAGAGCGCAGGGGACGGTGCGCTCTGCGCGCTGAACAACAATGAGAATCGGCATCACCTGCTATCCCACTTTCGGCGGTTCCGGCGTCGTGGCCACGGAGCTCGGCATCGCTCTGGCCAAGCATGGCGACGACGTACACTTCATCAGCTACGCCATGCCTTCCCGGCTGAACGTGCTGCACGAGCGCGTTCACTTTCACGAGGTCAACGTCACGCCGTATCCGCTGTTCGATCCCTATCCGCCCTACACGCTGGCCCTGGCCACGAAGATGGCGGAGGTGGCGGCGTATGAGCGGCTGGACATCCTGCACGTCCATTACGCGATCCCGCACGCCATCAGCGCCTATCTGGCCAAACAGATCCTCCGCTCCAACATCAAGGTCATCACCACGCTGCACGGAACGGACATCACTTTGGTCGGGCGCGACGAGAGCTATCTGCCGATCACCAAGTTCGGGATCGAGGAGTCGGACGGAGTGACCGCGGTCTCGCAGTGGCTGAAAGAGGAGACGACGAAGAACTTTCAGACCGACAAAGCCATCGAGGTCGTGCCGAACTTCGTCGACCCGGCACGTTTCCGGCGGGCGGGCAGCGACTTCTGCAACACCTTCAGCGGCCCAGGCGAGAAGCTGGTCTGTCACGTCTCCAACTTCCGCCCGGTGAAGAGGGTCATGGACGTGGTGGAGACGTTCAAGCGCATTGCCGCCGAGGTCCCCAGCCGGCTGCTGATGATCGGCGATGGTCCCGAGCGCTCGCGGGTGGAAGCCTTCGCACGGACCCACGATCTCCGCGACCGCGTGCTCTTCCTCGGCAACGTCCCCAACCTCGAGGAAGTCATCGGCGCGTGCGATCTCTTTCTGCTTCCCTCCGAGTCCGAGTCGTTCGGCATGGCGGCCCTCGAGGCCATGACCTCCGAAGTCGTCGTCATCGCCACGAACACCGGCGGCTTGCCGGAAGTGGTCGTGGGGGGCGAGACCGGGTACCTGCTGGAAGTCGGCGACGTGGAAGGGATGGCCTCCCGCGGCATCGAGATCCTCCGCAACGATCCCCTCCGCCGCCAGATGGGGAAACGCGCCCGGGAGATCGCGGTCGAACGTTTCGACGAGCAGAAGATCGTTCCCAAGTATCGCCAGCTCTATGAGCGCGTGATCGCGGGAGAGTGACGAAAGGACGCCGAGAGCATGTCGGAAGGGAACGGGATGACCACCACGCGAGTGGAAGCCTTCAGCGACGGCGTGATCGCCATCCTGATCACGATCATGGTTCTCGAGCTCAAGGTTCCCCACGGCTCGGACTGGATCTCGATCCGCCCCACGGTCTTCACGCTCCTGCTCTATCTGCTCAGCTTCGTGTTCCTGGGGATCTACTGGACCAACCACCATCACATGTTCCACGCCACGAAACATGTAAGCGGGGGCGTGCTGTGGGCGAACCTGCACCTGCTCTTCTGGCTCTCACTGGTTCCGTTCGTCACCTCGTGGATGGGGGAGAATCACTTCGCCTCCTTTCCGACGGCCATTTACGGGGTGGTCCTGCTGGCCGCGGCCATCGCCTACAAGATCCTGCAGAGCCGCATCATTGCCCATGAAGGCAACCGCTCCGTCCTCGCTCAGGCGGTGGGCAGCGACTTCAAAGGCATCCTCTCCCCGATCCTCTATCTCTCGGGCATCCTGCTGGCCTTCGTGCGTCCCTCGATCGCCGACGCGCTCTACGTCATCGTGGCGCTGATGTGGCTCGTCCCGGACCGGCGCATCGAGTCCAGGCTGAGACACACGCCCGAGTAGCCGGAGTAAGCGGGCCGCGGGTTCGGGAGGCGTGCCTGTGGAGGGTAGGCTTTAGCCTGCCAGGCTCTCGCGAGACACTTCCCCTCTGCCGTCGCGGCGACGCTCACTCAACGAGGCTCCCGACACGGCCGTCCCGAGCGCCTCACCCGGCTTCGGCACGCGCGTCGCGAGTGCCCGGTGGACTAAAGTCCACCGCTCCACAGGGCGGCAAGGCTCGCGGGCGAGACGCCCACGGGCCAGCCGGCGAGGACGCCGGCGCTCCAATGCTCCGCTGCAAATCTTCGCGTCGCGCGAAGAAATTCGGGGGCGATCCCCCGTCAGTCCGTATCGCGAAGATATCGCTCCATCAACGTGGCGTTCTCGTTCATGGCCCGGATCTGGATCCAGTAGGCGCGTGCGAACATCACGATCGAGAGCGTGGCCAGTGCGTTGTGCAGCCAGATCGGCGTCTTGCCCATTCCCACGCCGCCGCCGGTGATGAACGTGACCATGATGGTGGTCATGGCCCACATAGCCGCGGGGAAGACTCCGCTCTTGAACGCCTTCGTCCGCTGGACCACCGTCGCGTCCTGATTCGACGCGTCCTTGAGCTCTTTCCCGGTGCCGATGAAGAAGAACATGGTCATGGACTGCGAGAACAGCCCCACCACGACCGTGACGATGGCCGTGATGATGTGATCGGCCACATGCGCCGGCGTGGCCCGGAAGCCCATCACGATGGTGGCGATGAGACCGGCGATGGTGATGAGGGTGGAGATGAGGAGCGCTTGAGCCACGGGCGGGATTGTAGTGCGGCTCCGCTCTCCGCGCTCCGCTCCCCCCACCGCTCACCGCTCCGCACTTCGTTATATCCTCGCCCCGTGGCCACCTACAAAGAATCGGGCGTCGACATCGACGCTCAGGATGAGGCTCTCCGGGAGGTGCGTCGCATCGCGCGCGACACCTACACTCCCGGCGTCCTTTCCGACATCGGCTCCTTCGGGGGCCTCTTCCGCGGGACGTTCGAGGGGATGGAGGCGCCCATCCTGGTCTCCTCCACCGACGGCGTGGGGACGAAGTTGCGCGTGGCGCAGGCGATGAAGGTTCACGACACGGTCGGCTACGACCTGGTCTCGCACTGCGTGAACGACATCCTCGTGCAGGGCGCACGGCCCTTGTTCTTCCTCGATTACTACGCAACCGGCAAGCTGCGTCCTCCGGTGATGACCGACGTCATCCGCGGAATGGCGCGAGCCTGCAAGGAGAACGGCTGCGCGCTCATCGGCGGCGAGACCGCCGAGATGCCCGGCTTTTACGGCGACGATGACTACGACGTGGCCGGCTTCATCCTCGGTGTCGTCGACACTCCCAACCTCATCGACGGGAAAACCGTCCGCGAGGGCGACATCCTCATCGCCCTCCCCTCCGCCGGCCTGCACACCAATGGCTACTCGCTGGCGCGGCGCATCCTCCTCGACCAGCTCGGTCACGACTACCAGACCATCCTCCCCGGAATTGGCAAAGTCGGGGAAGTGCTCCTCCAGCCGCACCTCTCGTACCTGAAGCCTTTGCTGCCCCTGGTCGAGTCCCGAGCGCTGCACGCCATGGCCCACATCACCGGCGGCGGCCTGACCGACAACGTCCCGCGGGTGTTGCCCGAGACGCTCGA
Organism: Acidobacteriota bacterium; assembly: GCA_039932995.1. Lineage (GTDB taxonomy): Bacteria > Acidobacteriota > Thermoanaerobaculia > Gp7-AA8 > Gp7-AA8 > QHVT01. The sequence goes on along the minus strand of JBDTOZ010000821.1, from coordinate 2,497 downwards.
CGCGCACATCAAGCTCGGCTCCTGGCCGGTGCTCCCGATCTACAAGCATCTTGCGGAGAAAGGGAACGTCGATGGAGCGGAGATGCTGCGCGTCTTCAACATGGGCGTGGGGATGGTGCTGATGGTGGCGCGGGAGGAGGTCGATCGCGTGGCCCGGCACTTCACCCAGATCGCCCAGCCGTTTTATTTCGTCGGCAACGTCGTGCGCGGCAGCGGACGCGTCGTCTACGACACGCCCCCTGCCGGATTCGCGTCATGGCTCTAGGACAGGACGCAGCACACGGAACGCAACGCTAGGGCGTCATGATGCGACTGGCCATCCTGCTCTCCGGACGCGGCTCGAACTTTCAGGCCATTCACGAGGCGATCGAGAGCGGCAGCCTGCAGGCGGAAATCGTCTGCGTCATCTCCAACCGCCCCGAGGCTCAAGGGATCGCACGGGCTCGCCAGTACGGCGATCCGGTCCACGTGCTCGACCACAAGACCTTCGCCAGCCGTGCCGCGCACGAGGAAGCGGTGTTGCGCGTGCTCGACGAGGCGCGGCCGGACCTGATCGCCCTGGCGGGCTACATGCGCCTGCTCAGCGCGTCCTTCATCGCACGCTATCCGAACCGCATCGTGAACATCCACCCGTCCCTGTTGCCGGCCTTTCCCGGCGTCGACGCGCAGGCGCAGGCCGTCGCGTACGGGGTGAAGGTCTCGGGCTGCACGGTCCACTTCGTCGACGAGAACCTCGACGCCGGGCCGATCCTGGTCCAACGCCCGGTCGCCGTACGCGACGACGACACGCCGCAAACCCTCAGCGCGCGCATTCTCGAACAGGAGCACGCCGCCTACGTGGAAGCTCTCCAGAAACTCGCAACGCGCCGCCATCGAATCGATGGACGGCGCGTCGTTTTCGAGTGAGCTTCGTGGGCGGTTGGCGGTTGGCGGTTGGCGATGGAGTTTCCCAGCGCCCAACCCCGCGAGCAACCAGCAACCAGTAACCAGCAACATCACGCGCCGACAAGGCGCACCCCACGCACAGAAAGGAACGCGATTAGAACGGCAGGAAGCTCTTCCACCAGGACTGTTTGGCCACGTCCTGACCGGCCACGGCCGGCATGGTGGCCAGCGTCTCGTTGCCGCGGGAGACGACGATCGTGCCGATGCGCTGTCCCTTCTTCACCGGCGCGGTGATGGCGTTGCCGTTGAACTTGACGCTGACGCCCTTCTCTTCACCGCGCTTCACCAAGGCCTTCACGTCCTGCGGAGCCACGACCGGCACCGAGCTGGCTCGGCCCTCGGTGACCTGCGCCTGTCCGACGACGGATCCCTGCGTCACGGGGGTGACCATCTTGAAGCCGGTGAAGGCGCGGTTCATCAGAAGGGCGGCGATCTCGAACGAACTGGCCGGACCGCGAGAGGTCTTCGCACCCATGACCACGCAGACCAGATCCATGCCGTTGCGCCTGGCCGAAGCCGTGACCGAGAAACCCGCGGGTCCGGAGTAGCCGGTCTTGATGCCCGTTGCTCCTTCGTAGAACCGGAGCAGACGGTTGGGGTTGTAGATGCGCTGGAGAGTGCCGTTGCGGAACTCCATCTCCGGGACGACCGCGAGCTGGCGCATGAAGCCGTACTTCATGAGTGCCTGCCCGAGGATGGCCAGATCGCGGGCGCTCATGACGTTGTTCATCTTCGGATCGGAGGGAGGCAACCCATGCGGGTCGTTGAAGTGGCTGTGCTTGCATCCGAGCTCTTCGGCCTTCGCATTCATCATCTCCGCGAAGGACTCGTTGGAGCCACCGATCTTTTCGGCCAGCGCGGCCGCGGCGTCGTTGGCCGAGTGCACCATCGTGGCAATCAGCAGATTCTTGACCGGCCAGACCGAGCCGGCACGGAGGTAGACCTGCGACCCGCCCATCCTGCTGGCGCGCGCCGAGATCGTGACCGGAGTGTCGTAGTGGAGATTGCCGGCCTTGATCTCGTCCATGGTGATGAGCAGCGTCATCATCTTGGCCATGGAAGCCGTCGGCAGGGGCGTATCGGCATTGTCTTCGAACAGGACCCGGCCGGTGGTCGGCTCGATCACGATTGCGGCCGTATAGCCTTTCGGCTGGTTGGCCACGGAAGCCGAGACAGGTCCTTCTTCCTGGGCAAATGCGGCGGTCGCCAGGGCGACGGCCATCAAGGCAACGAGTGTCTTCCTCATCGGTTCAACTCCTGTAGTTTCCGTTCGGCGGCAGTGCACCGGCCATGCCATGAACCGGTGTCGGCTGTGGGAGCGGTGGACTCCAGTCCACCGGCTGGAGTTTGGCCATTTGACGCGGGAAGTGCGCCAGGCAGGATGCCCGCGCCCCATGGCTCATCGCGGTGGACTTTCTGTGGAGCGGTGGACTTCAGTCCTCCGGGCACTCGCGAGGAGTGAGCCGTGAGCCGTGTGAGCTTTCTCGCCACGCTCGAGTCGAGAGCCGCGAAGGGCAGAGGGGCCGATCCTCGCGAGAGCGACGGTGGACTA
>JBDTOZ010000820.1:0-9022 GCA_039932995.1 Acidobacteriota bacterium | reverse complement strand
CCCTGAAGGAAGTGTGCGTCTTTCCCGAGAATCCGAAGAGGGGGCTGGACACGCACCTCGGCGCGGTGATCCTGCACAGCGGCGAGACCGGAGAGCCGCTGGCCTTCGTGAATGCCGCGGCCGTCACGGCCATCCGCACCGCGGCCGTCTCCGCGGTGGCCACCCGGCTCCTGGCCAGGGAAGACGCCTCCGTGCTGGCCATCCTTGGATCGGGAGCGCAAGCCAGGGCGCACCTGCAGGCCATCCCCCTCGTGCGTCCCATTCGCGAGGTCCGCGTCTACAGCAGGGGAGGGACGGGCGCGGGGCCGGCGCCGCAGACCATCGCCGCCAGCGCGGAAGAAGCGGTCCGCGGCGCGGACATCATCGTCACCACGACCAGCTCCCGGGTGCCGGTGCTGCGACGCGAGTGGATCGCGCCCGGCACGCACATCAACGCCGTCGGCTCCAGCATCGCCGCGGCCCGCGAGCTCGACTCCGAAACCATGGCCGCCTGCTCCCTCTTCGTCGACCGCCGCGAGTCCACCGTCAACGAAAGCGGCGACTACCTCTTCGCGAAAGTGGAAGGAGCCATCGACGAGACGCACATCCGCGCCGAGCTGGGCGAAGTGCTCATCGGCGCCGCCCCCGGCCGAACCTCCCCGCAGGAGCTCACCCTCTTCAAGTCCCTCGGCCTGGCCATCGAAGACCTGGCCTCCGCCGCCTTCCTCTACGACAAGGCGCGCTCGCTCAACCGCGGAGTCTGGGTCGAGTTCTGAGGATGAGCCGTCGCGCGCGGATCTTCGTCGTGTCGTACAGGCAGTCATTGACTGCGGTCAAATGCAGTTGCCACTTTTGTGGCGAGTTTGAAGTGAGCGAGCCGAGTCGCCATCAAGCGGCAGTGTCATGGAACGCCGGCGTCCCCGCCGGCTGGCCCCAGCGGCGTCCCGCCGCTGAGGACTTCGTCGCGACGAGTAACGAGCTCGCGGAGGGAGCGCTGGCGGTTGCCGCTCCCGCGGCGAAGAGTTCATGGTGCGGGCGCCTCCGCGAAGTGCTTCAAAGCGTTTTCAGCGTCTTCGAGCTCTTCCTTCCGGCGCAAGTAGCCGTGTTTGAAAATCAGGCGATGGGCCTCGGCCAGATCGTGCTGAGGGGATTGCCACGGGTACTGCGCTTCGCGAAAGAAGAGTCGCGCGCGGTACAGGTGGATGTCGGCCAGGAACAACGGCATCGGCCCGCGCTCGGCGATCTCCCACGCTTCGTCCAGGTCGCCCTGCGCGCTCTCGGGGCCGGTGCGCTGGCCGGTGACACCACGCAGCCAAGCGCGGGTGAGGAGGCCGCGCGGGAGTTGGTCCTGCTGGCCGGCGCGGCGGAGGCCTGACACGGCCTGGTCAAGATCCGTCGCTGCAGAGGTGAATCCGCGTTGACTTTCTCCGGACGTGGGTGGCGGGGAGGAGGGTTGCGCCGGCTCACCTCGGTCGCTATGCGATTCAAGAATCGCCCCGTAGAGCGCGGCGCGGCCCAGGGTCAGGTGGTCGAGGGCGATGCTGAGGAGGTCGGCTCTTGCGTCGTTCACCCATTGGAGGGTCTGCACAGCGCGCACGGCGACGGCGCGGCACAAGGCGATCCATTCTTCCTTCCTCAGTGCTCCTTCCCCGTTCGCCGCCTCTCGCTCCGCATCCGTCAAAACCAAGTCGCAATACCGGAAGCCCGCAAGCGAATAGAGCAACGGGTAGGCGGGCTGGCTCTCGGCCTGCAACTGCTCGGCTTCGCGGAACCGCGCCGCCGCCGCCGCCCGACGGCTCGCCTGATGTAGGGCAGCGGCATGGGTCGTGCGCGAGCTCAGCCGCCGAAACACATCGCCGCTGCGGTCGGCGTAGGTCACGCACTGTTCGGCATCGCCCACCGCCACGGCCAGCTCGCCCAGCGTCAGCTCGAGCTCGCTCAGGTTGCTGGCGCTGATGGCGGCGTTGTTCCAATTTTCCTGCGTGATGTAAATCTCCAGCCCGGCTCGCATCGGCTCAAGCGCCTCACTCAATCGACCCAAAGCGCGCAAGCTGAAGGCGGCGTTGTTCAAGAGCCATGCTTGGTCAGATTCCTTGAGAGCGGGCGAGACGCGGCTCCACGGAGTCTCGAAGAAACAGGCCACGACTCCCAAGTCGGAACCGAACGCCCCGAGCTCCCTTGCGCTGTAATACGTTGGGGCTCGCTGGATGCGAGCGCGATAAACGTTGTTGAGCGTCTCCTGCTGCAACCCCGCCTGGCAGCCGTGGGCCACGGCCTGATAGAGCGGTTGGAGGTCTTCGAGCGTGGCGTCGGGCTTGTCCTCCGTGGTCGCGCGGAGGTGCTCGTAGAGCCGCCGGTGCGCTGCCCGCCACGCCTCGGGCCGCGCATCCCGCAGGCGTTTGCCAAAGTACTCCCGCAGGAGAGGGTGCGCATCGAGGGAGATCAGCACGCCGGAACCGGGTGCCCGGCTCACCGTGAGCAGCCTCGCCTCTTCCAGACGCTGGAGGGCCATGTTGCGCTGAGCTTCGCTGATTCCAACGAGCGGCTCGGTCAGCCCGGTGATGGCCTCGCCTTCCCACAAGGCCGCCAGGGTATCGGCCGAGGCGGGCCGGTCGAAGAGGCCGAGCAAGCGCAGGAGCGCCAGGGCGCGCCGGCCTTTGGCCTGATCGTGCGCCGTCTTGCCGCTGTTGGCGAGCACCGTCACATACGCATCCATGACCCGGAAGGCGTGGCCCCCCTGCTCCTCGGCGTCGGCTTCCGAGAGCCGGATGAGGTCGCGCTTGCGGATGTCCCCGGCGTGGGCGTCGCGAAGGTAGCTGCCGAGGAGATTGAGCGTGAGGGCGTGACCCTTCACGTCCTCGACGAGCTTCTCGAATTCGTTCCATAGCGTCCGCCCATCGGCGCCCGGGATGGTTTTCCGGAGACTGCCTTTCACCCCGAAGGACTGGAGCAGCGCGACGCCGGCCTCGGTCGAGAGACGCTCCAGTTTTTTCTCCTCGACGGTCTGCCCCACGAAGGCGCGCAAGTCGGGAATGCTGTAGCGGGTGGTGACGACGCACAGGCCGTAACTGTTGGCCGCCAGCCCTTTGAGCAGGGCAGCGATGCCCTGGTCCTTCAGCTCGCCCGGCGTGGGCGAGGTGGGCGCGTATTGCAGCGGCTCTAGGCCATCCAGGATGAGCAGCGCCCGCCGCTCGCCCACGAGTTGGGCCAGCCGCTTGCCCTTGTCGAACGCGCCCACCGCGCTGCCCGCCATCGCCGCGTCGGCGAAGAAGGTCAGGGCCTCATTGAGAAACAACTCGGACGAAGCCGCCAACTGCTCCCGCGTCCCCTGGCTGTAGAAGGACCACGCGAACGCGGCGTCACACCCGGGCCAGTCCTCAGACGCAAGATCCGCGGCCCACTTCGCCACGAGCGAAGTCTTCCCCTCGCCGCCGAGGGCGACGAAAGTGAGGATGTGGGGGCGCTTCTTTTCGCCCCGTATGACCTTGTCCCAGGCATCGGCGAGGACTTTGGTTTCGGCCTCGCGCCCGATCAGTTCGGCGGGCGCGTATTTCATGATGCGGGAGATATCGGCCTGGACGGCAGTGCTTCGCCCGCTGTCACGGGACCGGGATGTCTCCAGGTTGGCCGGATAGAGTTCGCGGTAGCGATCGAGGATCAGGCGGGCGACGTCCTCCACCGGACGTTCGGACACGTCAGGGACAATGCCTGTCTTGAAGCTGCTGGGGATATCGACCCGATCGAACCGGAGGGGCAGCACCCGTTTGTATTCCTGATCGAACAATAGTTGTTCGATGGCGCGCAGATCAACACCGCACCATTTCTTCTGGTGGTAGCCCTGGCAGTAGAACGGAACGATCAACTCGGAATCAGTCGCGGAACGATTCTGCAGCTTCCGGTTCGAGGCGTAACCGATGTTCAAGCTCTCGTGCCAGGCGTCGTAGAAGATGAGGGACTTGCCCTGCTCGCCATCACCGAATGCGGGCAACAGAGACTTGGCGACCTGCTCGACATACTCCCGTCGTTCGCATGGAAACGATAGGGCGATAGCAAAGCGATGCCAATTGGAAGAATTTGTGCGACCGGTTGTCATGAGCCGCCCGCGGCCTTCAACGTTGAAAGCACTTGGGGACACGGTTTGCTGGCCCCCAGCCGTCGCTCCCAACTCCTCAATCTTCGTCTTCACTTCCTGCATCTGTTCCGCAAGAGAAGCTTTCTCGGTCGGATCGGCGACACTGATCTCCTGCCGGTGGAGGTAGTGGAGCTTCTTCCTCCACGCATCAAGACTCCGATCAAAGCTCACGGCCCTCTCGACGGGGGCTGACACCACGCTAGGCAACCTAAATATCCCTGACCGCCAGGACCAGAAATCTGGAGCGCCCCGCGCGATCAGCCTGAGCGCTTCTTCAGGAAGCCATAGGACAACGGGTCGCGAAATGCCGTTCCGCAAGAGTTCCCGTTGCAAGTTCAAAGCTCGAAGCACTTCATCCGGCGAGGCTCCTCTTGCCGGCGCAGTGAGCTGATGACCCAGGCCGAATACGTGGAGAGCGTCACCTGGCGGGGCTTTGCAAAGAGCCTCCACGAGTTCCGGCGGCCGGATCTCTGACGCATCAAAGCTACGATGCTCTATATCCGGTGCAATTCCTCTCAGTTCCTCTAGACCTAGAACTTCTGTGCCCAAATCGTCCCATGGAACGAATGCTAACGAAAATATCCCCGTTGAGAGTCGGAGATGGCGGATTAGCCTGGCCGCTTCTTCATGAGGTTTTGGCATGGGCGCCGATAGCTTCCTTCATCCGCGTGAGCTCTAGAATTGCCGGGTCAACTGAATAAACCGGTTCGCTATTCGAATACGCGAATATACAGAGCGTTCTCAACATTTCCAAGTGTTCAGCATCGTTGTCAATGCGGTGAGTCGCGTGTACGGCAGCAAGCTTGGCAAACCACCGCTCCGGAACCTTTCGACTTGCCGCTTCTACCTCTTTCTTCTTGGCCGCGACAAATGCTTCGCGCGTAATCGGCAACTCTTCAATGAACTGAAGGCATTGGCGAATCAAAATTAAGAGTTGCCGAGGGTGCCCGCCCGGAAATTCCACGAGTTCTTCGGCGAGGAGCTTATCCGGAAACACGGCGTCAAAAGCGACGGATCCGTCTCCAAGGCGTTCGCACCTCCTTCGAATCAGCTCAACCATGGCATCCAAAGCGATTCGCCTATCATTATCAGCGAAGTGACTTATCACACGAACAGCGGAAATTGCCTGAGGCTCACGTCCGTAGGCGCTGGTCAGGCGTTCCTGGTCGGCTGAGTAGACCAGATCAATCGGCACCGTCAGTACAAGGTGCGTTCCAAGTTTCAGAAAGTGAGGGGCATGGTGAATGAAGAGATCAACGTGCGAATTCGGCGTACCCTCCGTCGTGGTTTTTAGGCAAATCAGTTTCTCCAGGTAATCTACTACGACGACAATGTCGTGGTAGCCTCTTTCCCTCAACGCTGGGCGAACTTCCGCTCGTAGTAGTTCGCCGAACCGTTCGGCAAGGTCCGAGTTCTCTCCCTCAAGCGCAGCCCACAATTCTCTGCGTGTCGTCGCTTCCACTTTGGTCTTGAGCGATAGCTTGAGAGCAATCTCAAGTGGTTCGAGCTTTGCTTTGACATCGGCCGACTCCATGGCGACATTGCTGGTCAGCAGGTTGTAGATTTCGTCGATGCGTGTGCGTAGATAAGATGGGTTAAGGTTGATGCCGTACTCAACTTTCAGCTGTTTGCCGGTCTCTCCAATGATCGCCACCAAGATATCCGCAAAAGAGTATGCATCCGGGTTAATGTATTTTTCACAGTCAACGTAGATGGTCGCGAACTTAGGGCCGGTCGTTCCGTCTCTTAGTTCTTGAGCGAGCCGTTTCAACTCAGTTGATTTCCCGTCGCCTAGGAACCCTGAAACAAGACAAGAGGCCGGTGCGTTGGATCGGTAGATCGCTCTTGTAATCTGCCGTCGCCATCCTCCTTGTTCTGCGAACTCATCGCCGCGGGCGGCGGCTAATGGCACATACCGTCGGTCACCTGGCTCAAGCGCTTCGGTGGGGTCGCATGCTTGGTAGATGAGGGTTACGGGGTCTGACGCGGATTTCGTTTTGGTCGTCATGTTAGTCCTGCATAGAAGTTAGTGAACGGGTGCCGTCGTCCCGGTATTCGCGGTCGCCATCCGCCAGGCGGGAGTTCGCGCTTCAGGATATCGTCGCATTCCAGAGCAGCAGATACATCGTGAGGCCACGGCCGCGTACCTCGTGGCTGGCCGGTCGCAGTTCCGCTCGTCGCGTGCGACGGTGAGGATCGTATTCCTGATCGAATAGCAGTTGTTCGATGGTGTGCAATTCGACGGCACACCATTTCTTCCGGCGGTCGTCCTGGTAGTAGAACGGAACGATCAAGTCGGAATCCGTCGCGAAATATGCTGGAGCCTCCGGTTCGAGGCGTAGCCGATGATCGAGCTCTCGTGCCATGCGTCGTAGAAGATGCGCGCCTCGCCCTGCTCGCCGCCAAACGCGGGCAGCAAAGCCCTGGCGACTTGCTTGGCATATTCGCGCCGTTCGGCGGGAAACGATAGGGCGATAGCAAAGCGCCGGAGATTGGAAGTGTTCGGTCTTGCTCATGATTGATCCAGTTCAGCGGTTCCGAGAATTGACCGTTCCGCGTCCTTGAGCTCTTCCTCCCGGCGCAGGTAGCCGTGTTTGAAGATCAGGCGGCGGGCCTCGGCGAGGTCGTGTTTTGGAGATTCCCACGGGTACTGCGCTTCTCGAAAGAAGAGGCGCGCGCGGTACAGGTGGATGTCGGCCAGGAACAACGGCATCGGCCCGCGCTCGGCGATTTCCCACGCTTCGTCCAGGTCGCTCTGCGCGCTCTCGGGGCCGGTGCGCGCCCCGATGAGGCCCAGCAGCCACGCGCGGGTGAGCAGGCCGCGCGGGAGGTGGTGTTGCACGCCGGCGCGGCGGAGGCCGGACACGGCCTGGTCAAGCTCCGTCGCTGCAGAGGCGAACCCGCGTTGACTATCTCCGGACGTGGGTGGTGGGGAGGAGGGTTGCGCCGGCTCACCTCGGCGGCTACGCGATTCGAGAATCGCACCGTGGAGCGCGGCGCGACCCAGCGTGAGGTGGTCGAGGGCGATGTCGAGGAGCCAGTGGTTGCGTTCGCCAATCTTGAGTGTCTTCACCGCGCGCTCGGAGACGGCGCGGCACGCGGCAACATATTCTTCCCGTTGTCCTTCCGCCCTGCCTGCCTCCCGCTCTGCCTCCGACAGGAGCAGGTCGCAATACTGGAAGCCCCGTAACGAATACAGCAGCGGGTGGGTGGGCTGCATCTCGGCCTGCATCTGCTCGGCCTCACGGAAGCCCGACTCCGCCTCGTCCCTGCGTCCCGCCTGGTGCAGGGCGTCCGCATGGGTCGCGCGCGCTCTCATCCGCTGAAACGCATCGCCGCTGCGGTCGGCATAGATCTCGGACTGCCCGGCGTCCCCCACCGCTCCGGCCACTTCGCCCAGCGTCAGCTCCAGCTCACTCAGGTTGCTGGCGCTCGACGGAGCGTGTTGCCATTCCTCCCGTTCGACGCGCATCTTTAGATTAGCCCGCATCGGCTCGAGGGCCTCGGTCAGCCTGCCCAAGGCGCGCAGACGGAAGGCGGCTTCGTTCAGCAACCAAGCCTGGACGGTTTCCGTGAACGCGGGGGAGACGCGGCTCCACGGGGTCTCGAAGAAACAGGCCACGGCTCCCAAGTCGGAACCGAACGCGCCGAGTTTCTTCACGACGTAGGCCTCGTTCCCTCGCCCGATGCGGTCGCGGTAGACCTTTTCACGCGTCTCCTGCTGCAACCCCGCCTGGCAGCCGTGGGACACGGCTTGGTAGAGCGGCTGGAGGTCTTCGAGCGTGGCGTCGGGCTTGTCCGGCGTGGTCGCGCAGAGGTGCTCGTAGAGCCGCCGGTGCGCCGCCCGCCACGCCTCGGGCTGCTCATCCCGCAGGCGCTTGCCAAAGTACTCTCGCAGGAGAGGGTGCGCGTCGAGGGCGAGCAGCACGCCGGAACCGGATGCCCGGCTCACCGTGAGCAGCCTCGCGTCTTCCAGACGCTGCAGAGCCAGGTTGCGCTGCGCTTCGCTGCTTCCAACGAGCGGCTCAGTCAGCCCGGCAATGGCCTCGCCTTCCCACAAAGCCGCCAAGGTATCGGCCGAGGCGGGCCGGTCGAAGAGGCCGATGAGGCGCAGGAGCGCCAGAGCACGCCGGCCTTTGGCCTGATCGTCTGCCGTCTTGCCGCCGTTGGCGAGGGACGCCACATACGCATCCATGACCCGGAAGGCGTGGCCCCCCTGCTCCTCGGCGTCGGCTTCCGAGAGCCGGATGAGGTCGCGCTTGCGGATGTCCCCGGCGTGGGCGTCGCGAAGGTAGCTGCCGAGGAGATTGAGCGTGAGGGCGTGACCCTTCACGTCCTCGACGAGCTTCTCGAATTCGTTCAAAAGCGCGCGCCCGTCGGCGCCGGGGATGGTTTTCCGGAGACTGCCGTTCACCCCGAAGGACTGGAGCAGCGCGACGCCGGCCTCGGTGGAGAGGCGCTCCAGTTTTTTCTCTTCGACAGTTTTTCCCACGTAGGCGCGCAAGTCGGGAATGCTGTATCGGGTGGTGACGACGCACAGGCCGAGGCTGTTGGCCGCCAACCCTTTGAGTAGGGCGGCCATCCCCTGGTCTTTCAGCTCGCCAGGCGTGGGCGAAGTGGGCGCGTATTGCAGCGGCTCCAGGCCATCCAGGATGAGCAGCGCCCGCCGCTCGCCTACGAGCTGGGCCAGCCGCTTGCCCTTGTCGAACGCGCCCGCCGCGCTGCCCGCCATCGCCGCGTCGCCGAAGAAGGTCAGGGCGTCTTTCAGGAACAAGTCGGACGAAGCCGCCAACTGCTCCTTTGTCCCCTGGCTGTAGAAGGACCACGCGAACGCGGCGTCACACCCGGGCCAGTCCTCAGACGCGAGATCCGCGGCCCACTTCGCCACCAGCGAAGTCTTTCCTTCGCCGC
>JBDTOZ010000819.1:0-11350 GCA_039932995.1 Acidobacteriota bacterium | reverse complement strand
GGCCGAGCCCGGGGCTACATTGTGGAACGCGCCTTCGCGCGTCAGCGCCCGATTCGCGAGAGCGACGGTGAACGAGTCAACCGCTCCACCGGAGTTTGGCCATTGAAGGCGCGAAGTGCGGGCAAGCTGCTCGCCCGGCCAGCCGGCGAGACGCCGGCGCTCCATTCACCGCCGCCGCACTACGTCGTTCCTCACCAGCCACTGACCGTCGAAACGGATGGGCACCGCTTTGCCTGCGCGCTCGGCGTGTACGTGCAGATGGGGCTCGGAGCTCTGGCCCGAGTTGCCGGCGCGGCCGACGATCTGACCCATGCTCACCGTCGATCCCACGTGGACCCGAAGGCTTCCCTGCTGCAGGTGAGCCAGAGTGACCGCGGCATCCCGGCAACGGATGACCACGTGATTGCCGGCCAGGTGTTTCGCGTCGAGCGTGCCGGGCACGTGATCGGGCAGGCCGTCGACGAAAGACAGCACCGTTCCGCGGCACGGACTGAGCACGTCTTTGTCGAAAATCTCGTAACGCTTCAGGTCGGGTGGGTACAACCCGCTGGCCCTCATGCCGGCCCGGTTCAACGCCACCAGATCCACTGCGTACCGCTGCACGGGGTCGGGGTTGTACATGTTCGACGGACCGGTGCTCCCACCGTGCGCCACGAGGAAAATCCCGTGCTGCAACGGAAAGGCGAGCTCGATCGGCTGCGGAGGCACCTGGCGGCCGCTCAGTGCTCCCACGGCCACGCCGCCGAAAAACAGGCCCACCAGGATCTTGACCATCCCCCGGACCGGCGAATCGGGCTTCGGCACGTCCGGCAGTGGACGGCGAAGGGAGAACACGATGGCCAACACGAGCGTCGCCGCCAGCGTGTACCGCAGCGGCATCCCGAACCATCCCCAAGGGGCCGCCAGGATGCTGAATCCCGCGACGCCAAGGGCCAGGATGAGTGTGGCCACCCAGCCGCCCAAAGGACGGCGGGACCGAGCCCACAGCAGGGCAATGGCCACGAGCGGAAAGAGAATGGTGAGGAGGAAAAGGCGGACGGCATCCACGACGGCGTGCATTCTCGCACGGGCGGTTGCGGGTTGCGGGACGGGTGAGGGCCACGCTCCCGCGGACCGCCGCCTTCCGGCGGTCCGCGGGCAACCCAGGCCGCACTACGTGCGCGGCTTCATCGTCGCGAACTGTGCCTCGAGGAAGAGGAAGCTGTGGTTGCTGTTCTGGAATTGCCCCTGTGCGTTCTTGATGTTGGTGGTGGCGTTGAGATGGCAGGCCAGGCACCCCGTGGCGTTCCCGGCGCTGAGACTCTGCACGTAGGTCTCGAGTGTGACGTTGGCCACGTTCGGCGGCGTCACGCTGGGACCGAATCCGGTCGTCCACTGCGTGGAGATCAGCCGGTAATTCGCAAACACCGATCCCGCCAGCAGGGCCTGATAGTAGGCATTGAGATCGGGTGAGGCCGGGACCGGGGTGACGCGTTTGATCTGCGTGGGCTGGTTGATTCCCTGGCAACTGGCGTTCAACTCGGTATACGGCTGTTTGGCGAAGTCGGTGTTCACCGCCGCCGTGCTGTTCGGATTGAAGAAGACCGTGTCGTTGTCTTTCTGCTCGAACGTCGACCAGAACATCGTCCCGCCGTCACTGGTCTGCTGCACGATGTGCAGTCCGACCAGGCCGAGGGTCACCGGCTGGTCGTCGCACGGGGTCTTCTGTCCGTCCGGCGTGTTGCAGACGGTGCCGGTGGTGGTGAAGTAGGCGTTGCTGCTGATCTCGGCCTGGGTGAGCACCTTCCAGGCGGACTTGATCTCGATGGAGCCGGTCGGGATGGTGATGGCCTGACTGGCATCGAACATGGCCTGCAACTGCACCGCGTTCCACCGGTCGGGGACGATGTAGTTGTACTCGGTCTGATTCATCAGCCGTTCGTAGCGCAGCCAGCGCTGGCTCTGATCGGTGACGACGTCACCCGAGGCCTGCAGCACATCGCCACCCGGCTCGGACACACCGAGGAACTTCGCGCCGAGCTTCTTCGCGGCCGGAACGGCCTTGGCCTCGTTGGCGAACGTGCGATTGGCACCGGCGGCCAGGGCGTTGCCGCTGCACCACGCGGCCGGCTTCTGATAACCGGGATTGACGAACACGTTCTCGGCCGGCATGTACGTCTGCCAAACCACGAACGTCCCGTCCCCGCTCTTCACGTTCACGATGGACTTGGTGGTGTCGGCCGCGCAGTTCCCGGTGGAGGCAGGCCAGTTCATGGCCAGGAAGATGTTCCATGAGTAAATGTCGACGAAGTCCTGCGTCTGCGGACCGCCTTCTCCCTGGAACGTACAGGGACGCGCGGGAATGTTGGCCTGCGCCACCGTGATCGGCGAGGGAGCGCAGGGACTGAGGCCGTTGCAGTCTTTCACCGACTGCCCGCACATCGGAGGTTGAGGCACGGTCGCCACCGCCGCGGCGGGCGGAGCAGAAGTCACCGGGGCCGGTGCCTCCGCTTTTTTGCACGAGAAAAGAACGAGCATCGAGCTTGCGAGGATCCAAGGAATGGATGAACGGGTCATGATTCCTCCCTTCGTCATAGAGGGAGAGTTTACGCTCCTCCGGACCGGTAAAGACTCCCGGCGCCTCTTCCTGTCATCCACCAACAATCTGCAGATTGAAGGCAGCACACGCCCCCGCAGCGTTTGCGGACCGCTCAACTGGCCCCCATCCGGAGCAGCATTGCCATGAGCACATGGGATCATTTGATCCGGCCTTTCGGGCGAGCTCAGCCACGCTTTTCGAGCCTCCCCGCTGACGCCTTGCCGAAAGAGGCCACGGATCTTGCACTCTTCCCGATCGCCGGCTACTGATTGGCCGGAGAAAAGGAACTTCATGAACCTCAAACAACGACACTCCGCCGGTGCGGGAGTCCTCGTTCTGGCACTCGCTCTCGTCTTTCCCCTGGCAGCGCAGTCGACCGCGGATCGCGAGAAGATGCACGCGCAGTCGCAGCTCGTGGCGGCGGAATCGCTGCTGGCCTCCGCAAAAGCAGCCGGTGCCGCAACCCTGGCGCCGGAGCTCTACACCGAAGCCTCCGATCGTCTGGGATTGGCTCGGGCCAGTTGGAACAGTGACAGCCAGGCCACGCGGCAACGCGCCTCCCTGCGCGCCGTGGAATCGGCAAACGCCGCGGCCGCAGCAGAGGCACAGGCCCGCCTTCTCTCCGCCAACGGAGAGATTCGCAACCTGCAGGCGGACATCACCAACTTCGGCGCCGTCCCCATGAATGTGGAGTTCTATGTCCCGGTCGGCACCATCACCCGCGGGATCACCTCCACCGAACGGGTGATCGTGGCCGAGAACGCATTGCGCCAGGCCCGGGCCGCGGGCGGCGACCGTGTGGCGGCGTCGGACCTGAAACGCGCCGAGGACACCCTCAAGACCGCGCGGATGCTGGCCAAGAACAAGAAACAGGATGAGAACGCGGACCATCTTTCCTACGTCGCGGAGATGCTCTCCCGTCGGGCAGAATCTCTGGCGCGGCTCGACGAGGTCTCTCCGCGCCTGCCCGACCTGAGAGCCGAGCGCAGGCGGCTGGCGCAGCGAGCCGCGGACACGCGAGCCCAGGAAGAGCAGGCCCGCCGCCTGGAAGCTGAACGGCAGGCCGCGGTGCTCCGCCAGCAGCTCGATGCACAGTCCGCCAACCGTCAGGCCGAACAGGCCGAGATCCAGCGGCTGCGCGAGCAGGTCGCCACGAGCGAACTGCAGTTCCGCACGCGTTTGTCGGAAGATCGGACTGCCCGCGTGGCCGCCGAGCAGAATCTCGACCAACTGGTGACGCAGTACCAGACCATGCTGGCCGAGCGCGGAGCTTCGGACGCCGAGGTCGAGCGGCTGCGGCGCCAGGTCGAGGATCAGTCGATGTCGCTGCGCGCGATTCAGGAGCGCGAGCGTCTGAGTCAGACCTCGATGGGCAATCAGATCCAGACTCTCCAGCAGGCCCTCGAGCGCGAGCGGAGCGAAGGTCGCGGGACGAGCGACGCGCTGTCTCAACGCGAGGCGGAGCTGCGCCGCCAGAGCGACGAGCTGCAGAAGCTGGCCGGCGAGCGTGAAGAGAGCGAGCGTCGCCGCGCCGAGGCCGAGACCGCGCGGAGCGCGGCCATTGCCGACGCGGACCGCAAACGCACCGAGGCGGAAGCGCAGTCGGAGCAGTTGCGCCAGCAGATCATGGAGGAGCGCTCACGCGCCGCGGAGACCGAGGCCGAGCTGGCCAATGTGAAGCAGGAGCTGTCGCGCCGCGACACCGCCAGCCAGCAGCGCATCGAGTCCATGCAGCAGGAGCTCTCCAAACTGGCCGCCACCCGCACCAGCGACCGCGGCTTCATCGTCACCCTGCCCGGCCTGTTCTTCGACACCGGCAAGTCCGCGCTCAAGACCGGCGCGCGCAACACGCTCACGAAGATCGCCGAACAGTTACGCATCAATGAAGACACCCGCATTGCCGTCGAAGGACACACCGACAGCGTCGGCACCGACGACCTCAATCAAACGCTCTCCGAGAAACGCGCCGCCGCCGTACGCGACTATCTCGTGAGCCGCGGAGTGCCCACCGACCGCATCACCACCACCGGCCTCGGCGAAACCTCGCCCGTAGCCACCAACGACACCGCCGCCGGCCGCCAGCAGAACCGCCGCGTCGAGCTCGTGATCACGCAGTAACTTTCATGCGTTTCCCCGGCCGCGGGCGATGATGTCCGCGGCCCCCGGGGGGACGTTCACCACAGAGGCACAGAGACACAGAGATTTGTCTTCGAGTCTTCGAGTCTTCGAGTCGTCGAGGGATGAACACTCCTTGACGACTTGACGACTTGACGACTTGACGACTCGAAGACTCGACGACTCGAAGACCCAAAGACAAATCTCAGTGTCTCTGTGCCTCTGTGGTGAATCCCCCGGTAACTCGTGATCGCGACCCTTACAATGGACACGTGAACGACTTCGCCTCGGAGCTCACCAGCGGGATCTCGCGGCAGTACGACCTCTTCCAGACCTCGCTCGAAACGCTGGACCCTTCGCGCAAATACCTCAACTACGGCTACACCGTCACCGGTCGCGAGTCGTTGGAAGAGCGGCAGGAGCGTCTGTGCCTGGAGGTCTTTCGCGCGGCGGACATCGAGACCGGCCACGTCCTGGTGGACGTCGGCTTCGGCAGTGGGGAGCAGGACTTTCTCCTGGCGCGCACGTTCGCCTTCGAGCGGCTCACCGGCTTCAACATCGCCGCGCGCCAGGTCCGTTACGCAAGCGAGCGCGCGCGCCGGGAGTCCCTGGACGGCAAGCTCCAGTTCCGCCACGGTGAGGCGGAGGCCCTGCCCGGCATCGAAGCCGCCTCGGTCGATCGCATGATGGCCATCGAGTGCGCGTTCTACTTCGACCGTCCCCGCTTCTATGCGCGCGCGGCCGAGATTCTCAGACCGGGCGGACGCCTCGTGCTCGCCGACATCATGCTGGCCGACAGCCAGCGCTGGCTGACCCGCCGCAACGAAGACTTCCAGCGCCTCGGCACACGCGCCATCAACCGCGCGCAGTGGGAGAAGCACTTCAAGACGCTCTCGGTGACCAGCATCGCCAAACAGGCCCGGCCCGGCGCGCAGAAGATCGTCGCGCACATCCTCAAGACCGTGCCCCGTCATCGCATGAGCGGTGGGGAACGCCGCGAGTGGCTGAAGATGGCCGTCTCCTCGCAGCTCGTGGCATTGGGACTAGGAACCCGGACGCTCCACTACGACCTCATCGTGCTCGAGAAACCGTGACGGCAATTCGACGTCGAACGTCCCGAACACCCGATCCCAGATCGAGGTCGTGATCCCGAAATGCGAGTGCGGCAGGTCGTGATGCCGCTCGTGGAAATGCATCTGGTTCCCATAGAACCACCAGCGCTCCATCCACTGGGAGTGATAGTGCTGCAGGTAGTGGACGACCACGAAATAGATGTAGCCGGCGTAGACCCCCGCCATCACCAGCGCCGCGCCGGGACCTGACATCACGGCCGTGAGCACGAACCAGATAGCCAGGGCCAGGGACGCGCTGGCCAGCCATGGCGTCCCGGCGACGGCCTGCGGATCTCCGTGATGACGCGCGTGCTCTTTGCGGAACGCCTTCGACCATCGCCCGTGCAGCAGCCAACGGTGCAACGCGTACTCGAGGAGCGGCCAACCGACGATCCCGGCCAGCACCAGCGCCATGGCCCCGGCCGGTGAACCGTGATAGCCCTTCGCTCCCAGGCCCGCGAACGTCATGGCCACCACGAGATCCGTCACCAGGGTGGCCCAGTAGTTGAGCGGGCTGGCGGCGATGCGCTCGAGCAGCGGAGCCTGCGTCACGGAATCCATCGCACCCCCATCGTTTCGAACAACGCGATCACGCGCGGGTCTTTGCGCAGAGTGGCGTACGTCGGCCAGCGCGTCGTGAAGATCACGTTCGGCTCCTTCCGCTCGGCGGCCAGCGCGAAAGTGCGATACCCCTCTTCCAGATCGCCGAGAGCCAGAGGAATCGCACCGAGTGCCATGGGAGAAATGTAGGTCGTCCGCGCGCGGGCCTGCAATTCCTCCTGCATCCGCGAAGCCCCTTCGAGATCGCCCATGGAGGCGCGGGCCACCCCCAACTCGGCCACGAGGAAGGGATGGCGCATGGACAGAGCCACGCCCCTCTCCAGCGAGGCCGTGGCCTCTTCGTAGCGGCCGAGGAACGACAGGGCCAGACCCAGCACCCGGTGCATCAGGGCCTGCGCCGGGTCGCGCGACAGCACGCGTTGCGCACAACGCATGGCCTCCTCGTGCTGGCCGGCCCCCATGTACGCCAGACCGAGTGCGTACGCGGGCAGCGTGGCCATCGGATCCAGCTCGACGGCCCGCTTCATCTCCCGCAGAGCCTCTTCGGTCCGGCCCTGCACGAAAAGGAGACAGAACATCCCCTTCCAGAAACGGGAGGCCACGAAGCGCGGATGGATCTCGAGCGCGCGGTCGAACTCCGCGATGGCGCGCTCCCAGTTCCAATCGTAAAGCGTGCTGACCAGCGCCACCGCGTTGTGCGCCTCGGCCAGGCCCTCGTCCAACTGGAGCGCCTTCTCGGCCGCCTCCTTCGCCGCCGGCAGAATCTGCGTCGAGTCCCCCACCGCGTAAATGGCCAGGAGACAGAGCGTTTCCGCCTTGCCCGCATAGGCCAATGCATAATCGGGGTCGGCGGCGATGGCCTGATTGAAAAACTCCAGCCCTTTGTAGAGACCTTCGCCGCGCTGCTCGACGAAGAAGCGCGCCTTCAGGTAATGCTCATACGCGTCGAGATTGCGCGTGGCCGGCTTGTACAGCGGCTCGTCCTCCGGCTTGTCGGCCAGGGCAATGCGCAGCTTCTGGGCGATGCTCACCGCGATCTCGTCCTGGATGGCGAAGACGTCGTCCAGCTCCCGATCGTACCGCTCCGACCAGAGGTGATAGCCGTCGGCCACGTCGATGAGCTGCGCCGTGATGCGTAATCGCTTGCCCGCCCGGCGCACGCTTCCCTCGAGAATCGTCTTCACCCGCAACGCGGCCCCGATCTCCGAGACCGCCGCGCTCTTCCCCTTGAACGCGAAACACGACGTGCGCGCCGCGACGTACAACCCTTCGATCTGCGTCAGGGCATTGATCACGTCCTCGGTGACCCCGTCGCTGAAGTACTCCATCTCCGGATCGGCGCTCACGTTAGTGAACGGAATCACCGCCACCGACGTCCGCCGGCTGCCGGCCATGATCCCGGAGGAGGGACGGTACGAGCCGGGAGCACTCCCTCCCCACTCCGACTGCGCGCGCACGTCCTCCAGCGCGTTGAGGAGAGCCTGCGCCGATTGAAAGCGGTGCGCCGGACTCTTCTCCAGGCAACGACTGACGATGTCGATCAGGGCGCGGGGCACGCCTCCCTCCACGAGCAGACGGAGGGGCGGCTCGCGCTCGAGCACCGCATGCATCGAGGCAACGGTGGTCTCCGCGTCGAAGGCCGGCTTGCCCGTGAGCATTTCGAACAGCACCGAACCGAGGGCGAAGAGGTCGGCGCGATGGTCGACCAATTCGCCGCGAACCTGTTCGGGGGCCATGTAGCCGAGAGTGCCCACCACCCAA
This sequence comes from Acidobacteriota bacterium, assembly GCA_039932995.1. GTDB lineage: Bacteria > Acidobacteriota > Thermoanaerobaculia > Gp7-AA8 > Gp7-AA8 > QHVT01. Next base: position 3,223 of record JBDTOZ010000819.1, on the reverse strand, counting down.
CCCGGAGCCGTCAACTTGACCGACGGCGCATCGCCGGCCTGGTGATCGCGCTGGCGCATGTTGGCCAGCCCGAAATCGACGATCTTCACCCGTCCGCCGTTGGTGACGAAGATGTTCTCGGGTTTGAGATCGCGGTGAAAGATCTTCTTCTCATGCGCGGCAGAGAGGCCGTGCGCAATCTCCAGAGCGTGGCCGATCACGGTCCGCCACGACATCGGCCCGGCCGCCAACATTTGGCGTAGGTTCCTGCCGTCGAGCAGTTCCATCACCACGTAGGGCATGGTTCCCATACGGCCGAACTCGTGGACCGAGAGAATGTTCGGATGGTCCAGTGCCGCAAGGGCCCGGGCCTCGCGCTCGAAGCGGAGCACTTCCTCGCTGAGCGGGTTCGGGCTGGAGAGCACCTTCACCGCCACTTCGCGATCGAGCATGGTGTCGCGAGCCAGGAACACGCGTCCCATCCCGCCTTCCCCGAGGAGGCGCACCACCTCGTAATGCCCGATCGTCTTCAAATCCATTGTGCTGGACGACACCGCCCGCGGTCCCTCGATCCGCCGCACGCCCTCCTCATGGGAAAGCGCACGACCTCGAATCTCTCTCGAGCTCATCACAGTATCGCTTTGCGCGGGAGGAAGGTGCAAGGCTTCGTCGCCAGGGCGCACTTCACCATGGCGCAGAGGGCTGTGCGCGGGGCGCAGAGGATCGGACGCGCGAGAGGAAACAGGGCCGTGGACGTTCGCCTCGCGCTCGAAGCGGGCCACGTCCTCGCCGTGCGGATTGGGACGGGAGACCTGGCGCTCGAACATGGTGTCGCGGGCCAGAAACACCTGCCCCATCCCTCCCTCCCCGAGGAGCCGGACGACCTCGTCATGCCCGATCGTTTTCTGATCCATTGTGGCAACCGCCCAAACGAATCCCGGCACACACCTCGCGTCGCGAGGCGCGTGACCGCCGTGGCAAATCAGATTTACTTAAGACCCGGAACAGTATCGCTCCAGAGGGAAGGAAGCGCAAATGGACGGGGGGGGGTGCGTTGGGGTCAGATCAATACAAGCCGCAACCCAAAGCAGAGTACCGCGGCCACCAGAATCGTCACGCACCCGACTGAGGTACGGTTGTAGATGCGGTTGTATGCGGCGCGCTTTGGGTCGGTCAGCCATCCCCATCCCCGAGGCGCCTTGAGCCCGAGGGAGTGTCGGACCATCCTCTTCAACGATGTCCTCGCTGCGATTCTCTTGCGTAAGGACGGCGTTCGGATTCCAAACTTCATGCGCTTGCTCTTCCGTATTTTCTCGGTGAGATCGCCCTATTGATCGCGTCCACATCCGCAGCGGCCTGGGCCCATTCACGCGCGACGGGATCCAGCTCGGGCAGGATCGATTCACGACGCCGAGTGATTGTTGCGTTGAGGCGATGCGCTTCAGCAGCCCCCGCCGAAAGCCGAACTTCCAGTTCTCGTTTCCTTCTCATCCATCGGTACTCAAGCGCACTTAGATCTGACGGCGGGATGGCGTGCCGAGAATCGAAAACGAAACGGGCCTCGACCTGAGCACGCCAAGCCATCATCTTCGACCTCAGAACCGGCCCGAACCCTTGTACGGCGCGAAGTGTGCCGAAAGTCACATCCGCCGCTGTGACAATGCCCCAGTTGGCCAACGTGCCCTTTCGCCCGAGGCCTATATCCGCAATTCGGTGATCTCGGATGAACTGGCGCTCCAGGTATCTCTGAAGCTGGCTCTGTTTCGCATTGGCGGCCAAGGCCGCGAGTTCCTCCTGTTTCTGGCGGTCGGTCATCTCGTATTCGTGCCTTACCTGATCGAGCTCGGTCCGCTTTCGTTTCAACGGGTCGATAGAAAGCTCTTTCTCTCCTCGCGCGTATGCATACCTCCATGCGCGTTGCGCGTCCCGAAGCTTCCTGACCCGACGTCGTCGTTCTGCCCTCCCGGGCATCGGACAAAGCATCACAACCACCATCAGAGGCACGATCAATGGAGCCCAGTTCCCGAAGAAAAGGGCCAGTCCGAGCAATCCTGCAGCGGCTCCAAATTGCGCGAAACGTGCGGTGCGCCGGCGCTGACCGAGTTCGGGAGCGACCGGGGAACCTGCGAACTGGAAGGTCGGGCGCGCCGGAGGCTCGTAGGAAAGGACGGTTGCAAGAGTGATCTCGGCCCACACCTTCGAAAGATCGAATGTCGAGATCGAGACTGAAGGAACCTCGCCGATGAAGAAGAAAACTCCGCTGCCCCGCTCGAGGCGGCACCAGAAACACTCCCCCTGTGCTCTGTGGTACTTGTGTATCGGCTCAACGGTGCAGGCTGTAAGCTCCCGTCGCGCCGCATCGAGTGCCGTTACCCACTGCCGGGCCGCCGGGCGGGACGACTCGCCGCCGAACGCCCCTTCGAACAACGCGGCGATGTCCGAAGGGAGCGCAGCGAATGGCACCATCCCGGGAGGGGGCTCCATCAGGCGCGATCTGGCATTCCTGCCAAAGGCAAACCGACTTTCAGAAATCGCGCGTTCAATCGGCATCTCGCCAGTGCCATGAAATCGGCCGGCAAAGGGGTGCCGTCCCATGAACAGGAGCTGGAAACAGAGCACAGCCAAGCCAAAGGCGTCGTGATTCGGCACTCGCTCGATGCCGGCGAGCGGCCGGCCCTGCAGTTCCGGCGGCGTGAACTCGGGCATCCCCACTTCACAGAAAAACGTTCGGCCCTGGTCGCGAATCTGAAAAGAGTCGCAATCCAGCACCTTCACCGTACCTTCTCCGCCAACGACGAAGTTCCGCTGGTTGACGTCACCGATGACATGACCCGCCTCGTGAACCGTGTCGACGGCCGCCGCTACGTTCCGAGCCGCGTGGATGAGGAATGCCCAATCTGCACGCCGAAAGATCACCTTCCTGCTCGCAGGCGTATACAACTGGTGCAGCTCGGAGCGTGCCCCGTCAAACCGGGGCATCATGAAGCCGACCACTGGGCCGCCGGCGACGGCATGCAGGGTTGCGCTTGGCCAGGCAGCAACGCGGAGAAGAGCTTCCCGTGATGAATGTGCCATCGCCGCAAGCTTGGCCTGCTTTAGCGGACCGATTGCGCGGTGATAGAGCTTGGCAAGGAGTGTCGTGTTTCCGGCAATGGGGTGAATGCTCCCCTCACCTCCCCGAAACAGCTCCTTCTCCAAGCAAAACCGTCGCCCTGCTGAATCAACGATTTCCATCGGAATCCGT
>JBDTOZ010000818.1:0-11451 GCA_039932995.1 Acidobacteriota bacterium | reverse complement strand
CGGCGAGGACGCCGCACAGCCAGCCGGCGAGACGCCGGCGTTCCTTTGGTTGCGGGCGAAGCCCGCGCTGTGTTTCTGTACTACTAACCTCGAATTTCTTCGCGCTACGCGACGATTCCCCGCCGCCGTAGGCGGCATCAGAGCACTAGCACCCGGCTTCAGCCGGGTGACTGGAGTTTGGCCATCTGACGAGGGAAGTGCGCCGGGCAGGATGCCCGCGCCCCATGGCTCATCGCGTCAACGCACTCCGGTAAGGGGCCGCGGGCATCCTGCCCGCGGTGGACTTTAGCTTTAGCCAGTGGAGCGGTGGACTTTAGTCCACCGTTGCGGTGGACTTTAGTCCACCGTTGCGGTGGACTTTAGTCCACCGTTGCACCCGGCTTCAGCCGGGTGACGGATGAGGCCATGAGTCAGCGCGCGGGGTCCCGCTGCGCCCTCACGCGCTAGAATGGCGAACTTGGCGGAGAGGAAAAACGCAGCGATGAGAAAGGTTCAGGTAACCGTGCCGGATAGTCTCTTCGCCGCGCTTCGGAAAGCGCCACACGAGATCGAGAGTGAGATGACCCTCGCCGCGGCGATCCATTGGTATCAGCAAAGCGCCATCACGATGGAGAGAGCGGCAGAAGCCGCTGGGATGACCAGACCCGAGTTCCTCGCTGAACTTGCACGCCGCCGTGTCGATGTGTTCGTCGTAGACGAAGAAGACCTGGCGAGGGAACTGCGAGGTGCCTGAGGCACTCGTGGTGAACACGTCCCCGCTGGTGTTTCTCGGAAACGTGGGAAGGCTCAGCCTTCTCAGGGAGATCGGAACCGCGCGAGTCATCGTTCCATCGGCGGTCTTCGACGAAGTCGCGATGGCGGGTCATGTCGACCTGGCGGCTCGATCCTTGGACGAAGCGGACTGGATCGAGAAAGCGGCGGCGGTGGCGATTCCGGCCTCGATCAGCGAGTGGGACCTCGGCCCGGGTGAGTCCGCCGTCATCGCAACTTCGCTTCTGATTCCCGACTCCCGACCGGTGATCGATGATCTGGGAGGGCGGAAGTGCGCGCTCGCTTCCGGCCTGGACGTGATGGGCACATTGGGTGTCGTCATCGCTGCCCACCGACGTGGTCGTGTGGATGACCCTCGCGCGCTCCTCCTCGAGATGCGATCTCGCGGCATGTGGCTCGCGGACGCGGTCATCGAGCGAGCCCTCGAGTTGGCCAGAGTCACGTCATGACGTCTTGATCTGGATTATCTGTCCTAAACCTCTCCACCGCCTCCCGCACGCGCTCCCAACGCTCCTCTCCCACTCCGCTGATGATTTGCCAGTGGGTTTCGAATTCGTCGAGGGTGGCGCGGAAGGCGTCGAAGAGGTCTTCGCGGGAGGCGTCGGAGGGGTCGCGGGCGGGGTCGGTGGTCCAGGGGAGGTCGGTGTCGAGGAGTAAGTAGAGGCCGGCGCGGCGGCGCAGGGCTTCGGCTTCGATCCACGCGGGGCAGGCGCCGTAGTAGTAGCGGGCGTAAACGACGGTGGAGAGGAGGTCGGTGTCGAGGAGCACCAGGTCGCCTTTGGCGCGATCGAGATCGGCCATCTCCCCGCGCGCGATCGGCTCGACGTCATCGGCGCTGAGGACGTGGCCGCAGGTTTCGGCGTGCTGGCGCGCGAATTCGGGAACCCACGCCACGCCGAGCTCGCGCGCCAGGCGCTCCGCGAGCGTGGTCTTGCCCGTGCACTCCGGCCCCGTCAGGCAGATGCGGAGGGGACGAGCGTGCGCCGCCATTTGAAGTATCCGTCGATGGCCAGAATCCACAACACGGCATAGAGGACCGCGGTGATCCAGTAGCTGCGGGTCACGTACAGCGGGATGGAGATGGTATTGATGATCACCCAGACGATCCAATTCTCGATCCACTTGCGGGCGGTCATCCATTGTGCGACGAGGCTCCAGACCAGGAGCGAGGAGTCGACGTAGGGGTTGGGGTTGTCGGTGAAACGAAGCTGGAACGCGATCACCAGGGCAGAGCCGATGATGCCGGAGACCACTCCCGCCAGCCAGGCCCAGCGCGGCGTCCGGGTGACCGGCAGCTCCTCCCGATTGGCACCGCCGTGCAGCCATTCGTACCAGCCGTAGACCATGAGTGCGAAGCACACGATCTGCAGCACCGACTCGGCGTAGAGCTTGGCCTCATAGAACAGCCGCGTGTACATCGCCAGCGCCACCAAGCCGGTGGGGTAGTAGCCGATGTGCTCGCGCGTGGCCAGCCAGATGCTCCACGCCGTGATGAGGGCGGCGGTGAGCTCGAACCAGTTCGTGGTGATCCAGGTGGTCATGGTTTGTTCGTAGAAAGGCTTTCACCACAGAGGCACAGAGGACACGGAGAGCTCTCCGCATCTCCGCGTGAAACGAATTCAGAACTTCAGGTCCAACAGCACCAGCGCGTTCCGGGTGGCCTGCGGATAGTAGTACGCGTCGCCGGTGAGCTTCTCATCGGCGAAGTAGAGGTAGCTGTAGCCGTTGGGACGGATGCGGTCGTTGCCCAGGGCGTTGTTGACTTGCACTGACACCCGCGCCCAGCTCGTGACCGCATACGAAACGTTGGCGTCGGCGGTGAAGTACGACGGCGCCTCGAGGACGTTGGTGTTGTCGAGATACGAGCGGCCGATCCAGCGGCCTACCGCTCCCACACTGAGCCGTGCGTTCGGCGTGTAGTCGATGCCCTGATTCACGATCACGGACGGGGTGAGCAGCGGCTCCACGTTCCGGAAGACCAGGGCCTGGCCTTCCACATACTGCGTCCACTCGCGGATGCGGTTGCGGCTGAGGTTTGCGCTGGTCTTGAGGCGCAGGGTGGGTGTGGCCTTCCACGTGGCGTCGAGCTCGAGTCCGCGGCGGAAGCTGCGGTCGACGTTGCGGCGCAGCGCCAGGCCGATGTCGGAGAGCTCTCCCGTGGCGGCGATCTCGTGGCGAAACTCCATTGCGTAGGCATTCGCGGTCACGTTCAGCCGCGGTCCGCTCCAGGTCCAGCCGGCCTCGAAATCGGTGAGGCGCTCCGGGCGGACGGCGTTCAGATCGTGCGCGATGGTGGCGTTGTCTTCGCCGAGAAAGAGATCGTTGCGCGTCGGCTCCCGGGTGGTCAGGCCCGTGCTGGCGTAGACCGACGATCGCGCGGTGAGTGCGTAACGCGCGCCCACTTTGGGATTGAAGAAGGTCCAGGAGACGGACGGGATGGCGACGTCGCCGTGGTAGTCAAATGAGGAGTGGCGCACCTGCGCGTCGCCGTACAGATGCCAGCGGCCGGTGTCGTAGGAGAGCTTGGCGAAGGCGTTGGCCTCCCCTTTCACGCCGTAGTTCGCGTAGTCGCGCGTGTCGAGCGACAGGTCGTCGCGCGTGTGATCGCGCCGGAAGCGGTTCACGTGCACGCCGGTATTGAGCGTGAGCGGACCGCTGGTTCGTGCATACGTGAGCATCGATCCGAGGAGCATGCCGTCCAGGCCGTACTGCCGGAGCACGTCCGTGCCGTAGTCGAAGAGCCGGTACCAGCCATAACCGCGCTGGTAGTAGACGGACGCGGTCATGTCGCTGTTGGACGCCAGTGGGCGGATGTACTGGAGCTGCGCGAGGTCGTAGCCGAAGCTGTCTTTCTCCTCGGGGCGCAACGGATTGGAGCGCGGATCGGTCTCCAGGGTGAGCGCGTCCGTGGCGTAGAAAGAGAGTTGCTGGTTCTCGTGGCCGGAGAATCCGGTCAGTCGCAGCAGCGCCTCTCCCTCGGGCTTGGACGCGCTGACGAAGACGTTGTGCTGGCGCGTGGCGGAGTTGTCGCGGTAGCCGTCGCTTTCGAGGAACGACAGGCGCGTGTAGAACGCGAAGTCGCCCGGGAGCCGTCCGGAGTGATAGGCGGCCGACACCTGCTGGTTGCCGAACGAGCCCCCGCCGACCGTCGCTTCGACGGCCGGTTGGGCGGAGAGAGCAATGCTCTCCATGTTCACCGAGCCGCCGAACGCCGCCGTCCCGAACGTGGACGTTCCGACACCACGCTGGATTTGAATGCTCTCCAGCGAGCGGGCCAGATCCGGGAAGTCGACAAAGTACGTCCCCATGTCCTCGGAATCGGAGAGAGGCACGCCATCGAGGGTGAAGTTGATGCGCGTCGGTGCCACTCCGCGCAGACTGATGTACGAGTACCCCGCGCCCCCGGAGCCCGACTCGGCATACGCGTTGATCGACGGGGTGTCGCGCAACAGCAGGGGGACATCCTGCCCGTGATAGCTCTTCTCGATCTCGGCACGGAGGAGGTCGGTCTTGGTGACCGGGGTCTGCTCCTCCGCGCGGATGGCCGAGACGACGATCGTTTCGGAGAACCGCGGGTCTGGTGGTGGATCGGGTGTGGGAACGGGAGTCTGGGCAGCGCCGCTCAATGCAACGGCGAGGACTACGAAAAGAGTTTTCATCTTGCCTTCCCTACGCCGGGTTGAGCCGGATCAGGTTCCGCGGGTTTGATCTCAGGCCGTGAAGGCCACCCCGAGGCTGCGCTGAGTGTAGCAGGTTGCCCGCGGGCAATCCGATCACCGAAAGCGGGTAGCATGGACGGCATGCCGGACTGGAGTTATCGGACCGTCCTCCGCCCGATGCTGCTCGCTCTCGGCGCGGAGCGCGCGCGGCGCCTGGCCACGAGCACCTTGGGCACGCTGGCGCGCCTTCCGTTCGGACCGGCTGCCATCGACTTCATGGGACACATGCGCGCGGACGAACGTCTGCGCGCGCGGCTGGGCGAGGTCGACCTCCCCGGACGGATCGCACTCGGAGCGATGATCGATCCCACGGGCCGGGCCTGCGGCGCGCTGGCGCGCTTCGGCGCGGGACTCCTGGAAGTGGGCCCCGTCGCCGAGCAATCCCACGACGCGCTGCCCGAATGGCGCATCGATCTCGCGAAGCGCACGGTCGAGCCTTCCATCGAAGTGTTGGCCGGCGTCGGCGAGGTGGCGGATCACCTGCGGCGAACGACGACCGGGGTTCCCGTCTGCGTACGGATCGCTGCCGAGGATCCGGCTGCGATTGCGCGCATCATGGCCCGGCTGCCGGCGCAGGCGACCCTGGTCAGCGTTTGGGCTGGCGACGCGCTTTCCGTCCGGGACCGCGTTCGCGCCGCCGCGGGCCCGCGTCCCGTATTGCTCCGCATCGTCAGCGGAACCGCCGGCACGGAGGGCCTCGCACTGGCGGCGATCGAGGCCGGCGCGGCGGGGGTCTGGCTGGCCGGTTCTCTCGAAAATTCGTTGGCGTCGGTGAAGGCTCTGCGCCGTGTGCTGCCGCAAGGCGCATGCATCGTGGCCGGAGGGGTGACGGAGCCGAAGGACGCGCATCAACTGCTCGAGGCAGGTGCCGACGTGGCTGCCGTCGATGCGGGGCTGGTGATTTCCGGACCCGGTCTGATCAAGCGTTGCAACGAGGCGTTGCTCTCCATGATGACGCCGGCCGCCGCGCCTGAGCCGCTGAGCATGGAGGCCGCGCGCCGCGCCTGGTTCTGGGCCTTACTCCTGGGCCTCTCCATGTTCGGCGGAGGCTTGCTGGCGCTGGTCTTCGCTTCGACGCGCGTGGTGCTTCCGTACGACGAGAGCCTTTCCGGAATGACGCGCGCTCAACTGGCCAGCCTCAATCCGTACCTCCTTCGCTTCATGGCCCACGACCGCGCCTCGCTGGCCGGCACGATGCTGAGCGTGGGGATTTTCTATGCGGCGCTGGGCTGGTCCGGCATCCGGCGGGGCGCGCACTGGGCTCAAGTCACGGTGGTCGTCTCGGCCATCGTGGGTTTTCTGACCTTCTTTTTCTTTCTCGGCTTCGGTTACTTCGATCCCTTCCATGCGTTCATTACGGCCATCCTCACGCAATTCACCCTGCTCTGCCTGGTCCTGCCGGCCTCGCCGCCACAAGCACCGGTCGCCGACTGGCGAGAAAGCGCGGCCTGGCGCCGGGGACAATGGGGACAGCTTCTCTTCATCGTCATCGGAGTGGTGCTGACCGGAGCGGGAGCGGTGATCTCGGCCATCGGCTGCACCGTGGTCTTCGTGGAGACCGACCTTCACTTCATGCACACCACCGCCGCGCAATTGCGGCAGTCGTACGAGACCCTCATCCCGCTCATCGCCCACGACCGGGCCAGCCTGGGGGGCATGCTCATCGCGAACGGCATCACCGTATGGCTGGCGGCGCAGTGGGGCTTCCGGGCCGGCGCGCGCTGGCTGTGGCTGGCGCTGGCCTGGGGCGGCAACCTGGCGTTCGGCTGCGCCACCATCGTGCACATCGTTGTCGGCTACCACTCTCTGCTCCACCTCGCACCGGCCCTCCTGGGCTGGCTGGCGTGGAACGTCGGGCTGCTTCTCACTCACGCGTGGCTTGCGGGCGCGCAGCCCACAAGCTGAAGGGCGGCACGTACGGTCGCTCCGTCGGTGCGTCCGTACGGGCCGAGCCTCGTGCCGGACGGGAGGGACATGCCGGTGAGATGGTACTTGCTCCGCTCCCGTCAGGCCTGTTCGAAGTAGCGTCTTCTTTCCCAGTCCGTGACCACCGCGTCGAACTTGCGCTGTTCGGTGCGGAAGAAGTGGAGATAGTGCTCGACCACCTCGGCGCCGAGCGCGTCGCGGGCAAAGCTGCTCTTCTCCAGCGCGGCGATCGATTCGAGAAGCGAGTGCGGAACCTGCGGCAGATTCAACGCGCCGTAGACGTCGCCCTCGAAGGCCGGCGGCGGCTCGGTCTTGTTCGCGATGCCGTCCAGTCCCGCGGCCAGCGTGGCCGCGAAGGCCAGGTAGGGATTGGCATCGGCGCCCGGGGTGCGGCATTCGATGCGCAGCGAGGAGCCGTGTCCCACGATGCGGAACCCGGCCGTGCGGTTGTCGTAGCTCCAGGCGATCCCGGTCGGCGCGAACGAGCCCTGCACGTAGCGCTTGTACGAGGAAGGATAGGGCGCGTAGAACGGGAAGAGCTCATGGATGTGGGCCATCCATCCGCCGAGGAACCACCGAAACAACGGCGAGCAGCGGATCGGCCCCAGCGACTCGTCGCCTTTGAAGAGCGCCTGGTCGTCTTGGTCCCAGAGGCTGACGTGGAGGTGACAGCTCGAGCCGGCGTAACGTTCGTCCCACTTGGCCATGAAGGTCACGGCCTTTCCATGTTGCCAGGCGATCTCCTTGGCCGCGTGCTTGTAGATCACGTGGCGGTCCGACATCTCCAGGAGCTCCGCGTAACGCAAGCCGATCTCCTGCTGACCCGGTCCCCACTCCCCTTTCGACGACTCCACCGGGACGCCCGACTGTTCGAGGTGGCGGCGGATGGCCCCGACGAGGAACTCTTCCTTGGTCCCCTGGAAGATGTGGTAATCCTCGATGAGGCGGCCGATCGGCTCGAGGTTCACGAAGCTCTTTTTCGCCACGTCTTCGTACGAGTCCTTGAAGACATACAGCTCGAGCTCGGAGGCTCCCTTGGCCGTGTAGCCCTGCTCGGCCGCGCGCGCCAGTTGCCGGCGCAGGATGCCCCGAGGGGCGTAGGGCACGAGGGTATCGGCCTCTTCTTCGTAGACGTCACACAACACCAGCGCAGTCTTGTCGAGCCAGGAGGCCACGCGCAGGGTGCCGAAGTCCGGCACGGGCCGGAAGTCGCCGTAGCCTTTCGCCCAGCTCGTGAACTGATAGCCCGGCACCGGCTCCATCTCCATGTCGCAGGCCAGCAGGTAGTCGCACGCGTGAATCTCGCTCTGTTCGACGAAGAACCGCCCCACGATTCGTTTGCCGACCAGACGCCCGTACATGTCGGGAAAGACCACCAGGACGGTGTCGATCTCGTTTTTGTCGACGAGGCGTTTCAGTTCTTTGAGGTCTATTCGTCCTTGCATGGTCTGGTCTCTTCCCTCTTCTCGTCTTCTCGGTCGCTACTCGTCTTCTAGTCGTCGAGTCGTCGAGTCTTCAAGTCGTCAAGCCTTCGCATGGTCACGTCGTCGAGTCTTCGAGTCTTCAAGTCGTCAAGTCACGCCGGCACCGGAACTCCCTCGAAGACTCGACGACTTGTCGACTCGACGACTCAACTCGCCGCGAGACGCGAGACGCGAAGACGAGAGACGAGAGACGAGAAGAAGACTACCCGACGTCGATGTACACCGTCTTCCACTCCGTGTAATGGTCGAGGGCCTGGAGGCCGAGCTCGCGCCCGAGGCCGCTGCGTTTGACGCCTCCGAACGGGGCTTCCAGGTGCACGCTGCTGCCCGAGTTGATCGACAGATTGCCGGTCTGCACGGCGCGGGCGACGCGCAGGGCCCGTCCGAGGTCGCGGGTCCAGATGGAGCCGGAGAGACCGTAGAGCGAGTCATTCGCCAGACGCACCGCTTCGTCTTCGTCGCGGAAGGGCATGACCGTCACCACCGGGCCGAAGATCTCTTCGCGCACGATGGTCATGTCGGCCTTGGCGTCGAGGAAGACCGTCGGTTCCAGATAAGAGCCCGCATGCGCCGGTGTCCCGCCGCCGCACGCGAGAGTGGCCCCCTCGGCCTTCCCCTGCTCGATGTACTGCAGGACCCGCCGGCGATGGGCGTCGGTGACGAGCGGGCCCATCTCCGTGGCGTCGTCGAGGGGGTCGCCCACTTTCATCGATCCGAACTTCTCGGTCAGCGCCTTCGCGAAGCGGTCGTAGATGGACTGCTGGACCAGGATGCGCGAGCGCGCGCAGCAGTCCTGGCCCGCGTTGCCGAGCGCGGAAGAGGCGGCGGACTCCACGGCGCGGTCGAAGGCGCAGTCTTCGAAAATCACGTTGGGGGACTTGCCGCCCAGCTCGAGCGAGACGCGCTTGATGTCGTCCGCGGCCAGACGCATGACATTCATGCCCACTTCGGTCGAGCCGGTGAAGGCGATCTTGCGCACCAGCGGGTGCTTCACGAGCGCTTCGCCAATCAGCGATCCCGATCCGGTCACGACCGTGAACACCCCTTCCGGAATCCCTGCTTCGAGAGCGAGCTCCGCGAGCCGGACCGCGGTGAGCGGCGTCTGCTCCGCCGGCTTGAGCACCACCGTGTTGCCCATCGCCAGCGCGGGTGCCGACTTCCAGGCCGTGATGGCGATGGGGAAGTTCCACGGCACGATGATCCCGCAGACGCCCACCGGCTCGCGGAACGACATCAGCAGGCCGGACGCGGCGCCGGGGATGGTCTGGCCCCCGACCTTGTTCGTCGCGCCGGCGTAGTATTCGAAGACGTTCGCGGCCAGCCCCACCTCGTCGCGCGAGTCGCGGACGGGCTTACCGACGTTGCGCGACTCGAGCTGCACCAGCTCGTCCGCATGCTCCCGAATCAGCGCCGCGAGCCGGAGCAGAAGCTGTCCACGTTTGCGCGTGTCGATCTTCCTCCACGCTCCCACGAAGGCGTCCTGCGCGCCTCGCACCGCGCGGTCCAGGTCGTCCACCGTCGCGCGCGCGACCTCAGTGAAGGGCTTTCCGGTGGCAGGCTCGATCAGTGTCGTCGTCACGGTCTCATGCATGGTGCACTTCGATTGCCAAGAATTCGGTTGCTGGTTGCTGGTTGCTGGTTGTCTGGGGGGTTCGGCTTGGGCCTCGCTCGTGGAGAGCGCGCACCACACAGAGTGCACATATCCGCGCTCGAGGAGCCCTGGTTGAAAACCAAGACCCGCAGACAACCAGTAACCAGCAACCAGCAACCAACCCCACGAAGAACGTGCCACCGCTCAATCCGGAGACGGCATCTCCGACGCAGGCTCTCCTTGCATCGTGTGCCAGGCGATGGCGGCCAGGACGATGGCGGCTCCGGCCAGGGCGTAGGGAGAGGGGCGTTCGCCGAGGAAGATCAGAACCCAGAGGGGGTTGGCGACCGGCTCCAGCATGCCGGTGAGCGAGGCCTGCGTGGCGGGGACGTGCTGCAAGCCCTTCACGAAGAAGGCGTAGGCCAGTCCGATCTGGAAGACGCCCAGAAAGACGAACGTGGCCAGGGCACGCGGGGTGACCGGCAGATCGTTCGCGACGAACGGGAGCAGGGCCAGCGAGAGCAGCACGTTGCCCCAGGTCACCGCCGCCCTCGACGCGTGCGGCTCTCGCCGCAGGGCCAGGATCATCGTGGCGAAGAACACACTGGAGATCAAAGCCATCCCGTTCCCGGCCATCCCGCGAGCTTCGAACTTGCCCACGAAAAAGAGGGCCATGCCGGCGATGGCCACCACGATGGCGATGACGTCGCGACGCTGCATCTTCTCGCGCAACACCCAGGGCGAGAGCAGCAGCACCCAGACCACGCCCGCGTACTGCAGAAAGATTGCGTTCGCGGCCGTGGTCATCTTGGTAGCCACGACGAACGTGGTCAGACAGCCGCCGTAGCTGACGATGGCAATGAGAAAGGCCGGCGTGGGACGCACGCGTACCTGCTTGCGGAAGAGAAGGAAAAGCGTCGCCGCGGCGAAGAGCGAGCGGTAGAACGTCACCTTCAGCGCCGAGTCGGCCACGCCTTTGATGCCGATGCCGCCCGTCGACCACAGCAGGGCCGCCACGACGATGGAGAGCAGGCCCACGCGGCGCGCATTCACGCGCGGAGTCTAGTACAGCGCCTTGGGTTGCGGATGTGCTCTGCTCCTCACGACTGGGGGTGGCTGCGCTTGTAGCGCACCGTGATCGCGTAGCCCAGCAAGCCGTTGATCACCATCACTCCGTTGGTCACGGCGAACACCCAGTTGTGGACCATCAGGCTGTAGATCGTGAAGCCGGTCGAGGCCGCGAGCTGCCCCACGAACAACCACGTCGACACTCCCGCGCTGGTTCGATCGGACCATTGCTTGTAGACCTGCTTGGCGATGGTGACGATGAGGATCAGCGAACTGCCCCAGCCGATGATCTCCGTCATGGGTGAACGTGGACGGTCGGCGACGGGCTAATTGGCAATGGACGGCCCTCGCTCCAGGCGCAAACGCACATCGCTTTCCGCGGGAGAGCAAGGCAGGGGATCCTCAGGCAGCGGCACCACCAATGCGCATTCGCGCACCAGCTCCGCCAGCGTGTCGATCTCCAGGGGCTTGCTGAGCACCGCCGAGACGATGTCGGGGTCGAGATACCGCTCGGTCCGCGGGTCCCGGACGGCGAGCACGAATGACGTGGCCTCCGGGCGCTCACCGCGGAACCGTGTCAGGAACCAGTCCGCGTCCGGCACGTCCATGTCGATCACGATCAGGGAGTAGTCGCAGGTGGTCACTTTTTCCAAGGCTTCCGTGGCATTGACGGCGGTGTCCACACCGATGGGTTGATGGCGCAGGATTGTGAAGAGCATCATGCGCAGGGCGTCGTTGTTTTCCACGAGGAGAACTCTAGGTTCGCTGCTCATTTCATTCATGTCCTTCACGGTCGTGAATCTCAAAAGCCATGCCTGTTTTGGGGAACAGAAGGTCCGGCACTCAGCGCATTCCGCCATCCGGCGACGACGGCGCTTTTTTTGCTGAGCTC
>JBDTOZ010000817.1:0-2433 GCA_039932995.1 Acidobacteriota bacterium | reverse complement strand
CTCGACGACTCGACGACCCGACGACTCGACGACTCGACGACAGACGACCCGACGACTCGAAAACAGACGAGAGACGGGAGACGGGAGATAATCCGCTCCCCGCATGCCTACTCCCGGAACGCTCCCCTCTGAAGACTTGCTCGTGAACGTGTCGCGGCTGATCACCGCGTACTACACCGAGCGTCCCGATCCGAACGTGCGCGAACAGCGGGTTGCGTTCGGTACGTCGGGACATCGCGGCTCTTCGCTGAAGACCGCTTTCAACGAGCTGCACATCCTGGCTACGACGCAGGCCATCTGCGAGTACCGTCGCGCGCAGAAAATCGACGGTCCGCTCTTTCTCGGTATCGACACCCACGCGCTTTCGGAGCCGGCCTTTGCTTCGGCGATGGAGGTGCTGGCCGCCCACGAGGTGGACGTGCGCATCGACCGGGACCGCGGGTACACGCCGACGCCCGTCGTTTCGCACGCCATCCTCGGCTACAACCGAGGACGGACGACGGGACTCGCGGACGGCATCGTCGTGACCCCCTCGCACAATCCCCCGGAGGATGGGGGCTTCAAATACAACCCCCCGCACGGCGGACCGGCGGACGGCGCGGTCACGAAGGGGATCGAGAACGCCGCCAATGAGCTGATGCTCCGGGCGGAGAAGATCAGGCGCGTTTCCTTCGCGAAAGCGATGGCGGCTTCGACCACCCATCTCCACGACTACATGACCGCGTACGTCGACGACCTGGGCGGCGTCGTCGACCTCGAGGCCGCGCGCGGCGTGCGCATCGGCGTGGATCCCCTCGGCGGAGCCGGCGTCGCCTACTGGGACCGCATCCGCGATCGCTATGGTCTCGACCTGGAGGTCGTGAATCCTTCCGTCGATCCCACCTTCCGCTTCATGACTCTCGACTGGGACGGCAAGATCCGCATGGACTGCTCCTCGCCCCACGCGATGGCCAGTCTGATCGGATTGCGCGATCGCTTCGACGTGGCCTTCGGCAATGACACCGACAATGACCGCCACGGCATCGTCACCCCCGGCGCGGGTCTGCTCAACCCCAATCACTACCTGGCCGTGGCCATCCACTACCTCTTCACGAACCGCCCGCGGTGGAGCGCGGACGCGGCCATCGGCAAGACGATCGTCAGCAGCAGCTTGATCGACCGAGTGGCCGCGGGACTGGGGCGCAAGCTTCATGAAGTGCCGGTCGGCTTCAAGTGGTTCGTGGACGGTTTGCTGGCCGGCACGCTCGGCTTCGGCGGCGAAGAGAGTGCCGGAGCTTCGTTCCTGCGACAGGACGGTACGGTCTGGACCACCGACAAAGACGGCCTCATTCTCGGCCTGCTGGCGGCGGAGATGACCGGCCGCACGGGCCACGATCCGGGCGAGATCTACGGCGAGCTGGCCGGGCGGTATGGCGCGCCGTTCTACGCGCGCACCGATGCGGCCGCGACGCCGGAGCAGAAAACGCGGCTCGGCAAGCTCGCGCCATCCGACGTGACCGCCAGCGAGCTGGCCGGCGATCCGGTCACGGCCATCCTCACCCATGCCCCCGGCGACGGCAACGCCATCGGCGGCCTCAAAGTCACCACCGCCAACGGCTGGTTCGCGGCACGCCCCTCCGGGACCGAAGACATCTACAAGATCTACGCGGAAAGCTTCATCTCCCCCGAGCACCTCGCACGGATTCAGGAAGAGGCACGGGCGGTGGTGGGGGGCAGCCTGGCCAGCGAGTGAGGTACCGCTGTGTCGCGATCACGCGGGCATCTTCACGTCATGAAGTCGATCAGTTGCGCGGTTTCACGAACACTTTCCGCCGATAGAACTTCAGTTCCTCGATCGATTCCTCGATGTCGGCGAGCGCTCGATGGAGCTCCTGTTTCTTGGGCGGGACGATCTTGCCGTCGTACCACTCGGTGACCAGCACCTTGATCGAGCTGACGTCGACGATCTTGTAGTGCAGGAAGTCGTGGAGCGCGGGCATGTACTTGACGAGAAACCGCTTGTCCTGGCCGATGGAGTTGCCACAGAGGGGCGCGGTGTGCGCGTAGCAGTAGCGCTTGACGAAGGCCAGGGTCTGCCGCTCGGCCTCTTCCACGCTCACCCCCTCGGCGCGCATGCGCTCGAGGAGCCCGCTCTCGCCATGCGTGCGGCGGTTCCAGGCGTCCATCAGCTTCAGTTTGGCCTCGCGCTGGCGAATCGGGAGGACCGGACCGCGGGCCACGATCTCGAGCTCGTAGTCGGTGATGATGGTGGCGATCTCCAGCAGGACGTTCTTCTCCGGATCGAGTCCTGTCATCTCGCAGTCGATCCACACCAGATGCTTCTTGCTCCGTTTCGACCGTGCCATCGTGCCGCGCATTCTAAGCGGGACCGGAGAATGAGCGCTCGTCGAGTCGTCGAGTCTTCGATCGTCCAGTCGTCGAGTCGTCGAGTCT
>JBDTOZ010000816.1:0-7986 GCA_039932995.1 Acidobacteriota bacterium | reverse complement strand
GCAGAGAGGCTGCAGGCCGCCCATCATTCGCGTGCAGCGCTGATTGTTTCCCCAGCCGCGGCGTTCGCATTCGGCGAGCTGCCAGCGGGCGGACTGCATGATCTCCGTCGGAGAAGGCACTCCGGCACAGAGCTTCGTGCGGTCATTGGCTGCCTGGACGCAGCCGTTCAGGAACAGTTTGACCTTGGCTTCGCAGATGAATCCGGGGCACGAGCGCAGCCGGTTCAGCGACTCGGTCACGCAGACTTCGGGATCCTGACCGCGACCGAACTTCTCGGCCTCTACCGCAAGGGCCTTCCCCTGTTTCTCCAGCGAGGCACCCTGCGACCTCACCCATCGTGCGGCCAGGATGGCCCCTGCCACGATCGCCAGAAACCCGACCACGACGATCACCAGAACGACCTTCACCCAAGTGGGCATGGCGGACTAGGATAGCAAGACTGGTGTCGCGTCACGCTTGAAAGGGTGGGTGATTTGCGAGCGCCGGTGGGCCGGACGCGAGATGCCGCGACGAAGCGGTGCGGTTCATCGTTGAGGAGCGGGGGCTTCGCCGGATCGGCCCGCATTGGATGCGTGAGACCGACGATGGCACCGTCCATGAACAGGACTGCTCCACGCATGACTGCCCTTCTCCAGGAGAACGCGGCGAGAACGGTTCTCGATCCGGCAAGGCTGGCCGCGGTGCGCGGCACCGGAAGACTCGACTCGGCCACCGAGGAAGCGTTCGATCGCCTGACCCGTCTCGCGGCCAGGCTCACCGGCGCCCCGGTCACCTTCATCTCGCTCGTGGACGCCGACCGCGACTTCTATCAGGCGTGCTTCGGGCTTCCGGAGCCGCTGGCCAGCGATCGTCAGATGAGCGGCATGACCTTCTGTCACTTCGCGCTGGTGTCGGATGGACCGTTGGTCATCAACGACACCCTGGCTCATCCCATCTATCGAACCGTCCCTACGGTCGAGACGATGGGAGTGCGGGCCTATCTCGGCGTGCCGCTGGTGACGGGAGGCCTGGCCATCGGCTCCTTCTGCGCGATCGACTTTCAACCGCACGTCTGGACGGAGCTCGACATCGAGGTTCTTCAGGAACTGGCCGCCTCGACTCTGCGAGAGATCGAGCTGCGCGTGGCCATCGAGACGGCCCAGGCGGCGCAACGCGTCCAGGACGACTTCTTCGCCGCGGTGACTCACGAGCTCCGCACCCCGATGACAGCCATTCTGGGATGGTCGAAGCTGCTGATGGGCGAGAACCTCGAAAACGAGACCGCGAATGAAGCCGCCGAGGCCATCGCCGGGAGTGCCCGCCTGCAGGCGCAACTGATCGACGACCTGCTCGATGCTTCGCGGATCGCGACCGGCAAGATCGCACTGAACACTTCTCCGCTGGACGCGAACGAGCCGATTCGCGCGGCCGTCCGCGCGGCGCAACCGGCCGCGGCCAGCAGCGGCGTCCGGCTGCACACGCTCTATGGCGAGCTGCCGCCCGTCGATGCGGATCCCGCACGTCTGCGGCAGATCATCGGCAACCTTCTTTCGAACGCCATCAAGTTCACCCCCACGGGCGGCCTCATCGACGTGGTCACCACGGTGGAGGACGGAGACGTGTCCATCGTGGTCAGCGACACCGGCAGGGGCATCGAAGCGGCCCTGCTCCCCCATATCTTCGAGAAGCATCGCCAGGCACGCGCCGCCGAAATGGGTGGCCTCGGACTGGGCCTGACCATCGCCCGGCACCTGGTCGAGCTCCACGGCGGCACACTGCGCGCCGAGAGTGACGGCGCCGGCAAAGGGGCCCGGTTCATCGTGTGCCTCCCCCCGTCGAAGATTTAGTTCTGCGCGGTAGAAGCATTGCCATCGGGTTTCACGCTCATGGACAGGCGAGAAACCGCAGACAACCAGCAACCCAGCAACACAGCAACACAGCAACAAAGAGAGAAGCCTCCCTCCGCGAGAGTGCGAACGGCTTCAGCGCGTCGGCTCGATCTTCAGTGCGGCCACCTTGCGGTGCAGGTACGTGCGTTGGATGTCCAGCACTTTCGCCGCCGCGGTGAAGTTCCAGTTCGTGCGGCGCAGGACGCTCTCGATGTACTCCTTCTCGCACTGCTCCTTGAGCTCCCGCAAAGTCAGGGGCGCGGCCGTCTCGCTGAGGCGCAGCAGCCCGGTCTCGTAGCGCGACTGCTCGTGGGCGATGGAGGAGGGAAGCTGCTCCGGCGTGAGCGGCTCGGTGCCGAAGATGGCCAGTTGCTCGCACACGTTGCGGAGCTCGCGCACGTTGCCCGGCCAGCGATAGCGCTCGATGAGCGGAAAGACTTCCGGGTCGACGGTCAGCCGGCGCCGTTGATTCTCGGCGCAGAACTGGTCGAGAAAATGGCTGAAGAGCAGGCGCAGATCGCCGTCCCGCTCGCGCAGCGGAGGGACATCCACCGGCACAGTGGCCAGCCGGAAGAAGAGGTCCTCACGGAAGCGCTCCTCGGCGATGAGCTGCTCGAGCGGACGGTTGGTCGCGGCCACGACACGCACGTCCACCTGCCGGTCATGCGTTTCCCCGATGCGCCGCACCTTGCCGTCTTCCAGCACGCGCAGAAGACGCGACTGCAGCGCGAGGTCCATGTCCCCGATCTCGTCGAGGAACAACGTCCCGCGATGCGCTTCCTCGAACAGGCCCGGCTTGGGCGTCTTGGCGTCGGTGAACGCGCCGCGCGCGTGGCCGAACAGCTCATCCTCGATGAGATGCGCCGGGATGGCCGCGCAGTTGATCTTCACGAAGGGACCGTCGCGGCGGCCGGACTGCCGGTGAAGGAGCGAGGCCACGAGCTCCTTGCCGGTGCCACTCTCCCCGCGGATGAGCACGCGCGTGAGCGTGGGTGCCACGCGCTCGATGCGCGCGCGGAGCTGCTCGATGGCGCGCGAGCGGCCCAGGATGGCCTGTCCTTCGCGCTCGCGCAGACGGAGGGCGGAGAGCTCGCGCTTGAGTGAAGTGTGATCGAGGCAGTTGCGCACGGAGCGGAGCAGTCGCTCGGCCGTGAACGGTTTCTGCAGGAAGTCGTACACGCCCAGACGCAAGGCCTCGACGGTCTCGGTGATGGAGGCCTCGCCCGAGATGATGATGGTCGGAGGCACGGTCCCCTCGGCGGCCAGTCGTCGAATCAGCTCGATGCCGCTCTCGCCTCCCAGCCGGACGTCGAGGAGCAGGAGGTCCGGAGCCTCGGCTTCGCGCAGACGCGCCAACGCCTCCTCGGCCGAGGCCACCGCGTCCGCGGCGAAGCCCTGCTCGCGCAGTTGCAGGAGAGTGGCCGTGCGGATCTTCACGTGATCCTCGACGATGAGGATGAACGGCGCGTCGCTCATGCGCTCTCCCCTGCCGCGGCGGGAAACGTCAGGCGGAACGTCGCACCAACCGGAGTGTCGATCCATTCGAGGTCGCCGCCGTGATCCAGCATGATCTTTTTCGAGATCGACAAGCCGAGGCCCATCCCCTCTCCGATGCCGCGCGTGGTGGTGTACGGCTCGAAGAGACGGGCGCGCACGTCCTCGGGCAGGCCCGGCCCGTCGTCACTGACGTCGAGGATCACCAGACCATTGTGCCTGCCCGCGGACAGGCGAAGCCTGCCTTCCCCTTCGCCGGCAGCCCACGCGCTGTTGCTGCACAGATTCACCAGCACCTGCCGGATCATGTCGCGATCGGCCGCGGCACGACAGTCCCCCGACGGCTGGGCCACCTCGATGCGCAGACGCGGCCACATCGGCCCACAACTGGCGGCGAAGTCGCTCACCAGGACCGAGAGATCGTGAAGCCGCAGACGCGGTTCCCCGATGGCGGCAAGCGAGACGAAACTCGTCGTGAACTTCCTCAGCAGCTCGAGCTCCTCGAGGATGCTCACTTCCGCATCGCGGATCTCATCCGCGGCATCGGGCAGCCTCTTGCTCACGAACGAAGTCAGGCGTCCCAGCTCCAGTTGTGCGGCCGTGAGGGGCGTCCGGATCTCGTGCGCATGCCGGCGGGCCGCTTCCTGCCAGGCCGAGAGATGCTCGAGCGACTGCACGCGCCGCCGGGCACCGGTCATCTCTCTCGCGGCCTCTTCGATCATGCCGCTGATGCGCCCGATCAGATCGCGCCCGCGCTCGCCGGTGGCGATCTCCGCTTCTCCGCGCGACAGCGCCACCAGCGCCGACTGCAGCCGCAACAACCGCCGCTCGCGCGCCCGGGTCTCCGCGAGATGGATGACGCCTCCGGCCACGAGCATCGCCGCCACGAGCAGGACCAGCGCAAGCTCCAGCCGGCGCGTGAGCGTGAGCCTCGAGAGAGCCATGACCTCGAGATGCGTCGTCAGCCGGCGGAGGGAATCGAAACGCGCGCGATAGGCGGCCGCTTGCTCCGGGTGAGTCCGCGCCAGCTCTTTCTGATCGTCCAGGCTCTTTCTCAGTGCGTCGTGGACGTCTTCGTTGGCAGCCAGGGCCAGAGGCCCGAGCGACAGGCTGCGCACGACGGAGCCGAAAATGACCAGCGCCACCACGCCCAGGATCACCACCAGGAACGTGCGCCGTCTCACGGCAGGGCCTCGATGCGAAGGCTCCAGCGGAACTCGAGGATGGGACGCCGTTGCACGGACGTGCCGATGATCGCGTCCAGGAGCGCATTGGCCGACGAGCGGGGATCGGTGGTGGCATTCTTCTTCGGCGATGCGCCCACCGATTCCGAAAGCCAGCGTTCCGTGTCTGCCTCCTCGCGCGCGGAGAACGGGAGCACCTGCAGCCGCGTCTCCACGGACTCAGACGGGTCCTCCGTCCGCAACACGCGCAAGGCCGCTCCGCGCCACCACTCCGCCAGCTTCGCCGCGGCGACCTTCGCTTTGCGGATACGGCCGTCGAACTCGAGCACGGTGATGAGGTAGGTCTCCTCCCACAGATCGTAACGAATCTCGACCCTCGCGCCGCCGGAGAGTTTGCGTTGCTCGACCCGCAACACGAACGCGGTGGTCAGTCCGCTGGTCAATTGCCGCGCGACTTCCTTGCGGGCCAGCACCGTCTCGGGCAGGAGCACCTCCACTTCGCCGTCCGCTCGCATGCGTGCGCGCGGGGCCGCATACGAGACCGCCGCAGCCGCCAGCAGCACCAGGGCAGCCAGCGGAACGCGTTTCATTCGGCGCGCGTTCTCCAGCCCACGTACTGCAGGGCCATGCCGACCACGCCCCAGCGTCCGCGCAGCGCCAGTCCGGCCCGGGCGGTGCCGTACGCCGTCGCCGAGCCGTAGTCGGACGTGACACGCTCGGCGCGCAGCTCGAAGCGAAGGTCGCCGTAGCGAAGGACGTGGTCGCGATCCCAGAGGCTGGCCGCGTACCCGGCACCGGCACGCACTTCCCGGAACTCGCGGTCGCTCAAGGTCTGCAGCTCGGCACCGGCGAAGAGCGACTGCGCCGGAGTGAGCTCCCAATAGTGCGCCGCCGCGGCGGAGAGGTCGCGGTCGCGCTCGCGCAGAGGGCTGCCATTGCGCAATTGAATGCGGTCGCGCGCTTCGACCGAGACCCGCCACGAGGTACCGCGCGTGGGGAACGACGGATCGTTCGTCGTGTCGTGCAGCCACGACAGCGAAGCCGTGTCGTAATGCAGGCGCTCCACGCGCACGACCGAGGTCAACCCCTCTTTCACCATGTACGAAAACGGATCGGTCTGCCGGTACAGCGTGGCCCGTACGGCTTCATTGCCGAACAGCGGCACCGCCGCGGTGAGCTGATACGCGAGACGATCGCTCAGGGACGCCTCGGTGTCTCCCGTGAAGGTCGCAGGCAGGTCGAAGGACGCGCTCCGGAACTGGGCCACCACCGACACCGTCGCGCCCGAGCCCAGCACGTCGTAACGCGTGTAGCCTGCACTCACGCGCGGGAATCGCGAAGGGCAGCCGCCGCAACTGGAGTAGTCGACCGCGGCGTGCGCCACGCCTCGGGCACCGAAGAACCACCGCCCTCCCACCGTGCCCAGATCCTCGTTGCCGTGCTCGATGCCGTGCGCGTACTCGATCACCGGCGCCTCGTCCGGTGCGGAGGCCTGAATGTCCGCGACGCGAACCGTGTCCACCCAGTGCTGGAGCGAGTTGAAGCTCACGAAGAGAGGCAAGGTCTCGGTGACCGACACCACCAGCACGTACTGTCCGCGCACGCTGCCCTTCTCCAGACGAAAGTCGGCGTCGAGGACGAACGGCAGGCGGTCCATGCGCGCCACCGCGTCCCGCAGGTCCGCCTCCGCGTAGGTCTCCCCTTCGCGCAAGCGGGACTCGGCGAGCAGGATGGCCGCCGACTTCGCGCTGGCGCCGGCAAACGTGATCGACTCGATGGGAAAGCGCGGTCCCTCCTCGGCGCTCGCGCCGGTGCCGAGTAGCAGCACCAGCGCGAGACCGGCAAGGAGGTGGAGCCGGCCGTTCTGCGCCATCACAGCTTGATGATCGTGCGCGCCAGAATCACCCCGGTTTGCTGCCGCTCCCCGAGCACGCGCACCCGATCTCCGACGACAGGCGCTCCCTGGATCGCGGTGGCGTCATTGACGAACACCTCGTACTCCCCGATCCGCCACGTGCGCACGTTGATCTCCAGGACCGTGTCGATGAACGTGAACACCACCGTGCCCGTGTACTTCTCCACCGAGATGGCCAGGATGCGCTCGCCTTCCCTCTGCACGATCACGCGCACGTTGTCACCGATCTGTGGATCGTCGATGAAGCGCGTGTAGGGCGCGAGGAAGATCCGGGTCGTGGCCGGGCCGTTGTTCACCGTGATGGACTCCGCGTCCCGGGCCCGGAGGATCCCGATGATGGTCTGCGTCAGTTGCGGTGGAATCACCCGCGGCGTGACGTAGAGCGCGATGTCGATGGCCGTGAGCTGCCCACCGTCGACGCGCGCGAGCACGCTGACGGTGTTGCCCACGAGCGCCAACGGGTCGATGCTCGTGTGGCTGGTCGTGTAAACCGTCATCACCTGAGCGCCCTGAATGGTCCAGACGTTGCCCTGAATCGACAGCACCTTCCCGACGAAACGAAGGATGGTGTCGGGCCTCGGGCTGTGCACGAAGACCTCCACCGCCACGAGCTCGTCCTGGCTGCCGTTCAGCCGCACGTGCACGCTCATGCCCACGGCCAGCTCCGCCAGCGCGTGCGGATCGCGCGAGGGAATCTCTCCGCCGATCCGCGTGCGCTCGTCGACGCGGATCGCGTGTCCGAGGACGGTGAACGTGCCGGCGGTGAGGTCGATCGCTTCCACCGGGCCGGTGAGCGAGCCGATCGGCTCGATGAGAATCTGGACGACGCTCGCCTTGAGCGGCGTCGAGGCCGTGTAGACGCCGGGCAGGATCACCGTGGCGATGTGGGCGCCCGGCCGCACCGCGGCGATAGTCGTGTCGCCGGCGTCGTTCCGGAACTGCGCGCCAGTGGCGTCGATGACCACCTGCCCCCCGGCAATGGAGATCAGGTTGTGGGCCACATCCACCGAAGAGACGATGCCCTGCGCCAGCGGCTGCTGCTCGACTTCCTGCGCGAGAAGCGTGGGAGTGAGGAAAACGATGAGGAGAATGAACCGCGCCATACGCTGCATGGAGGCTCCTTTGTCCGAAGGATTCGTAACGGGACGCAGTCATCGCAACCGCCCCGCCAGCATTCGGCTCCCGTCTGCTCATGCGTCCGAAATCGCCGTAAACCCTTCCGGACACACGTTCTTCGTCCAATGCTCAAAGGATAACGGCAGTCACGCGAAGAGGCGCAGGTGTCTACGGAGTCATACAGCGCGTGTGCAGAGAAATGCACGGAGGGGGCGC
Source organism: Acidobacteriota bacterium (assembly GCA_039932995.1). Taxonomy (GTDB): domain Bacteria; phylum Acidobacteriota; class Thermoanaerobaculia; order Gp7-AA8; family Gp7-AA8; genus QHVT01. The sequence goes on along the minus strand of JBDTOZ010000816.1, from coordinate 192 downwards.
CAGGGGAACGCTCCCGTCGCAAGGAGCACGGCGCATCGCACCGGCCAAAAAGCGGCAACTGCAAGGGGCCGCCCAACGCGCTTCGCGCTCGCGAGTCACTGGCCGGAGAAGAAACGCCTATGAGACTCTGAGGCTATGAACCTATGAGACCAAGACGACCAGAAGAAACCCGAGACTCGAAGACCCGACGAC
>JBDTOZ010000815.1:0-4173 GCA_039932995.1 Acidobacteriota bacterium | reverse complement strand
CGGGGGACCCGACCCCCGCGGGACGCGGGACGCGACGAGAAACTCGCGAGCAAGGGCACTCGCTCGTAGCGGGAAGCTTGCTGTCGTCGTCGACCGCGTATAGGCTCCGCCACGGGTTGGCGCAGGCAGTGCACCACGCCGACGCATCTGGAGGTTTGCATGAACGTAGAGATCAATCCCCTGCTTCAGGATGTCCAGGACCTTGCTCCTTTCTACAAGCTGGCTGACGCGGACGGCACGGACAAAGGGCCCGGCACCGGCGATTCCGACGGCACTGATTCGGGTGATGCCGACGGAACCGACGGCAAGGGCGACTCGGACGGCACCGATTCCGGTGACGCCGACGGTACCGACGGCGCGGGCGACGGCGACGGCACCGACAAGACCGACGGTGACGGCACCGACAACGCCTGAGTCCCGCTTCGCGCGCCGCCGCGCGTCCACGTGCGGCGGCGCCTCTCGAGGATCGTTTCCTGTGAGTCGTGCAACGCTGAGCTTCGCGGAGACCCTCGGTGCCGTCGGCACGGACGACTTTCTCTCGCGCATCTGGGGTCAGACCTTCGCGCATCTTCCCGGCGCACGCGGGCGCTTCCATGACCTCCTCTCCTGGTCGGAGGTCAACGGCATGCTGCAGAAGCACCGCCTCGAGCCCCCTCGCCTTCGCCTCGTCCGCGGCGGGAACTTCGCCGCGAAAGACAAGTTCCTCCGCTTCGAGGACAAGCGCATCCCCTTCGTCGTCCCCGAAAAACTCTCCCAGCATCTGCGCGACGGGTACACGCTGATCATCGACGCGGTCGATGACATGGCCGACGGCGTGATGCGCCTGGCCGAGGATTTCGAGCGAGTGCTCCAGGAGGGCGTGCAGGTCAACATGTACGCGGGATGGCGAGAGCAGCAGGGCTTCAACCGCCACTGCGACACGCACGACGTGGTGGTCTTGCAGGTCTACGGCAAGAAGTACTGGCGCGTGTACGAGGGAGGCCGCCCCCATCCGCTGAAGGACGACCTCGAGCCGAACAAAGACGCTCCGGACCAGGTGGTGTGGGAGGGAACTCTCGAAGACGGAGACGCCCTCTACATTCCACGCGGCTGGTGGCACGAGGCCTCCGGCGTCGGCGAGGTCACGCTGCACCTGACCTTCGGCATCCATCAGCGCACGGGCGTGAATCTCGCGCACTGGATCGCCGATCAGTTGCGCGCCTCGACTGAGTTTCGGGCTCCCCTTCGCCGCTTCGGCACGCCCGCCGAACAACAGGAGCAGCTCGCGGAACTGCGCCGGCAACTCCTGGCCACGTTCGACGACGACGTGCTCACGCGCTATTACTCCCATCAGAACGCGCGGGCCCGTTCGCGCGGCTGGGCCAGCCTCCCCTGGACGGCCGCGGGCGACGACAGAGCCGCTTTCCCACCGTCCGCAGAAGTGGCCCTGGCCGTGCCCCGCGCGTTGCAACTGATCCGCGATAATGGCTCCGTGCATTTCGACGCCAATGGACGTTCGTGGAGCTTCGCCGCCGATGCCGAGCCGCTTCTGCGCACGCTCGAACGCGGACCGGCCACCCTGGATGAGTTGCGCAACGCGTCGACCCTCGACGACGCCGCGGTGCAGCAGTTCGTGACCGACCTCGCGCGTCAGGGGCTGGTGCGCGTCACCGGCGAGCCGGACGCGTGAGCCGCGTCTACTGCTCCGATGCCGCGCGTCTCCGCGGCGACGAAAACACCGCCACCGCAGCTCGCATCGACGTCTGGATCCTCGTCGAGTTCCCCGGGACCTGGGGGCACGACCCGATCCGCGACGCGGCCCTCCCTCCTCCCGTGGCCGCGGCCTTGCGACGAGCGGTGAAAGAGATCCCGCGCAGCCGTCTGGTCTTCATCCGCCGTCGCGAGACCTACAGCAGATGCCGCGTCTATCTCGTCCGCAGCGCGCCGGAAATCCATCAACAAATGCTCGACCTGCCGTCGATCGACGACGTGGCGCAGGTGCCGTTCGAGCGCTTGAGCCGGCAGGTCGCAGGTGGCAGCCCGCAGGAAGCCGCCGAGCGCCCTCTGATGCTGGTCTGCACTCATGGGCAGCACGACTCCTGTTGCGGGCGGCGCGGTTATCCGCTGTACGACGTCTTGCGGCAGCGCCAGGAGCTCGATGTCTGGCAGTGCTCTCACATCGGCGGCGATCGCTTCGCGGCGAACGCCGTGGTGCTGCCGCGAGGGCTCTATTACGGGCCGGTGGAAGTGCGCGAGGCGGATGCGCTCACCCAGAGTGCGCTGCGTGACGAGGTCTACCTCTCCGCCTATCGCGGCCGCAGCTCGTTCACCCGCGTGGAGCAGGCCGCCGAGACGTTCCTGCGCCGCGAGACCGGACTCCTCGCCAACGACGCGGTCCACATCATCGGCCGCGAAGCCCTCGGCGCGGAGCGCACCCGCGTCCACCTGGCCACCCGCGACGGCCACGAGTACGACGTGACGCTCGAGCAGTACGCGACCGACGAGGCCCTCCTCACCTGCACCTCCGGATCGGCGCTCCCGATCCCTCAGTTCCGACGGATCGACCTGCAGAGACGGGATCCCGAAGTCGTCGGCTCCGAGCGCTGATTCGCTCACGTTCCGCGTTTCCGCGCGGGGACCTGCTCAGGGTCACTGCCAACTTCGCGCTCGGTTGACCGGCGCAGCCGGCGCTGACAGCGCGTGAAGAGAAATGGGGCCCGGGCATCTTGCGCGGAGCCCCTCGTGTCACGCTGTCAGATTCATTCGCCCGAACGCGCCGGCACACGAAACGAGTACGTGGCCAGTTGTTCGTCTCGGGCTCCATCGACGCCGTACAACACCAGCTTGTGCTTGCCCGGCTTCAGGAACGAGCGCGACACGACGATCGACATGTTTTCGTTCTCCCCACGGCCATGGAGAGCTTGACTCCAGATCCGCGCTCCACCAGCGTCGACGATCTCCAGGCGATATTCGTCGAACTGCGGCTCGCCCCCCACCTGAGCGACGAGACCATAAACGTCGCTGTCGGCCGAAAGCACGACGCCCTCCTCGCCCGCGCCTCTCTGACCATCCGGCGTCAGAACGGCCTGCTCCCATCCGGTCCGCGGCGTTTGCAGTTCCGACCGCGCCTTCCACAAGAGCCCTCCGAAGAGCAACGCCAGCGCCGCGGCGCATGCGGCAGAGGCGCGCCAGAATTGCAGGACCCGTCCATTCCGCGGCTTGTCCAGGCGGCCCTGGAGGGACGTCCAGTGTCTCGCGAACTCGTGCTCGGACATGTAGTCCGGATCCCCCGGCTCCGCCCCCACGGAAGGAAACGGCTCGGCGGCCATGCGGGCCAGCTCGGGATAGTGCACGAGCAGCTCGCGAATGCGATCTTCTTCGGCGGGAGAGAGCTCTCCACGGGTATAGGCGAGCATCTGGTCGGCAGTGGGAGGCTCGCCCACTTTCCGGCGACCTTCGTCCATCATCCGCTGATGGGCGGTCTGCCAATCTGATTTAGTGATCATTGTTCTTCCTCCGGGAGCTGTTGTCCCAGTCGCGCGCCGAGAAGCCTCCTGGCGTCGCGCAAGCGCGACTTCACTGCGTCCAAACTGATGTTCAGCGCCCTGGCGATCTCCTCGAACTTGAATTCCTGAAGCCAGAGCATGAGGCACTGGCGCTGGCCGGCCGGCAGTTTCTCGATGGCCTCGTACAACTGTCGCCGGCGGATCTCCGTCTGCTGCCGTTCGGCGTAGTCGGGCCCCTCCGGCGCAACGGGCTCGTTCCGAAACTCAGGGTCGTCGATGTCGACCGTGTTCCCCTTGCGTTTGGCGGTCTTGCTGGAGCGGATCTTGTTGTACAGAACATTCCGCGCAATCACTTCGAAATACGCCCACTCCGCCTCGCCGCGGTACTCGTCCATGGCTTCGAGGAAACGAGCGAAGGCTTCCTGAGTCAGCTCTTCCGCATCCTCTTCCGAGAGACGCGAGACCCGCATGAAATAGCGGACCATGCGCCGAAAGAACCTTCGATAGAGATCCTGGAAGCGTTCGTCGCGGCTGGCGCCGCCGTCATCGTTCTTCATTGGACGGCCCCGCTTCCGGGAAACGAGTATCTTAGTGGATGCGTGAAACCAATCGCGGTCGTCGCCATCGCTGTATGCACCTTTGCCACTTTCTGCAGTCCGACAGACACGCAAAAGGGGAATTGGGGGCG
>JBDTOZ010000814.1:0-12687 GCA_039932995.1 Acidobacteriota bacterium | reverse complement strand
CCGATGGCGATGGCTTGTTTGCGGCTCGTCACTTTCTTGCCGGTGCTGCCGCTCTTGAGCGTGCCCTTCTTGCGCTCGTGCATCACCTTCTCCACTTTCTCCGCGGCCTTCTTCCCGTATTTGGATGCCATGGCGAAACCTCCCTGCAACGAAGGTTGTGCAAGGTCAGGGCCGGATCATCACGGACGTTGGCGCGAGCACGGTGACGCCGCGTCTCTTCACGCGGATGCGGAGCGCGTAGGCGCCGGCCGGCAATTCTTCGGTGGTGCGCAGCTCGAGCTCGTAGTGGCCGCCGAGGGTGCGCTGCAGGCGTTGCAGGGCGATGCGCGGGAAGATGTGCGTCTTTGCGTAGAAGCCGCCGGTCTGCGCGGCGGCGGTCTGCAGGCCGACCTGCAGATCGTGTGCGTCGGCGTAGGTGGTGTCGAGCGAGAAGATGCTCACGCGCGCGGCCTCGAGCGCGGCGCGCGCTTCCTTCCACTGCCACTTCATCTGCACGCCCGCGGGCGTCAGCTCGCCCAATCCCCAGCCGAGGAGGAGCAACGTCTTCGGGCCGGGGATGGGCTCGAGCGCTCCGGCCACGAGAGCGAGCGCCTTCTCCGCGTGGGCGGCCCGGAACATCTGCTCGCGATCCAGTCGCGGGGCCAGGGAGGGCTCCGCGACCAGGGGCGGCGGTGCGGGCTGATCGATCCACAACGTCTCGTTGAGGGCCTCGCTGATGGCTTCGGCGTCGTTGCTGAAATCGAGGCGGAACTTCAGGTGCGAGTCGAACGAGAACACCGCCGCGCGGTCCCGCGGCGACAACGAGCGGGCCAGCTCGCGCGCGTACGGGAGGAAGTTCATCTGTCCTTCGATGCGCGCCGATTCGCGGGAAAAGTCGGTCTGCACGAAGAAGACGATCAGACGACCATGGGGGCGAAGGGAAGGATCGCGAGGGAGATCACCGGCGTCCTCATCGACGCGATCCCGCGACGTCTCCCCGGTCTGGTCCGGCGTGTCGCTCCGCTCCTCGACCCACTCCACGGACTCGATCACGGCGCGACTTCCGCCGATGCGCACGTCGAAGTCGGCCGCGGTCAGCCCCAGCACCGGCTCGCCGCCGAAACGCGTCACCCTTGTGTCGACGAGCACGCGCGAGACGGTGATGGTCTCCTGCGTCTGCGCGGTCTGCGTTTGCGCGGAAAGGAGAGCGCCCATGACCAACGCGAGCATGCGACCAGAATACAATCCCCCTCATGCGCGTGAACGCCTTCCTGCTCCTTTGCCTCGCGACGTTGCCGATTTGTGCAGCGCCGGCCGCGGACCGTTTCGACGAGCGGTTCCTCGACCGGACCATGCGCGTCGACTACTTTCACACTTCCACGCCGAAGGGCGACGAGATCCTGGCCCTCGACCGCGCGGTCTCCGACGGGCCCTGGCCCGGCAGCCGGACGCAGCTCATCGACACTTCGAACCTCGGCAAGTACTACTTCGAGGTCATCGACCGCGAGACCAACCAGGTGGTCTTCTCGCGCGGCTTCGCCTCGGTGTACGGCGAGTGGGAGACGACCAGCGACGCGAAGGAGCGCCCGGCCACGTTTCACGAATCGCTGCGCTTCCCCTGGCCGAAGAAGGAAGTGCAGGTGGTGCTCAAGAAGCGCGATGCGCGCAACGCTTTTCAACAGATCTGGTCGACGATCGTCGATCCTTCCTCGCGTTTCGTGAATCCCGTGTCCGCGCGTCCCGCCGGACGGGTCTGGTCGTATCTCGAGAACGGACCTCCGTCGCAGAAGGTGGACCTGCTGGTCATCGGCGAGGGCTATACGGCGGCGGAGATGCCGAAGCTGAAGAAGGACGTGGAGCGGCTGGTGGGGAGACTCTTCGCCACCGAGCCGTTCAAGTCGCACAAGAGTGATTTCAACGTGCGCGTGCTGGAACTGCCCGCGGCGGTCAGCGGCGTGAACCGGCCGCGGACGCATGACGATCGCCGCAACGTGACGGGTGTGGAGTTCAACATTTTCGACTCGGAGCGTTACGTGCTCACGCTCGACAACAAGGCCATGCGCGACGCGGCTTCGTCGGCGCCTTACGATTTTCTGGAGATCCTGGTGAACGAGAAGCAGTACGGCGGCGGCGGGATCTTCAACGATCAGGCTACGTCCTCGGTGGATAGCGGGTTCTCCGAATACGTCTTCGTCCACGAGTTCGGCCATCACTTCGCGGGGCTGGGCGACGAGTACTACACCTCGGATGTGGCCTATGAGACCGGCGGGACCGAGCATCCGGAGCCGTGGGAGCCGAACGTGACGGCCAGCGGCACGCATCCGAAGTGGATGGAGCTGGTCACGGCCGGCACGCCGCTGCCGACGCCGTGGGGGAAGGAGGCCTTCGAGAAGCACCAGCTCGAGTACCAGACCGAACGCCGCAAGCTCCGCGAGGCCAATGTCCCCGAGGCGGAGATGGATGCGCTCTTCCGCAAGGAGGAGGCGTGGGAGACGAAGTTTCTAGGCTCGGAAACGTACGCGAACAAGGTCGGAGCGTTCGAGGGAGCCGGTTACGAGGCCAAGGGTCTCTATCGCCCCAAGGAGGACTGCATCATGTTCACGAGGAATGACGTCGGATTCTGCGACGTGTGCGCGCGCGCGATCACGCGGATGATCGAGATGCAGACGCGGTAGTCGAGTCTTCGAGTCGTCGAGTCGTCGAGTCGTCGAGTCGTCGAGTCGTCGGGTCGTCAGGTCGTCAGGTCGTCGAGTCTTCGGGTCTTCGGGTCTTCGAGTCGTCGAATCTCATAGCCAGCCTCAAAGTCTCATAGGTTTCGTTGGCCCTTGCGTCTATGAGACTGTGAGCCTATGAGACGACTGTAAGACTCCATCGATGAAACGTACTCCTCGACGACTGGACGACTGGACGACTCGACGACTCGACGACTCGACGACCGACGACCGACGACCGACGACCCGCCAACCGGCAACCGCCAACCGCCAACCGCCAACCGCCAACCATCTATAATCCGCCCGGGTGTCCCTCACATTCGTAGTTGGGAAGGCTGCCGACGTGTTCGGAGCGGATCTGGCGCGCGCCATCGATGCGGCGTTGCGGCAGCGCTATGCGATGGGGCGGGGCGGGGAGGCCTATCGCTCGGAACCGGTGGCGGCGTCGGGGTGGCGTGCGCTGCAGGCGCGGGTGTTGCGCACTCTCGACGACGTCCCGCAGCTCACGGGCATCGACGCCTATCAGGCCGTCTATGTCCCGGGGGAGGAGAGCGGGGTGCAGCATCTGCCGATCGCCAATCTGGCCGATCCGCTGCAGGTGGGCAGCCTGCCGGCATTGTTCGCGGAGTTGCATCGCTTCGCCGCGAGCGCGTCGCTGCCGACCGACGACGTGGAGCTGATGAAGCTGGCCGTGTACTACCTCGAGCACGACGATCCGGACGCGGATCTGGACGTGCAGACGTACGTGCAACTGCTCCTCTCCGCGAGGCAGGCCATCGCCCGAGGTGAGCCTTTGTGGATCGTGGTCTAGTGTCGCTTCAAGATTGAAAACGTGGGTGCTTTGCGGCGGCGGCGAGCCGTCTGCTTCGCCGCCGCTCCTCAACGATGAACCCGCATCGCTTCGTCGCGGCGTCTCGCATCCGGCCCACCGGCGCTCGCAAATCACCCACGTTTTCAACCTTGAAGCGACACTAGCGCGGCCTGAAGGGATCTCTGAAGCGCGAGATCACTCCACCTTCCGCGATGGCGGGAGGAGAGTCTTGTTGATGGCGATGGCGGCGATGGCTCCTCCGGCGGCGGCGGTGACGGCGAGCTGGGAGCCGGCCACCAGATCGCCGGCGGCCCACACTCCTTCGATGCTGGTCTGCCGGAATTCGTCGACGATGAGGTTGGTCTGCTCGGGGTCGCAGGCGCAGCCCAGATCTTCGGCGAGGGTGCAGGAACGGGCCACGTCGATGGTGAAGAAGAGACGCTGCACGTTGATGCTCTGGCCGGTCTCGAGCACGGCCGCGGACACCGCGCCGTCCTCTCCTTCCAGGGCCACGATGCGGCCATCCTCGATGTTGATGTGTTCCGCCAGGAGCTTGCTGTGCTCCTCCTCGTTCCAATTCCGCTCATGACCGTGGGTGAAGATGACCACGTCGCTGGACCACTGCAGGAGCTCGAGTGCCAGTCCGACGACCTTGCGGTCCCAGCCGATGACGCCGATGCGCTGGTCGCGGCTCTCGTAGCCGTCGCAGTCGGGACAATGGTGCACGCTGCGGCCGTAGTAGGACTGGAGGTCGGGGATGTCGGGCAAGGTGTCGCGGACTCCGTAGGCGAGAACGATCCGCCGCGCGCGCAACAGGCCCCGCTCGCTGGTCGTGACCTCGAAGCTGTCCCCCGACCGCTCGATCTTCGTGACCCGGCCGCCGCACAGCTCTCCGCCGGTGGCGGTCACCTCGTTGCGCCCCCGCGCCAGGAGCTCGGCCGGCGCGATCTCATGGTGCCCGAGAAAGCCGTGGATCCCGCGCGTGGCGTGATTGCGCGGACGCCCTTCATCGACGACGAGCACACGCCGCCGATAACGCGCCAGAAAGATCGCGCACGTCAGCCCGGCGGGGCCACCGCCGACGATGATGACGTCGTAAAGGGATTGGTTCATTGGTTCACCGGTTGTCGGTTGTCGGTTGTCGGTTGGCGGTTGGCGGTGGCCGGTCGAGTCGTCTTCTTCGAGTCTTCGAGTCTTCGAGTCTTCGAGTCTTCGAGTCGTCGAGTCTTCGAGTCGTCGAGTCTTCGAGTCGTCGAGTCTCATAGCCTCATAGTCTCAGAGTCTCATAGGTGTCGTTGGCTCCGGCGTCTATGAGACTGTGACGTCGAGTCTTCCAGTCTTCGGGTCGTCGAGTCTTCGGGTCGTCGAGTCGTCGAGTCTCAAAGTCTCATGGGTGTCGTTCCCGCGTCTATGAGACTGTGAGCCTATGAGACTGTGAGACTCCACCGATGAAAACGTAATCCTCGGCGACCCGGCGACCCGGCGACCCGGCGACCCGGCGACCCGGCGACCCGGCGACCCGACGACCCGACGACCCGACGACTCGACGACTCGACGACTCGACGACCCGGCGACTCGACGGCTCGACGACCCGGCGACCCGACGACAAGACGACAAGACGACCCGCCAACCGCCAACCGCCCCTCACTCCCGATACAAAAGAAACTCATCCCTCAACCGGGCGAACTCTCTCAGCGGGTCTTCCCACTCGGCCACCCAGTCGTCGACATCTCCTCCGCTTTCCACGAGGAGGCGGTACTTCGCGCTGCCGGCCAGGAGGTCGATGGCCAGGCGGTCGGAGACGAATTCGTAGGTCTCCGTACGCCACTTGAACTGTTCGGGATTCATGTCCCGGGCGACCTTCACGCACCAGAGACCGGTGCGGTAAGGCTCGAACGTGGCCCGGTTGGTCACGTGCAGTTCCACTCCTCCGCAGACCTGGTTGGCGTGCTTGTGAAACATCGGCAGGAAGTAGTGCGGACGGAAGCGCACTCCCGGTAACTGGAGCTTGTTGAGCGCTTCGGCCAGCTTGAACGAGTCCAGCCACGGTGCGCCGAAGAACTCGAAGGGGTGCGTCGTGCCACGGCCCTCGCTGAGGTTGGTCCCTTCCACCAGGCACATCCCCGGATAGACGGTGGCGGTGTACACCGTGGGCATGTTCGGGGACGGAATCACCCACGGCAGCCCTGTGTCGCCCCACCACATCCCGCGGCGCCAGTTCTTCATCGGCACCACCACCAGATTGCAGTCGAGCTTATGCACGTCCGCGAAATAGCGCTGGAACCAGCGGGCCAGCTCTCCCGCGGTCATGCCGTGCCTGGCCGGAAGGGGAAACATCCCCACGAAGCTCGAGTACTGCTCCTCGCGGATGTTCCCCTCCAGGTGCACGCCGTCGATGGGATTGGGGCGGTCCAGGACGATCACTTCCAGCCCCAGCGCGGCCGCTTCGCGCATGCAGATGGCCATCGTGTAGATGAAGGTGTAGTAGCGAGAGCCGATGTCCTGAAGGTCGATGACCAGGGCGTCCAGGGTTTTCAGCACTTCGCGGCGTGGGGCCAGGTCCGACTCGTTCTTGCCGTACAGAGAATAGACGGGCAAGCCGGCCAGAGGATCGGTGGAGTGATCGACATGGGCCATGTCCTGCGCTTCGCCCCAGATCCCATGCTCCGGGCCGAACAGCGCTGTGAGCTTCCACCCGCGTCCTTTCTGGAGCAGCTTCACGGCATGTTGCAGGTCGCGCGTCACGGCGCTCTGATTGGTGACCAGACCGATGCGCTTCCCCTGGATGCGGAAGGGTTCACCGTCGATGAGAACTTCGAGACCGGGCAATACGGACATTCAGGCTCCTGGCGGAAGGATGAAGGATGAGACGAGGGGATGAAGGGACGTCGCTTTGTCCTCGCGTTGGTCTTCCCTCATCCTTCTTCTTTCATCCTTCCATGCGAGTGTTCGGTGTTTCCGGCGAGCAGGTCGAGGGCATGAGGCACCAGGTGCAGCACTGCCGCCAGGTTTTCCGTGGCTCCGGACACGCTGCCCGGCAAATTCAGGACCAGCGCGGTTTCGCGGGTCGCGGCCTGGGCTCGCGAAAGGGGTGCCATGACCGTCTTCCGGAGCGAGGTGGCCCGCATCAGTTCTCCGAATCCCGGGATCACCCGCTCACAGACGCGCAGGGTGGCCTCGGGGGTGACATCGCGAGGAGCGATTCCCGTGCCGCCCGTCGTGACCACCAGGCGGTTGCCGTCATTGGTCGCGTCGACGATGGCCGTGGCAATGAGCTCGATCGTGTCCGCAACCACCACCACGGCGTCCACCTCATAGCCTTGGGCCGTGAGCATCTCCCGGAGCGCCGGCCCGGAACGATCTTCACGCCGGCCTGTCGCGGCCGCGTCGCTGCAGGTGATGACCCGGGCTTTGATCATGGGTTTCAGTTTATCTCTGAGTGGATCGCGAGGACCGCTCCCGCTGTCATCGTGGGCCTGCGGAGATAAACTGCCGCGCCGATGCTGCGCACTGATTTTTCCTATGAGCTCCCCGAGGACCGGATCGCGCAGGAGCCGCGCGAGCGGGGACGTTCGCGGCTGATGGTGGTCACCCCGCCGGCGATGTTCGAGGACGACACGTTTGCCAGCTTCCCGTGGCGTCTCGGCGCGGGCGACGTGCTGGTGATCAACGACACGCGGGTCATTCCGGCCCGCCTCTACGCGCGGCCCAAAGGGGAGATGAAGAAGCCGATCGAGTTCCTGCTCACGCGCGAGCGCGATCCGGCCACGTGGGAGACGTGGTGCCGTCCCGCGAAACGGGTCCGGCCCGGCGACACGGTGGTGTTTTCGGACACACTCCAGGCCGAGGTGATCGAAAAGGCGGAAGGGACGGTCGTGATCCGTTTCTCCGGCGACCTGGGCGAGATCGAGCGTTTAGGCATTCCTCCGCTGCCCCCCTACATCCAGCGCAGCGAGCCGCGCGAGAGCGATCGCGAGGCCTATCAGACCGTCTACGCGGCGGCCCGAGGGGCGGTGGCCGCCCCAACCGCGGGCCTGCATTTCACGAAGGAGATCCTCGATGCCGTCGCCGCGCGGGGCATCCCCATCGTGCGCGTCACGCTGCACGTCGGAATCGGGACCTTCAAGCCGGTGAAAGTCGATGACCTCCGCGAGCATCGGATGGACTCCGAGCGCTACGAGATCACGCCGGATGCGGCGGACACGCTCAATTCTGCGCTGGCCGAGAAGCGTCCCATCGTGGCCGTCGGCACGACCAGCGTGCGCACGCTGGAGAGTGCCATCCGCGCGGGCAACGGGCGGTTCGTGCCCGGGCAGGCGGAGACCTCGATCTTCATCACTCCCGGGTTTGCGTTCCGCGCGGTGGACCGGCTCCTCACCAACTTCCACCTGCCTGAGTCCACGCTGCTGATGCTGGTCTCCGCGTTCGCCGGAACGGATACGATGCGCAACGCTTACGCCGAGGCCATCCGCCGGCGGTACCTGTTCTACAGCTATGGGGACGCGATGTTCATCACCACAAAGGGTGCCTGAGCGTCCCGCCTACGACAAAGGAGCACGATGAAGAGAACCCTTCTGGCACTGCTGATCGCCGCAACCCTGATCGTCCCGAGCGCGCGCGCGCAGACGCCGCCCACTCCCGCGCCCACGCCTCCCACCGGCGACAAGAAGGCCGATCCGAAGAAGCCGGAGAAAGCCGAGCAGGAGCCGCGTCCGGTCGCGCAAGAGCAGCAGAAGAAGGAGACGCAGGAGAAAGACGCACCGGCCCCTGCTCCTGCTCCCGTCACTCCGGCCGCGGCCGCAACCCCGGCCGTCGAACCGGAGAAAGCGAAGGACGAGAAGCCCAAGTGGGACGTGATGAATCCTCCTGGCCCATCGTCCGAAGTGCCGATCGACGTGACCCGCGGCACCTGGCTGTCGGTCGACGTCTCGCCGGACGGAAAAGAGATCGCCTTCGACCTGCTGGGGGATCTCTACGTGTTGCCGATGGCGGGTGGCGAAGCCAAGGCGATCACCACGGGCGTTGCCTGGGACATGCAGCCGCGCTACTCGCCGAACGGCAAATGGATCGCGTTCACCAGCGACCGCAGCGGCGGCGACAACCTCTGGATCGCCAATCGCGACGGCTCGTCCCCGCAGCAGGTGTCGAAGGAGACCTTCCGGCTCCTGACGCAGCCGGCCTGGACGCCCGACAGTGAATACCTCGTCGGCCGGAAGCATTTCACCTCGGAACGCTCCCTCGGCGCGGGCGAGATGTGGCTCTATCACCGCAGCGGTGGCGACGGCCTGCAGCTCACCAAGAAGCGCACCGACCAGAAGGACACCGGCGAGCCGGTCTTCTCTCCCGACGGTCGCTACCTCTACTTCAGCGACGACGTCACCGGCGGGCAGTTCTTCGAATACAACAAGGATCCCAACGGACAGATCTACGTCATCCAGCGCCTCGAGCGCGAGACCGGGGACGTGGAGCGCTTCGTGACCGGACCGGGTGGCTCTATCCGTCCGACCCCTTCTCCCGACGGGAAGTCGCTGGCGTTCATCCGGCGCGTGCGCACGAAGACGACGGTCTTCCTCAAGGATCTCGAGTCCGGCCGCGAGACGCCGCTCTACGACGGCCTCGATCGCGACATGCAGGAGACCTGGGCAGTCCACGGCGTCTATCCGGCCATGGGCTGGACTCCCGACTCCAAGTCGATCGTCTTCTGGGCCGGCGGAAAGATTCAACGCCTCGACGTTGCCTCGAAGGAGGTCACCTACATTCCCTTCCACGTCAAGGCCACGCGCCGCGTCCAGGAGGTCGTGCGCTTTCCGATCGAAGTGGCTCCGGCCGCCTTCGATGTGAAGATGCTGCGCTGGGTGAAGGTGTCGCCGCGCGGCAATCAGGTCGCCTATCAGGCCCTGGGCTACATCTACCTTCGCGACCTGGACGGAAAGGGAGGCGTGACCGGCAGTCCGCGCCGCCTGACCAAACAACACGATCACTTCGAGTTCTATCCGTCGTGGTCACGCGACGGCAAGTCGATCGTCTACGTCACCTGGAACGACAAGACGTATGGCTCCGTACGCGTCGCGTCCGCCGCCGGCGGCGAAGGGCGCACCGTCACCGCGAAGGCGGGCCATTACCTCGAGCCGTCGTTCTCGCCCGACGGGACGAAGATCGTCTATCGCACCAGCAGCGACGGTTTCCTCCGCGCGAACCTCTACGCGAATGAGTCGGCGATCTACGTGATTCCGGTTGCAGGCGGCACACCCCTGCGCGTGTCCAAGAGCGGAGCGCTCCCGCAGTTCGGCGCCGCCAATGACCGCATCTTCTTCATGACCTTCGAGGCGGAGGGGAAGCGCGCGCTGAGCTCCATCGACCTCGACGGCAGCGATCAGCGGCAGCACGCCATCTCCGCCTTTGCCACCGACTTCGCGATCTCTCCCGACGAGAAGTGGCTGGCCTGGACCGAGAAGTTCGCCGCCCACATCACCCCGTTCGTACGCACCGGTCAGAGCATCGACCTCAGTCCGACCATGAAGGGACTGCCCGTGGCCACGGTCTCGCGTGATGCGGGAGAGTACCTGCACTGGGCCGGGGACGGGAAGCGTCTCTACTGGTCCCTCGGGCCGGAGCTCTATGCGCGCGATCTCAAGGACGCCTTTGCGTTCCTCGACGGGGCTCCCGAGAAACTGCCGTCCGTTCCCGAGAAGGGGACGAACATCGGCTTCTCCCAACGCTACGATGTTCCCTCCGGCAAGCTCGCCTTCACCGGGGCGCGTCTCATCACCATGCGCGGCGACGAGGTGATCGAGAACGGGACCGTGGTCGTCGACGGCAACCGGATCGTGGCCTTGGGTGCGAACGTGGCCGTGCCGGGCGACGCCAAGGTGATCGACGTGGCCGGGAAGACCATCATGCCCGGCATCGTGGACGTGCACTGGCACGGTTCGATGGGCTCGGACCAGATCATTCCCCAGCAGAACTGGATCGAATACGCGGCCCTCGGTTTCGGGGTGACCACGATCCACGACCCGTCCAACGACACCGCGGAGATCTTCTCCGCGGCCGAGATGGCCCGGGCCGGCCAGATCGTGTCGCCGCGCATCTTCTCCACCGGCACGATCCTCTATGGAGCGAAGGCGCCGTTCAAGGCGGAGATCGACTCGCTCGACGACGCGCGCTCCCACCTGCGACGCATGAAGGCGGCCGGCGCCTTCAGCGTGAAGAGCTACAACCAGCCGCGCCGCGATCAGCGCCAGCAGGTCATCGCCGCGGCGCGTGAGCTGGGCATGATGGTCGTCCCCGAGGGGGGCTCGCTGTTCGAACACAACATGACCATGGTCGTCGACGGGCATACCGGCGTCGAGCATTCCATCCCGGTGGCGAACATCTATGACGATGTGCTTCAGCTTTGGAGTCAGACGAAGACCGGGTACACGCCCACTCTGATCGTCGGCTACGGCGGAACATGGGGCGAGAACTACTGGTATCAGAAGACCGACGTCTGGGCCGATGACCGGTTGTCGAAGTTCGTGCCCCGGCGCATCCTCGACTCCCGATCGAGGCGACGGGTGATGGTGCCGGAGGACGAGCACAATCACTTCAACAACGCCCGCGTGGCGAACGAGCTGCGCAAGGCCGGCGTGAGCGTCCAACTGGGAGCGCACGGCCAGCGCGAGGGACTGGGCGCGCACTGGGAGATGTGGATGTTCCAGCAGGGCGGCATGACCCCGCTGCAGGCTCTCCGCGCGGCCACGCTCTCGGGCGCGCAGTACTTAGGGATGGACAAGGACATCGGCTCGCTCGAGCCGGGCAAGCTCGCCGACCTGATCGTCCTCGACGCCAACCCGCTCGAAAACATCCGCAACACCCACTCGGTGCACTACACCGTCGTCAACGGGCGCATGTTCGACTCGGCGACGATGAATGAGCTCGGCAACCATCCCCGCACGCGCGAGCCGCTCTGGTTCGAGATCCCAGGCAGCGAGACCTGGGGTCCCGCGGCCACGGAGGCGTTGACGCAGGACCAGGACTGAGCCGCGCTCTCCCTGGAGCTCCCCGCCCTTCACGGGCGGGGAGCTTTTGTTGGGCGCTCTGCGGTGCGCCTCGCGGTCGGTAGGCGTTGAATCCTCGCCGAGTTACCATCTATCGATGACCCGGGACGAAATTCTGCGTGTGATCGCTGTGAACCGGCCTCACCTGGTCTCGCTCGGAGTCTGCGAATTGGCCCTCTTCGGTTCCTATGCTCGCGGCGACGCAGGACCCGACAGTGATGTGGACTTCATCGTGGATCTCGTGGAAAAGTCTTTTGACCGATACATGGAGTTGAAGGAGTTTCTCGAAGAGCTGCTTGGACGCAAAGTCGATCTGGTCCTGAAGGGTGCCATCAAGTCGCGAATGCGTGAGCGCATCCTGCGCGAGGCCGTTCGTGCTGCGTGACGTGACCTCGTCGAATCCCCTTTGCTTCAAGCAGTCCGCGGGCTGTCTGCGACGTTCCCCTAACAACCCTCACCAGTAGGTCGTCGTCACCGCACAGTCGCCGGAGACGACGGCCTGGCAGGCCATGCGCTCGTCGGCGGCAAAGCCACGGGAAGTGCCGAAGCGGATCTCGAGCGAGGTCGGAGGGCTGAGGCTCTCCGCTCCGGAGAGGACCCGGACCTTGCAACGGGTGCAGACGCCCACTCCGCCGCAGGAGTTTCCCAGCGGCACGCCGGCGCGGCGGGCCACATCGAGCAGCGACTCGTCGGCGAACGCTTCAGCGCGCCGTTCCAGCGGGACGAATGTGACGATTCTTGACGAGGCGTTCACCGGGAGTTGGCACTCACGGACAAAACTTTCGTCCGTGATTATCGTCTATACCAGCATGAGACCGCACAGCGCAAAGCCCAGCGACCCAATCAGAATCCAGGACGAGACCCGTATCGCCGAAGAGATCGTGAGCATCCTTCCGGCCGGGATCGTGCGCGAGTGCTCGCCCGAGAAGCAGACCATCCGTTTCTCCCTGCGCCACGAGGGCCTCAAGCTGCGAACCATTGTGTTGAGCCGGCGGTCGCTGCGGAAACTGCTCGAAGATCCGGCCCGGACCGTGAAGGTCGAGTACTTGCAGCGCGACCTCCTGGAAAGCGCCACCAAACGGACCGAGTACCGCTACCCGCGGCTGCACATCCACCTCGCGCCGTCCCTCCCGCGCCGCTTCGCCATCGC
>JBDTOZ010000813.1:0-8884 GCA_039932995.1 Acidobacteriota bacterium | reverse complement strand
CTGGTTGCTGGTTGCTGGTTGTCTGAGGGTTCGCGTCGTAGGAAAGCGCGCGAGTACAACACGATATGGGTGACGAGCGTCTGGCCGTTCCTCATCGAGAGTTGGCGTCCAGGCCAGAAACCGCAGACAACCAGCAACCAGCAACCAGCAACAAAAAACCAGCAACAAAAAAACCGGGCTCCCGCCCGGTTTTCATCTGCGAAGAACTTGATCTCAGAAGCGCACGAGATTGACTTCCACCGAGCGCACTCCGTGGATGGAGCGGACGACGGCCATGGCCACGTCTTTCTGCAGTTCGTGGCGGACGCGGCCGGCCACGGTGACCACACCCTTCTTGGAGGAGACGCTGAACTGGCAACCGTCGAGCGCGCGATGCACGGTGAGCTCGCGCTCCGCGGCGCGGGTGATGTCCGCGTCTTCGTGCTGGGAGATCTGGATCAGGTTGGCGACCCGCTCATAGCCGAGCGTGCGGGCGTACTGATTGAGGGTTTCGGCCTGAGCCTTGTCGGCCGCACGGCCGCGGATGATGACGATTCCGGCGATCTCATAGACCTGCAGGCGGTCGACGGTCGCACCGGCATTGAGAAACGTACCCGTCAGGTCGATGGTCTGAGGGGTGGCCGCGGCCGCCACCGGCGCGAGGAGGATCACGACGGCTGCGAGGGCGACGGCGTTGATGATCGTGCGCATCATGTTTTTTGCTCTCTCCTGACTCCAGAGATCGCACCCCTCGTGCCACGTTTCCTGGGATTGGAACACGAACAGTTTAGCTCAAACGGTACGCAAATTTTACGGCTTGGCCGGCCGAGGTGTCCAACGGAACCGAAATCGGCTCGGCATCGCGTTCGTACGGATCCGCCTGCCGGTGGTGATCGTAGACCTGCCAAAGCAGCGTCAGGGCAAGGGCGAGCAGGATCATGATCCCCAGAAAGGATGACAGTCGGCGAGCCATGCTCCCGGAGTGAGCAATGCCATTGCCAGGTCCAGCGCGGACGGGGCTCATCCTTCTCCCTCCCCACCGCCGCCCACGCCGTCGATCCCCGTGTCCCCGTTGCCTTACAATGACCGCACGCAGCGGACAGTCGGGCAGCACTTCGCCGGCACCAGGCAACTGCCACCACCTGCCCACCCGCGAATGGCCATGCCCCGCATCCACCTGCTCGCTTCGGATCTCGTGAACCAGATCGCGGCGGGAGAAGTCGTCGAACGTCCCGCCTCTGCCGTCAAGGAGCTGGTCGAGAACGCCATCGACGCCGGCGCCACCACCATCGACGTCCTCCTCGATGCGGGCGGCCGGAAGCGGATCGAGGTCCGCGACGACGGCTGCGGCATGGGCGAAGACGATGCGCTCCTGGCGCTCGAGCGACACGCCACCTCCAAGATCGCCACCTTCGACGATCTGACCCGCGTGCGCACTCTCGGTTTTCGGGGGGAGGCCCTCCCCTCCATCGCCTCCGTCTCGCGCTTCACCCTTCTCACCTCCGCGGGCGATGACGGCGCGGCCACGGAGATCGAATGCGATCCCCTCACCGGTCAACGCACCGCCCGCCCGGCCGCCCGCGACCGCGGGACGACCATCAGCGTCCGCGAGTTGTTCGAGAACGTCCCGGCCCGTCGCAAGTTCCTGCGCAGTCCGGATGCGGAGTTCCGGTCCATCGTGACCGTCGTCACTTCCTATGCTCTTCCGCTCTCTTCGCGCTCGTTCCGGCTCGAGCACAACGGCCGTCTGGTCCTGGACCTCCCCGCGGCCGCATCCTCCCGCGAGCGCGCCCTGCAGATCCTGGGCAGCGAGGCCCGGGAGTATCTGGCCGATTTCGACGCCCAGATCGGCGTGGCCCGCGCTCACGGCTTCGTGACCCGCGGCCTTCGCTATGGCAGCAAGCGCAATCAGTACTTCTTCGTGAACGGCCGGCTGGTGAAGGACCGCGTCCTCTCCCACGCCGCCAATCGCGCCTGCGACGCCTTCGACTTCGACGGTCATCCCGGCATCGTGCTCTTCCTGGAAGTGCCGCCCGAGAGTGTCGATGTGAATGTGCATCCGGCCAAGACCGAAGTGCGCTTCCGCGATTCCTCGCAGGTCCATGTCGCGGTCGAGCAGGCCATCAAAAAAGCCTTGGGCGGAGCCGAGGAAGGGGCCACCCTGATCCGCGACGCTCCCGCCACGCCGTCTCCCGGATCGTCGCCTATTGCGTCCGGCTCAGGGCCCTCGACTCTGTTCCCACCGGGACGGTACGACGGGGGCCCGCGCTGGACTCCGGAGTTCACGCCGCTCTTTCAGCGGGAGGCGCTCGTGCAGCCACCGCTCGCGAGCTCCCTGGTCGAGACGCGCACGACCTCCGTCCTCGAAGAAGAGCCCCAACTGGGTGACCTGCAGGGTCGCGTCATCGGGCAATACCGGATGAGCTACATCCTCGTGGACATGCCCGGCGGACTGCGGCTGGTCGATCAGCACGTGGCCCACGAGCGCGTGCTCTTCGACCGCTATCTCGCGCGCGTCGAGGCCCGCCAGCCGGTGTCGCAGGCGCTCCTCACTCCCATTCTGTACGAGAGCGGTGCGGCGGAGTGCGCCGCTCTCGAATCGCACCTGAACGAGCTGCGCGACGTCGGCTTCGACATCGAACGCTTCTCCGGCAACTCCTTCGCCATCGCCGCCGTCCCTCCTGAGCTGCTGCGCACCGACATCGACTCGTTCCTGCGCAAGGTCATCGATGCCTCGCTGGAGGAAAAGTCGCCTCACCTTGCCCACGTGCGCGACCGCATCACCGCGTCGCTCGCCTGTCAGGCGGCCATCAAAGTCCACCGGCCCCTCGGCGGCGAAGAGATGACCAGGCTCGTGGCCGAGGTGCTGCGCTCTTCCAATCCCTTTGCCTGTCCCCACGGGCGGCCCATCATCGTCGACATCAAGCACCTCGACATCGAACGCCACTTCCACAGGAAGTAGCATCGCACTCCCTTCGGCAGGTCGCAGTTGGCCGCCGGCAGGGAGATTCGACTGCCGTGATTCCTGCCCGCGCCGGCGCTACTCACAGTAGAAATCTGGAGCAGGCGTACAGTCTCCGAGGAGTGCCGACGCCTTGAGACTCTCGCTTCCCTTTCTCACGCCAACGCGGCTCGACCCACGGGTGCTCGGTGTGCGCGGCGAGCGGCGTGCGGCCTGGTTCTACCGGCTGCGCGGCTACACGCTGGTGGCACGGAACGTCCGCCTGCCCGCGGGCGAGATCGACCTGGTGGTGCGGCGCGGCTCGGTCATCGTCATCGCGGAGGTGAAGTCCCGCCAGAGTCTCACCGCCGGCGAAGGGCATGAGGCCGTCGGCCGGACCAAACGCGAGCGGATGATCCGTCTCGGCGACCAATACGCCGCCCGGCATGCCCACGCTCACCTCCGCTACGACATCCTCTCGCTCTTCTGGACCGGCCGCCGCTTCGTCGTCACCCACTACCCCGACGCCTTCCGCCCCATCGCAGACGCCCGGAGGCCCTGGGTGTGGAGGGCGTGAGCCCCTTTTCTCGTCTTCTAGTCTTCGAGTCTTCTAGTCTTCGCGTCGTCAAGTCTTCGAGTCGCCGAGTCGCCGAGTCGTCGGGCGGCGGCAGGGGAAGTCTCATAGGTTCATAGGTTCATAGGCTCACAGTCTCATAGAGGCTCGTGGCGCGTGCACCTATGAGACTGTGAGCCTGTGAGACTGACTGTGAGACTGGGACGCGGACTCGACGACTCGAAGACTTGAAGACTCGACGTCTAGAAGAAGAAGAAGGACTAAAGGCTCCGCAACTCCACGTCCAACCGATGCCGGCCGTCCGGCCAGGCCTTGAGGAACGCCCTCCACATCACGTCCGTGTTGACCGCCGCCGCCACCTCGTACTCCGCGGCTTCGATGCGGCAGCGGCGAGCTTCGCCGGCCCGCGGGGCCTCGGGATACAGAGCCAGATACTCGTCCCACGCCGCCGTCGTGCCCTTCTCCCAGGCCGCGTGAAAATCTCCCTCGACGATGGCCTGCCGTGCCAGCGCGCGCCGCTCCTCGGCTTTTTCCAGCCACACCAGCCGCTCCCTCGCGTCGTGGTCGCGCAAACCGTCCGGGTGATTGAGCAGGAACAGACCGTAGGCGGACACCGTGTCCGTCGCGCGTGCCGCCTCATAGGCGAGCTGCTCGCGGAGATAGCGCTCCCCTTGCGCACTGCGGCTGCTGTCGGGAAACTCGTCCAGGTAGGCCTGCCAGGGCCCGGAGCTCTTCGCTTCCACCGCCACGCTGTACGCCGTCTCTTCGCGGATGCGTGCGGCATCCAGGCGCTCCCGGGCGGCATCCGCATGCGGATCGCCCGACCAGCGCTCCAGGTACGAGCCCCACGCCTCCTCCGTATCGAGCGCCCCCGCAGCGTCGTAATCGAGACGCTCCTCGATGGCCCGCTCGGCTTCCTCCGCGCGATACATCGGGAACCTGGCGCGGTAGTCGCGAACCGCCGCGTACGTGTCGGCCGCCCGCGCCGCCACCCACGCCTCGGAGGCGCGCTCCTCGTCCGGTGCAAGCTCCTTGGTCCGCATGCGCGGCACCGCGGTACGGGTGAACCGGCCCACCTCCGTGGACGCGAAGGGAGCGAGAGCCTCCGCCATCTCCCGCGCGGATTGCCACCGTTGCTCCCGGCGCTTCTCCAGCGCGCGTTGCACCACGTCTTCCAGACCGTCCGGCACCTCCATGACCGGATTCGCCACGCGGAAACTGCGCGGAGGCTCGGTCAGGTGCTTGACGATGTAGGCGTTCGGGGTTCGCGCAACGAACGGGGACACGCCGGTCAGCATCTCGTAGAGCACGACCCCGAACGAGTAGAGATCGGCGCGGCCATCGAGCGACTGCCCCTCCTCCAGCTCTCCCAGATGCTCGGGCGACATGTACTTCGGATTACCGACGAAGACGCCGGCCTGGGTCGTGTCGGCGTTCGGGCCGGTGACGTCCTTGGCCACGCCCAGATCGATGATCTTGACCACCAGCGAGTCATCGGCCGCGAAGGCCAGCATGACGTTGTCCGCGGAGATGTCGCGGTGCAGCATGCCCCGGCGGTGAATGGCGTCGAGGCCGGTCAGGACCTGCAACGCCACTTCGATGGCCAGAGGCAGCGGGAAGCGCCCATTCGCGGACTCCCAGCCCCGCAAAGTCGTGCCGTCGATGAACTCGGTGACCATGTAGCTCGTGCCGTCCGCCAGGATCGAGAAGTCGTGCACGGCCGCGACGTGGGGATGGTGAATCTGCGTGGCCAGCCGCGCCTCCCGCAGGAACCGCTGGCGATAGGAGGCATCGGCCGTGAGCGCACTCTTGATGACCTTGATGCAGCGGAACGCGCCCAGATGAACGTGCCGGGCCTTGTAGACCTCCCCCATCCCGCCAGCCCCGAGAAGTCCGACGATCTCGTACTTGCCTTCCAGCAACGTGCCGGCAATGAATCCTGGAGTGCTGACCGCCATGGCAGGAATCAGGATAATGCTTCGGGCGCCTCCCCGCTTTTTTCTCCAATCCCCCGGGGCTTCGGTCTTCTTCGGGCGTCTCGTCGTTGGGTCTTCAAGTCGTCGCGTCTTCGAGTCGTCGAGTCTTCGGGCTTCGGGTCCTTGGGTCGCACAGTGTCATAGCCTCACAGTCTCATAGGGGTCCGCGGCCTGAGCATCTATGAGACTGTGAGGCTATGGACCTACGAGACTGTCGAAGGCTTGACGACTTGAAGACTCGACGACTCGACGACTCGACGACCGACGAGGGTGTCCCCATGGTGAGACACGAAGGAGCACGGCTACGACCGAAACACGAAGGGCCGCGATCTCTCGCGGCCCTTCAAGTCGGATTCGGTTTGGAGCGGGAAACCGGACTCGAACCGGCGACATCAACCTTGGCAAGGTTGCACTCTACCAACTGAGTTATTCCCGCTTACGGCACCGCACTCTAGCGACGGGCCGGGACCCTGTCAACCATCGTGCACGGGCAGCTAACCGGACACCCCGGATGTCTATTCCGGAGGCCTGTACCGACACTGCACCCCACGCCTCTCACCCCATCCTCCCAGACCGGACTGGGCGTAGCTCCCGCCGGAGGACGCGTGCTAGGCTGGCAGTTCATGTTGCGCAAGGTCGTGGCCTTGGCCATCCTCACGACCGCGCTACGCTTCTGGCTGGCGATTCACTACTTCGGATTCCAGACTGGGGATGACGCGGAGATCGTACAGGAAGCGTTTCGATCCGCGTTCGGCCTCGATTACGCGCCGTGGGCGATCCGGAATCTACTTCTGTCAGAGATCTTCGTGGCGCCGGTCTTGAAAATCGCCTCGTTCGCAGGGGTCCATGACCCCTTCGCCTTGGCCCAGGTGGCGCGTTGGCCGTTCCTCCTCTTCGGTGGGTTGAACGTGCTTCTGGTCTTTCTCGTCGGCCGGGCCTGGTTCTCCGAGCAAGCAGGATTTCTCGCGAGCGGCCTCTACTCGATTCACTGGCTGCCTCTGGCATTCGGAAGCTCGCTCTACCCACGGATCCCAGGGACGACTTTCATTCTGCTTGCGACCCTGCTCGTCACGCGCGGCCGCTTCATGACGGCGGGTCTGGTCGCCGCACTGGCCTTCGCCATGCGCTACAGCGAGATCGTGTTTCTTGCACCTTTGGTGTTCGAGGCCGGGAGACGTTGGTGGCGCCTCCTGATGGGCTATGCCATCGGAGTGCTGCTGTTCCTGGGAATCTACGAGTCGATGTCTTGGGGGACACCCTTCTCCAGCCTGCGCGCATTCACTCGTTACACACTGCTGGAGCGGCAGTCCTCCTCGCGACTGGGAACGGAGACCCAGCCCTGGTGGTGGTATGCCGGGGCGTTGCCTCAATGGCTTGCGCCTGCTCTGTGGCCATTCCTTTGGGCGTCGCGGCGCAGCATCACTGCCCGCTTCGCGGTCTACGTATTGCTCCCCATGATCGAACTCAGCGTCATCCACCACAAGGAGCTCCGTTACCTGCAGGCCGTCATCCCTTTCGCGATGATCTTTGCCGCGCACGGTGCGCTGGTCATGTGGGAACGCGGACCGCGCAGTCTGGTCGTGACCTTGCTCGTCCTGGCCGCCCCTCTGCAGTTGGCCCGGATCGGTTCCGTGGCAAAGCGGACCATGCCCGCGATGATGGCCGCACGCGTCATGCGCGACCGCGGCGTGACGGGCGTAGCCCTGTCCCAGTCCTGGGCCTATGGCGGCACGCTCTTCCTGCCGCACCCATACGAGCTGGGGCTGCCCCCAGACTCCGCCAGGCTTCGGGACCTTGCGCCGCGCGTCGATTGCGTGGCGGTCTTCCACAGCCTGCTCACGTCGGAAATACGCACGATCGTCGCGGGCGCCGGACTGATTGAAGAGAAACGCTTGACCTCTGAACCGGCCCGAGCGGTGGATCTCTTCTGCAGGCCAGTGAGCGGCGGACGATCGTCCGCCGCTCACCTCGATCAATAATCCGCGGCCGGATAGGGAAGCAATTGCAGATACTGAGTGACGACCGGCTTGGGTGACTGGTCAACGCGGTGAATTCCCCGCGTGAGCGTTCCGAAGTCGAGTTGCACGTAGATGAAAGCGATCTCCACATTGTGAGTACCGCGCGTCCAGCCGGTGCAATTCGAACTGTAGTGGGTGCCGGCGAACATTTCCACCATCCTCTTGATGCGGTCCTTTTGACTCGATTCGCCAACGAGCGCCGAGGCGAAACCGAACTCGGTGATCCATTTCGGCTTGCATGCGTTGCGAGGGTTGTACATGGCCATGTCGTCGATGCGAAACTTCGCACGGTCGGTGGTGTTGTCGGAGTATTCGCTGCCCATCCCATTTGCGTGCAGCGACATGACATCGACGAAATCGGACGCATTGCCGTCGGCGTAGTTCGTGTGCTCCAAATGATCCGAGAACAAGCGAATGCGTGTTGTAGAACTGCTTCCAGAGCTTCCCCCTGCCGAATACGCTCCGGCGACTACTTTGGCGCCGGGTGCCCATGTGCGAATCTGCACGGCGGCCGAATGAACGTAGTCGACATAGCGAGGATACGCGCTGATGTCATAATTCCAGCCGATCCCATCGCCCGAATTGACGAGATCGGGCTCATTCCAGATCTCATAGGCATCGACCTTCATCGTCGGATCACTGCCGTTATAACGCTGCGCCACGCGGCGGACGTACTCTTCCCATAATGCGATGTTGGCCGCCGGAATGTTGTGATTCGCACCACCGCCAGCCCAGCCCGGCGTATGGAAGAGGATGACCAGCACCTTCAGCCCGGCTGCGGTGGCGTCACGAATGTCGGCGTCGTCTCCCGCAAAATCCCAATTACCCTGTGTGGTCTCCACCTCCGACCACAGAACGCCCACGCGAACCCAGCCCAGGTTTGCCGCGCGGGCTTTGCTCATAATCGGCGGATTCTGAACGTTGACCCCGATCGTGACGGGATGGACCGAAATGCAACTGCATTGCTGCGCAGAAGCGTCCGCGCTCAGAATGAGAGCGGCAATCAGCAATGTGAAGCCAAAAACTGTCTTCATGATGGGTCTCCTTGGATATACAGATCGCTTATTATTGATTGCAATAACTACGCCCAGACGGCTTCAATCCGGCGCGTCGTCCTCACTGCGCGACACAGAGGTTCGTGGTCTCAGGTAAAGAGTTTCGGCTGCCCTTGTTCTGCTTGCTGGCGGCCTACTTGAACAGCAAGAGATCCACTTGGATCGTCGTCGTGGAGACCCGGCATCGACCCGGAAGAAGTGTGGGTCGAGGGAAGCGGTCACCTCGGATCAGGCCAAGTCAACGACGGCGCTGATTCCTGTTAGCGTCCGCTTTCAGGTCCGCTAAGGCCGCTCTACACGAATGCCGTACGCATTCAGCTTGCGATAGAGGTTGCTGCGCT
>JBDTOZ010000812.1:0-16929 GCA_039932995.1 Acidobacteriota bacterium | reverse complement strand
TGCTCAAGAAGGCCGGCATGACCTTCATCGGCCCCTACTGCTGGCTGGCCCCACCATTCAAAGACGCCGTGGCGGAGCTGGAATCGGCCAGGTAGTTCCGGGGGGTCGGCAAAGAAACAGACCACCGCGGGCAGGATGCCCATAGGCGCTAACTTGAGGGTTCGGGAGGGAGGCGTGCCTGTGGAGCGGTAGGCTTTAGCCTGCCAGGCTCTTGCGAGACACTTCCCCTCTGCCGTCGCGGCGGCGTCACTGAACGAGGCTCCCGGCACGGCCGTCCCGAGCGCCTCACCCGGCTTCGGCACGCGCGTCGCGAGTGCCCGGTGGACTAAAGTCCACCGCTCCACAGAGGCTTCCCTCAGCGCCCTCCCGTCCTTCTCAAAGTTAGCGTATGGGCAGGATGCCCGCGGCCCTTCACCGGAGTGCCCATGGCGCGATGAGCCATGGAACTCACGCACTCTCGCCGCGGCCCTACCTCTTCCGCGAGGGATTCCCCACCATCACGCCGTCGACGATGAGGTCGACGTCCGGGGTCACGCCGGAGGGAACGCCGGTCACCGTGAAAACGTACGTGCCGGTCTGGTTGCGGTCGACCGGCGCGCGCTCGACGAGCTTGCCGCCGGCGTTCAGCCTGGCCTTGACGAGGGATCCGTAACCGGGACCGACGAAGTTGCCGAAGCGATCGCGCGGTGTCACGCTGATCTGCACGGTGTTCCCGGAGCGGCTCGTGGCGATCACGCTTTGCGCGGGATCAGGAAGAACACGCACGATCTGCTCGAGGCGCTCCTCGCGTCGCACGTGGCCGGTGCGCTTGTCGTCCCAGTCCAGAACCACTTCGAAGGCGTACGTGCCGGCCACGGTGGTCTCGTCGAACGAGCCCACATAGGCACCTCTGCTCGTTTCCTTCAGCGTCACCGTCAACACGTCGCGTGGCGTGACACGCTCCAGGACGCGGCGGCCCAGCAGGGCCAGCTTGCGATCGTAGGCGCTCACGACGTCGCCGGCGGGCGTGGGAGTCGCGCCCGAGGAGGAGTCGGCGATTCTCGTGTCGTGCAGGATGGTGCCCAGTCCTTCCAACGGACGAAGGACGCGCACGCGGATGGCGTTGGCCGGCAGTCCGGCCAGCGGCTTGCCGTCGTAAGAGACATTCGCGCGGAACTGAATCTTCTCGCCCGTGCGGCTGCGCACGGCGTCGAGCGAGAAACGGTAGTCGAGATCCCGCTCGAGGATGAAGGCATTCAGGTTGTAGGGCAGCGGCCGGTTCTGCGCGACTTTCCCGCGGCCCCGTTTGACGCGCACCGTCCATTTGCCGAGGTCTCCGCGAGTCATGTCGAACGTTTGCAGTGCGGCTTGCCGCGTCTTCTCCGCGGAGGTCGGAACGGCCGCCGTACCGTCGGGACGGAACACTTCGAGGTCGAGCGCGTCGACCTCCGGCGGCGCCCACTGCACGGAGAACACCGCTCGCCGCGCGGAGGCGTCGACGATCAAGGAGCGCGACGGACTCGGTCCGGCGCCGGTCATCGTGTCCTGTCGTCGCAGTCCGAGGGAGACGGTATTGCCCTTGAGGATACTCACCAGCGTCAGTCCGAACGTGTCGAACATCGTGGTGGAGTTGACGGTGATGAACGAGACGCCGGACGTCTGGAACGAAAGGTTGGTGAGCAGATCCGCGTCCACGCTGGCCGGAGTGCCGAAGCCGATGGTCTGGATGGGAATGAAGCGCTTGCGCAATTCCTGATCGAGCCCGCTGACGGGAAGCAGTCCCAGGAATCCCGACGGGGACGCTGTGAACAGGGGTGCCGCGTTCTGGATTCCGTCGGTGACCACGATGAGAACGAGATCGTGCGCCGGATCGGCCACCCAGTGCGACATCGCCGTGTTGATGCCGCCACCGACGGAAGTCGAGCCGCCCGGAGTGAGCGTGGCGACATTGGTGGAGACCTCGTTCCACTTGTGCGCCGGCCCCGGTCCACCCGGACCCCGCTGCACGAAGAAGTTCGCCGGCGGATCGCCGCCCACCAGCGACTGCGCCGCGGCCGTGGAGTCGAAGAACACCACGCCGATCCGATCCTCCGACCACTCCAGACCCTCCGCCGTCGGCTGATCCACTTCGCGCCATTGCGCGACGAACACCTGCACGGCCGACTGGAGCACGGCGGCCTTGGTCGGACCGGAGAGCGCGCCGGGGGGCCGGTCGTTCATGCTGCCCGACTTGTCGAGCACCAGCACGACGTCGATCGGCAAGCGGCCCAGGAACATCGCGTTGAGCTCGGGCGCCACGCCGTCATCAGACGGAATGAGGCTGGCCGGCTGGTCGGCGGTGCGCTTGGACACCTTCGAGCATTCGGCCGACGGCGCGCCGACGACATAGCTGTTGAGACGGTAGCTGACCACGTCCTGTGCGCCGGAGAAACGCATCGGAACGTTCTTTTCGCTCGCTGCCGCGGCATCGCAGAAGTCCGCCCCGAAATTGGAGAGAGGCTGGTAGGTGATGCGCACGGCGTTGCCGGTTCCGGCGAGGAAGCTCACCGAGTCGCCGCCGACGGATACCGTGTCGCCCAGATTCAACGTAGTCATGCCGTTGACCACGAGCTGCGCGCCGGCCGGCGCGCCCGAGAGTCCGAGGACCACGCGCACCTCGCCCGTTTCCTGCTGCACGTTGAAGCGAAGGGGGACGTTGAGCACGAAACTCTCGCTGGCCAGAAGGGGCCAGGCCAGCGCCAGGGAGAACAGCAGGATCGTCGTCCGTTTCATGAGCATCCTTTCCGGTCCCGGATGGGGTCGCGGAACGACAGGCCTCCGGATAGACCTGTCGCCCAAGAGCTCGCCCTGCCTGCAGAAATCTCGATGGAGGGAAGTATGGGGCGCAAGCGCCTGCACTGTCCAACGCGGGTTTCGGGGAGCGACCTATACTGCGCGGGTGCGGATCCTCATCGCGGACGATCACACGCTGTTCCGGGACGGGCTCTGCAGCCTGCTGATCGCGCATGGTCACGACGTGGTCGGTCAGGCCAGGAACGGTCAGGAGGCTGTGGCCCTGGCTCGCGACCTGAAGCCCGACCTCGTGCTGATGGACGTGCAGATGCCCGAGCTCGACGGCATCGAAGCGACCCGTCACATCTCGGCGACCGATCCCGAGATGAAGGTCCTGATCCTCACAGCCTCGGAAGAGGAGACGACGCTCTTCGACGCCATCAAAGCCGGGGCTCAGGGCTATCTGCTGAAGAATCTGGAGGCCGAGGAGCTTCTGGATATGCTCGAACGCGCCCAACGGGGCGAGCCGGCTTTGACCCCGGCCCTGGCCAGGAAGCTCCTGCAGGAATTCGCCAAGCCGGCCACGACCGCCACGCCGGCCACAGTGCCGGACGCGCTCACCTCACGGGAAAGGGAAGTGCTGGAGCTGATGGTCGAAGGCGTGACCTCGAACCGGCGTCTGGCCAAGCGCCTCGGCCTCAGCGAGAACACCGTCAAGTTCCACGTGCGCAACATCCTCGACAAGCTCCGCCTCCACAACCGCGCCGAGGTGGTCGGCTATGCGCTGCGCCACGGAATGGTGGAGAGGGGCGGCACGTAAGGCGGCGCCAACAACACTGGTTGAAGCGCAGTCTCCTCGCCCCGGTCAATCAACGGGCAGATACGAGCCCATCATCTCCTCCGATGACGTCAAGGCTTCGCAGGCGCGATCGATCTCCGCGTACGCGTCTGCGTGTTCGCGCCGGAAGGCATCGTAGGCTTCGGCCGACGTCCACCAATCGAGGGTCAGGTAGCCGTCTTCGCCACGCAACAGGTCCGTGCGCAGGTAGTCGCCGCTCCGTTCGAACAACGCGGTCCAGGTGCCGTGAGGTCCGTAATGACGCTCGAACGCGACCGGATCGCTCGTGGTGAAGCGCCAGACGATGACGTACATGAGAGGACGATCCTTGGCGGGTCGCACCCGTCGCAACGCTCTCTTTGGACTGCCAGAGCCGCGTCAGATCAGCGGGCGCGACTCCTCCTGACTCTCGGTTGCTCTTCCCCGGCGGGGACGGCGGGCCAGCTCGGTGATGCAGTTGGGACAGCGCGATTGGAACCAGCGGGAGCAGTTCGGGCAGAAGGTACACTCGTAGCTGCAGATGAACGCCAGTTCCTCATCCGGCAGGGCGGTGTCACAACGCTCGCAGCGGGGTTTCATGTCGAGCATGTGGGCTCGATGAGAGATACGCGCGAGCAGCAAGAAGGTTGGCGGTCGTCACCGTCACGTTGCAAGAGTTTACAAATCACGGGTTAGTGTGGTGCCTCGCCTCCGATGCGAATCGCCATCCCGTTCGTCACCTTCTTCTCCGTCCTGTGTGGCTACTTCGTGCTCCGTCCCGTGCGCGACGAGATCGGCGTACGCGCCGGCATCGAACAGTTGCCGTGGCTCTTCACCGCCACCTTCGTGGCCACGCTGCTGCTGGTGCCGCTGTTCGGATGGATCGTGGCCCGGGCCCGGCGGCGCATCATCGCCACGGCCACCTACGCCCTCTGCGCGGTCTTGCTGCTGGTGACGTACGCGGGGTTGCGCGGTGGAGCCGACCTGGTGGCCTGGGGCGTGGGCCTGTTCATCGGCATCTCGGTCCTGAACCTCTTCATGGTCTCGGTGTTCTGGAGCCTGATGGCCGATTCGTACGACGAGTCGGAAGCGCGGCGCTGGTACGGCATCATCGCCGTCGGCGGCACCGTGGGCGCGATCGCCGGACCGGCCATCACCGCCTTCCTGGCCACGCGCATCGGGCCGATGAATCTCCTGCCCGTCTCCGCCGGATTCCTGGCCCTGGCCTCGGTGCTGTCGCTGCTGATCCCTCGAAGGCCCGATGCCCCACCCCAGCAGAAGATCGGGGGCAACATCTTCGCCGGCATCCGCCTGGCCCTCGCTTCGCCGGACCTCCGCCGCATCGCCCTGATCGTCATCTGTTACACGACGATCTCCACCATCCTGTACTTCGCGCAGGCCGACGTCGTGAAGCGCGCCTTTTCCGATTCCGGCGAGCGCACCCGCTACTTCGCGCTGCTCGATCTGGTGAACAACGTGACTACTGTGCTGGTCCAGGGACTGATCACCTCCCGCGTGCTGACCCGTGTCGGCCTTCGCTTCGCGCTCACCGCCGCCCCTGCCTTGATCGGCACGGGTCTGGCCGCGCTGGCGGCCTTCCCGCGCCTGGCCCTGGTGGCCGTGCTGCAGGTCATCCATCGCGTCGGGGAGCACGGCTTCACCCGTCCGGGTCGCGAGGTCCTCTACACGACGGTCACTCCGGAAGAGCGCTACAAGGCCAAGAACTTCATCGACACGTTCGTCTACCGCGGCAACGACGCCCTCGTGGCCTGGCTGGTCGGCGCGCTGCACGCGATCGGAGCCAGCATCGGCACCATCGCCGCCCTCGGCACCCTCGTCGCCGCCGGCTGGGCCGCCAACGGCTACGCCCTCGGGAGAAAGCATGACTTGGAGTGAATGGGTTGGCGGTTGGCGGTTGGCGGAAGAGCCGGCAAACGTCCCGCTCATGAGACAATGCCCCGCATGCGTAAATCCGCCCTTCTCCTCCTCGCCCTCTGCCTGGTCCTTCCTCTCTTTGCCGACGATGCCGTGATCCCCACCGGCCCGCTGACCCGGGTCGAGGCGAAGATGGTCTGCATGGTCAACGAGCAGAACATGGGCAAGGAACAGATCCCGGTCGAAGTCGAGGGCCGCACCTATTACGGCTGCTGCGAGATGTGCAAGAAAGCGCTGGCCGACAACGCCGCCAAGCGTACGGCCACCGATCCGATCAGCGGCAAACAGGTCGACAAGGCCACCGCCGTGATCGCCGCCCAGCAGGACGGCCGCGTCTTCTATTTCGAGAACGAGCAGAACCTGGCCAAGCACAACGCGCTGTACAAGCAGTAGCCCCCCGAGCCTGGGTCGCGGCATCCGTCGCCGAGTCGCCGAGTCGTCCAGTCGCCGAGTCGTCTAGTCGCCGCGTCGTCCAGTCGCTGAGTCGTCCAGTCTTCGAGTCGCCGAGAGGAACCGAGGCCGAGAGCCCCGGGTGGGTCCGTTCCTCGACGACTCGAAGACTCGAAGACTCGACGACTCGAATCCACCGCCAACCGCCAACCGCTAACCACCCGGAAACTAACCTCGCGAGCAGCCTCCCGTCCAAGGGGTCGGATGGAAGCCACGGACCTGGAACTGGTCGAGCGCGTTCGCAGCGGAGACGATGAGGGCTTCCGCCTCCTCGTCGAGCGGCACTCGCGCGGGATCTACCGCGCCGCCTACCGGATCACCGGAAACGCGGCCGACGCCGACGACGTCGTGCAGGAGACGTTCCTCCGCGCCTACCGCGCCCTCGGACGCTTCGACGGGCGAGCCTCCTTCCCCACCTGGCTGCACCGCATCGCCATCAACGGCTCGCTCGACCTGATCGACGCCCGCAAGCGGCGCGAAGGCAAGATCAATGACGGCGAGGACCTCTCTCTCCTCCCCTCCTCCCACGCCACTCCCGACCGGGTGATGCACGGAATGGAAATGCAACGCGCCGTGGCCCGGGCCATGGAGCGTCTCACCGGAAACGAGCGCACCGCCTTCGTCCTCCGCCACTTCGAAGGAATGCCTCTCGAAGACATCGGCAAAGTCCTGGGCACCCAGCTCAACGCCACCAAGAACACGGTCTTCCGCGCGGTGAAGAAGCTCCGCGCCCACCTGCAGCCCTACACAGGATCCCTCGTATGAACCATCTCAGTCCCGACGAGCTCGTTCTCTCTTACTACGGCGAGCCCGGTCTCGGCGCCGGCCGTGCCGAGCATCTCCAGCAGTGCGACGTCTGCCGCGACGAGCTGGCCAGCCTCTCCGTCTTTCTCGATCGCGTCACGCCCGCCGAGGTGGAAGAACCGGCCGGCGACTACGAGGCTCGCACGTGGGACCGTCTGCAATGGCGGCTGCGCGGCCAGCGCCGCACGTCCGGCACCTGGAAGACGTGGCTCGCCGCCGCGGCCATGATCGCGCTGGCCTTCCTCGGCGGCGCGCTTTGGAAGTCTTCGACCCGTCGCGTCGTCACCTCGTCGAGCGTGGCCACGACCACGACCGCTCCTTCCGTCGACCCGGCCGCCCATCAGCTCGCGGAGTCGAAATCGCGCGATCGGGTTCTGCTGGTCGTCGTCGGCGAGCACATGGGCCAGTCCGAGCGCGTGCTGATCGAGCTGACCAACCTCACCGCCTCGGGCAGTACCGACATCACCACCGAACGCGATCGCGCGCAGGACCTGCTCGCGAGCAACAGGCTGTACCGGACCTCCGCGCTGCAGCGCGGCGAAGAGAGCGTGGCCACGCTTCTCGACGAGCTCGAGCCGGTACTGCTGCAGATCGCCCATGCGCCCGACCAGGTCAGTGCGGAAGAGCTCCGCGCCATCCAGAAACGTGTCGAAGCGAAGGGGCTCGTCTTCAAACTGAGGGTCGTGCGCGCGGATGTCGATCGCGACACGGCCGCCTCCACACGACCCACCAACATCTGAGGAAAACCAAGTCATGAATACCACTCGAATCCTCGCGGCCCTGGCCGTCACCCTCATCGCCGGCGGACGCACTCTCTTCGCCCAGCCGGCCATGCCCTCCATGGCTTCCGCCGAGAGCGCGGCCACCGCGGACGACCGCACCGAGCGCGAGTCCGACCTCTACGAAGAAGGGACCGACGCCATCGACGATGAGCGCTGGAGCGACGCCGTGCAGTCTTTCCGCGACGTGGCCCAGATGAAATCCAGCCGCGCCGACGGAGCGCTCTACTGGATGGCGTACGCGCTCAACAAGTCCGGCCGCCGTGCCGAGGCTCTGGGAGCCATCGACGGCCTGAAGAAGAACTACCCGCAGAGCAAG
The DNA here is from genome assembly GCA_039932995.1 of Acidobacteriota bacterium. Classification (GTDB taxonomy): domain Bacteria; phylum Acidobacteriota; class Thermoanaerobaculia; order Gp7-AA8; family Gp7-AA8; genus QHVT01. Next base: position 9,074 of record JBDTOZ010000812.1, on the reverse strand, counting down.
TGGCTCGACGACGCCAGGGCGCTGGAGATCGAAGCACGCCAGGCGGGTGGCGAGCGCGTGCACCCCGAGCGCATCGACGACGAAGACCTGAAGATGATCGCCATCAACTCGTTGATGCACAGCGATCCGGAGAAGGCCTATCCGCTGCTGGAGAAGATCGTCAAGGGTCCCTCGGACAAGAAGGTCAAGGAGCGCGCGATGTTCATCCTCGCGCAGTCGCCCTCTCCCCGCGCCCAGAAGCTCATCGGCGAGATCGCCCGCGGCAACGCCAACCCCGACCTGCAGCGCGAGGCCCTCAAGTTCCTCGGCATCCACGGAGGCGAGGGAAATCGGGCCCTCCTCTCCGAGGTCTATGCGTCCTCGTCGTCCCGCGAAGTGAAGAAGGACGTGCTCCAGGCTTTCATGCTCTCCGGCGACCGGGCCCGTGTGCTCAGTGCCGCCAAATCGGAGAAGGATGCCGACCTCCGCGAGAAAGCCATCCAGTTGCTCGGAGTGATGGGCGCTCGCGCCGAACTGAACGCCATGTATGCCGGCGAGACCTCGCGCGACGCGAAAGAGGCCATCATCCAGGGCCTCTTCATCAGCGGCGATGCGGAGCGCATCGGCGAGCTGGCCCGCAATGAAAAGGATCCGTCCCTGCGCCGCGAGGCCATCCGCAAGCTGGGACTGATGGGCGGCCAGGCCGGCACGCTGCTCGCGCTCTATGCCGCCGAGACCAGCGCCGAAGGGAAGAAGGCCGTCATCGAAGCGCTCTTCCTCCAGGGCAACGCCCGCGCGCTCATCGACCTCTCGAAGAAAGAGACCAACCCCCAACTCCGCAAGGACGCACTGCGCAGGCTCTCGCTCATGGACGACGAGGAAGCGCTGCGCTACATGCTGCAGATTCTCGAGGAGTAGCAGCGGTGGAGCGGGCGCCTGAAGTTTGGCCGGTTGCGCGGTAAGTGCGCCGGGCAGGATGCCCGCGCCCCATCGCTCATCGCGCCAAGGCACTCCGGTAAGGGGCCGCGGGCATCCTGCCCGCGGTGGACTTTGTTCTGTGGACGAGCCCATCGCGTCGTCGCTTCATCTTCTCAACCTTGGAGAAACACCATGCGCAAGACTCCCCTTCTTCTGTTCATTCTCTTGTTCACGACCGCCTCAGGTGCGACCTCACTGCGCGATGCGGCATCGCAGGGTGCTTCCTCCATCGCGTGGAAGATCCGCACCCGCGGTGTGTCGATCTGCTGCTGCCGCGAAGGCCAGGGCTGGAACGAGTCGGACCGCAACCGGATCGAGTACCGCGACATCCTCCTCATCGCCTCACTGCAGGGGCGCAAGGTGACGGACCTGCGCATGGTCGAGCCCAACTGCCCGCTCGATGCCGGAGTACGCATGCTCCCCGACGTGACCGCCGGTGAGAGCATCGACTTCGTCATCGAGCACCTGGGCGATCCCAGCGACGAGGGACGGCTCGTGGCCGCGCTGGCGATGCACGACCATCCGCGCGTGATTCCCGCCCTGATCGAGCTCGAAAGACATCATGCCGACAGCGACATCCGCCGGCATGCTCTCTTCTGGCTCGGCCAGCGCGCCGGCGAGAAAGCGGCGGGCGAGCTGCGCCGCGCCGTCGACGAAGACCCGGAAGACGACGTCCGCGAGCACGCCGTCTTCGCCATCTCCCAACTCCCCCGCGAGCGCGCCGTGCCCATGCTCATCGACCTCGTCAAACACCACAAACGCCCCCGCGTCCGCCAACGGGCCATGTTCTGGCTCGCCGAAAGCGGCGACCCGCGAGCGATGGATCTGATCGAGGAGATCCTGGGCACGCGGTAGCACGAACATCCTCGTGTGAGCCAACACACATCGCGCCGTGCCCAGCGGCACTCCTACCGAACGGCGTGACGTCTACATTCGCCGCATGAGCACCATTGCACAGCGACTCGAGCTCACCGGTGCCAGCAGACGCGACTTTCTCACCTTCTGCGCGAAGCTGATGGTGGTGGCGCCGTTCGGGCTGGCCCTCACCGACTTTCTCTCACCGGAGCTGGTCGCCCAGGCCGTCGGGGCCGCGCGCAGGCCCTCGGTGATCTGGTTGCACATGCAGGACTGCACCGGCTGCACCGAGACCCTCCTGCGCACCTCGCAGCCCGACCTGGCCACACTCCTCTTCGACATCATCTCGCTCGACTACCACGAGACCGTGATGGCCGCGTCGGGCCACGACGCCGAGCTGGCACTGCAGGATGCGATGAAGCAGAACGACGGCAAATACATCCTCGTCGTCGAAGGCTCCATCCCCACCAAAGACGCCGGCGTCTACCTGCGCATCGCCGGACGCAAAGGCACGGAGCTCCTCGAAGACGTGGCCTCGCACGCGGCCGCGGTCGTGGCCATCGGCTCCTGCTCATCGTGGGGAGGCATCCCTTCCGCCGGACCGAATCCCACTGGCGCCGTCAGTGTCGACGCGCTCATCAAAGACAAGCCGGTCATCAACCTCCCCGGCTGCCCGCCCAATCCGTACATCCTGCTGGCCACGATCCTCGAGTACGCCACCACCGGCAAGCTCCCCGCGGTCGATGCCTTCAAGCGTCCCAAGTTCGCGTACGACCGCGTCATCCACGACCACTGCCCGCGCCGCCCCCACTTCGACGCCGGCCGCTTCGCCAGAGAGTTCGGCGACGACGGGCATCGCCAGGGCTGGTGTCTCTACCGCCTCGGCTGCAAGGGTCCGGTCACCCACGCCTCGTGCTCCACCCGCCACTTCAACGAAGTGGTCGACGCCTGGCCCATCGGCATCGGCCATCCCTGCTTCGGTTGCGCGGAAAAGTCGGTCGGCTATTCACTGCCGCTCTTCTCGCTCGCGCCGATCAACAACGCCACGCCCTCCGCGCTCTATCCGCCCATCGAGACTTCGCGGGGCATCGTGGAGGGAGCGGCGGCCGGCACCGCGGGCGTCATCGGCGGCATCCTCCTCGGCGCGGGCTACGTGGCCGCACGCAAGTTCGACGCAACTCCGTCAGACGACCACGACGATCCGGGAGCCGGCGCATGACCCTCTCACGACGCGACATCTTTCGCCTCGGGGCCTCCACCTCGGTGGCGGCGCTGGCGGCGCTTCCCGCGAGTGCGGAAACGCGTCACGCGCCGGAAGACGCGCTGGGATTGCTCTACGACACCACCGTCTGCATCGGCTGCAAGGCCTGCGTCGCGGCCTGCACCACTGCGAACAATCTCTCTCCCGACACCGAGCGCTCCGGAGGCATCTGGCAGATGCCGGATGACCTCAACGCGCAGACCAAGAACATCATCCAGCTCTACCGCTCCCCCGACGGCGCCGAGGCGTCGTTCATGAAGCGGCAGTGCATGCAGTGCGTCGATCCCGCCTGCGCCTCGGCCTGCCCCTTCAACGCCCTGTCGAAGGGCAAATACGGCATCGTCGAATGGGATGGCGACCGCTGCATCGGCTGCCGCTTCTGCGAGATCAGTTGCCCCTTCGACGTCCCCCGCTTCGAGTGGGCCAAGTTCAATCCGAAGATCGTCAAGTGCGAGCTCTGCCGGCATCGTCTGCCGCAGGGATTGCAGCCCGCATGTACCGAAGTCTGCCCGGTCCAGGCCGTGATCTTCGGCACGCGTGCGGAGCTGTTGCGCGAGGCCCACCGGCGCATCGACGCCAACCCGGGCAAGTACTACCAAAACCGCGTCTACGGCGAACAGGACCTCGGCGGCACGCAGGTCGTCTACCTCTCCCACGTGCCGTTCGCGAAACTGGGGTTACCCGAGGTGGGGACTGAGTCGCGCGCGCATTACGGGGAGAAAGTGCACGGCGCGATCTACAAAGGGTTCGTCGTTCCCACCGTGGTCTACGCGGGCCTGGCCTTCATCATGCGCCGCCGCTTTCAGGTTCACGAAGACGAGGCCGCCCATCAGGACCGCGAGGATCAGCTATGAAGAGCGCTCACTGGAACTACGGCGTCCGGACCAAGGGACCGCTCATCACCGCGCCGCTGCTGTTCTTCTCCGCTCTGGCCCTGATCGCCCTGGGGCTGTCGGCCTGGCGCCTCTTCGGAGGCCTGGCGTTCACAGGCATGAACGACGACTTCGCCATCGGCGTGTGGAAGACGTTCAACGTCATGACCCTCACCGCCCTCGGCTCGTCCGCGCTGGCCGCGGGTCTCAGCACCTGGATCTTCAACCAGCGGCAACTGCACGTGGTCATGCGCACCGCGCTCACCTCGAGCATCCTCTTCTACGGCACGGGCATGTTCGCCCTCGGCTTCGACGTGGGCCGCCCGTGGAACTTCTACCACGTCATCCTGCCCTGGCACTGGAACCTGCACAGCGCGCTGCTGGAAGTCTCCGTCTGCATGACCGCCTACGTGGCCCTCTTCCTGTTGTACGAGAACCTGCCCACCGTCCTGCCATCGCGCTGGTTCGCGCGCATCAAGCCCCTCTATCCGTACATGGTCGCGGCCGCGTTCCTGCTGCCGGCCATGCACCAGTCCTCGCTCGGCTCGCTGATGGTCATCGCCGGAACGAAAGTCCATCCGCTGTGGCAGACGCAGATGCTGCCCGCGTTCTACCTGATCCAGGCCATCGTCTGCGGCTTCGCCTCCCTGATCCTCATCTTGATGATCGCCTGCCTGGCCTTTCAACGGCCGCTGGACGTTCCCATCCTGGCCACGCTGGCCCGCTTCATGGCCTGGGGCTCGCTCGTTTTCGTCGTGCTCCGCTACGCCGACGTCGTGATTCGTGGAGAGATGAGAGCGGCATTCACAGACGGTTGGTACGCGGTCCTGTTCCAAGGCGAGACCCTCTTCGTCCTCATCCCCGCGCTGGTGCTGCTGAGCGCGCGGCGCCGGAGCATTCCGCGGGTCCTGTTCGTGGCCGCGGCGGCCACCGCCATCGGCGGACTGGTCTACCGCTTCGCCCCCACCACGCTGGCCTTCCGCTACGGCCGGGCCTCCATCTACTTCCCCTCCATCGGCGAGCTGCTGATGTGCGTCGGCTACATCTCCCTGGCCATCGCCCTCTTCATCCTCGCCGTCCGCCGTTTCGCGATTCTCCCTGACGTATGTCCGACCGAGGTCCAGCATGTCGAAGCGAATCACCATTGATCCGATCACCCGCATTGAAGGCCACCTGCGCATCGACATCGAAGTCGACGAAGGGAAAGTGCAGAAGGCGTGGGCGTCCTCGACCATGTTCCGCGGCATCGAGCGCATCCTCCTCGGCCGCGATCCCCGCGAGGCTTGGCTGTTCACGCAGCGCTTCTGCGGAGTCTGCACCACCGTGCACGCGCTTGCTTCCGTGCGCGCCGTCGAGGATGCCCTCGATCTGGAGATCCCGCTCAACGCTCAGTACATCCGCAACCTGATCCTCATCGCCCACGCGCTGCACGACCACGTCGTTCACTTCTATCAGCTCTCCGCGCTGGACTGGGTGGACGTCACCCGAGTCCTGGAGGCCGATCCGGTCAAGGCCGCCTCCATCGCCGAGAGCCTCTCCGACTGGCCGGAGAACTCCGCCAAGCAGATGGCGGCCGTGAAACAGCGTGTGGCCGGCCTGGTCGGTAGCGGCCAGCTCGGACCGTTCGCGCACGGCTATTGGGGCCATCCGGCCATGAAGCTCCCGCCGGAAGTGAACCTGCTGGCCGTCTCCCACTACCTGCAGGCGCTCGAGTACCAGCGCTACTCCAACCAGGTCGTGGCCATGCTCGGCGGCAAGACCCCGCACATCCAGAACGTCGCCGTCGGCGGCGTGGCCAACGCCATCAACCTCGAGAGCGAGGCCGCGCTTAACATCGACCGCCTCTACCAGATGAAATCGCTGCTCGAGAAGATCATCTCCTTCGTGCAGAACGTCTACCTCCCCGACGTCTGCGCCATCGCCGGCTTCTATCCGGAGTGGTTCTCGTACGGCGCCGGTGTCACCAACTACCTCTCCGTGCCCGACCTCCCGCTCGACGGCAAGAGCACGCAGTTCGAGCTCCCGGGAGGCTTCATTCCCAACGGCGACCTCTCCAAGCTCGTGCCCATCACCGGCCAGAAGGACGAGACCTGGCGCCGCGCCGTCACCGAAGACAGCGCGCACGCCTGGTACAAAGGCAGTGGCCCGCTGCATCCGTGGAAAGGCGAGACCGATCCCGAGCCCACCGAGTGGGACGAGGACAAGAAATACTCCTGGGTCAAAGCCCCGCGCTACAACGGCCAGCCCGCGCAGGTCGGCCCGCTGGCCAACGTCCTCGTCGGGTACGCGCAGGGCAATCCGCTGATGAGAAAGTGGACCGACGCCGCGCTGGAGAAGATCTCCGCCATCGCCCACGTCCAAGCCACTCCGGCCATGCTCCACTCCACCCTCGGCCGCCACGGAGCGCGCGCCATCCGCGCGGCCGTGCTCTCCGAGCTGGCCATGAAGCAATGGCAACTCCTCACCGACAACATCCTCAAAGGCGACACCACCATCTACAACAAGCCCGAGTTCCCCAAAGGCACCATCGAAGGCGTCGGCATCCACGAAGCCCCGCGCGGTGTGCTCTCCCATTGGGTGGTCATCGAAAACGGCGCCATCAAGAACTACCAGGCCGTCGTCCCCACCACCTGGAACGCCAGCCCCCGCGACAGCAGCGAAACCCTGGGACCCTACGAAGCGTCACTCCTCCAAAACCCGGTCGCCGACATCGAGCACCCCCTGGAAGTCCTCCGCACCATTCACTCCTTCGACCCCTGCATGGCCTGCGCAGTCCACATGTTCGACCCCTCGGGGAACCGCGTGGCCAGGGTGAAGGTACTGTGAGCCGGCAAGGCCGGCAGCTCGGGTTGGCCAAGCCTTCGGCCCGCTGTACGTCTGAACGTACCGCCCCTGCGATGGGCGAAAGAACATGAAGACCGCCATCTACGGCATCGGCAACATCCTCATGGGCGACGACGGCGTCGGCCCCGCCGTCATCCACCATCTCGCCGCGCACTACACCTTTGGCCCCGACATCACCCTGGAAGACCTGGGCACCCCCTCCCTCGACCTCCCCGCCTACCTCATCGGCTACGACACCGTCATCTTCATCGACGCCGTCGCCCTCGACGCCCCCCCCGGCACCATCCGCGTCTTCACCCGCGAAGAGATCACCTCCGTCCCCACCGGCATCCGCGTCAGCCCCCACGAGCCATCCATCAACGACGCCCTGATCGTCCTCGACTTCGCCGGCACGGCCCCGCGAAACGTGGTGTTGGTCGGGGTCGTGCCCGAGACGCTCGAGGGAGGGATGGCGTTGTCGGCAGCCGTAGCTGGGGCGGTGGGGCGGGCGGGGGAAGTGGTGCGAGGTCAACTCGCCGACCGAGTGCCGTCGCCGGAGCGGGTTATCCCGTCGCCCCTCCGATTCCCCTCTCACCCCTGAGCATCCTCCGTTGCCTCGGCCTTCAGTCGCAGTGCTCCGAGGAGCAGCATGGCGTGGGGCTGAAGGTCCCGCTCTTCGCGTGCGACTCGCCTTCGCACAACGCGTTCATCAGGCGACGCTCGCGCCCGAGGCTGGGCCAACCGAACGCTGCCGGCCGTGCCGGCTCCAAGTGGCGTCAGCGTCCGGCGCGCTGACCCTCCGAAGACCTACCCCCGGCGGATACGCTCGGCGCGCTCCTGAGCAGCCGAATCTCCGCCATCCACCGGCCGTCTTGGCCGAATGGAGATATCCGATGAACACCAATCCCAATGCGAAACGGCCGTCGCTCAAGTCGATCGACCGCGAGATCCGCACCCTCACCGCCGACATGCAGCAGGAGCAGACGCTGATGCACGCGCGGGCCGCACGCTGCACACGCCGTCGTCCGGACGCCCGGGACGGGCGACGACGGCGGTTGACGGCTGCAATCCCGACGACTTCGACGTTAGCCCGACGCGCCTAGAGGTATCTGCGCACCAGCATAGCGGCGGCCTCGCGTGAGCGGCTCAACAGGCCGCGCCGGCTCCACTCGGTGAGCTGGACCTCCCGAGCACTGTCGCAATCGGCGGCGAACGCAGCGACCACGGAGCGAGCAAACTCAGCGTCGCAGGCGGCGACTGCGATTTCGTCGTTAAATACGAAGCTACGTGGGTCGAGATTAAACGAGCCGACACTCGCCCACTGACTATCAACTGCGATCGTCTTGGCGTGGAGCATCGCAGCCTCATATTCAAAGATTCTGACGCCAACTCGGAGGTATTGGTCGTAGAAGGCCCTCATCGCGTCGCGGACCCAAGCAAATCGATGGTGGCGGCCAGGCACCAGCAAGCGTACGTCTACACCATTTTTGGCGGCGTGCGTCAGCGCGGCAGAGATCTTGACGCTCGGGACAACGAACGGGTTTGTGATCAGCACTAATCGGCGCGCACCAAGGATGGCACTGACAAAGAGCGACTCGCCGCACGGCTGAGCCGGAGTCGAGAGAATCATCCGCGCTTGGGCGCCGCCCGCGATCTCTGCGGTGGCGGCGGGGAGCACTGAACGCGGCCCACCGCACTCATGCCACGCCTCCTCAAAAGCGCGCTGCATCCCCTCGACGATTGGGCCTCGGACCAGAACCATGCTTTCCCTCCACGTCGGTTCACCTTCCGGGTGGAAGAACGTATCGTCTACGCTCATCCCACCGGTGAACGCTGACTGGCCATCGACGACCAGGAGCTTTCGGTGATCGCGACGCATAGAACGATCACGCAGCAAAGTTTTGAGGATGGTCGGGGTGCGCAGCACCCGGATCCCGGCATCTTCGACCGCGCGCCAGTTCGCGACTGACATGCGCCGAGATCCGAACGAGTCTACGAGCAGCCGGACGCGAACACCCCGCGCGGCGGCCCGAGCGAGATGATCGAAAAACTGTCGCCACAATGGACCCGGATCGACGCGATACAACTCAAGGTCGATCGTCGAGCGGGCCGCTTCAACCGAGGTGAGCATCGCTGGGATGAACTCTTCGCCGCTACTGATCAGATCGAGCCTGTTACCGGGCCGACAAGGCCCGCCGTTCAGAAGACGGCAAACCTCGTGGCATCGGCCACCTTCTGTCGCAGCGGCTGCATTCGGGTTCATCACCAGCTCACCTCTGATAATTGGGGATTATCAGGCGTGTCGC
>JBDTOZ010000811.1:0-25637 GCA_039932995.1 Acidobacteriota bacterium | reverse complement strand
TCGGCGCTTGCCCCCGGCTCATCTCCGCCACGCCTCCGGCGTGAAACCCGAGCCAGGACGAGTCTCATTCAAAACTCAGCACCCCGTACGCAGCACGCAGTGTCGGTGGCCCTTTCATCGCCGGAGGCGCCGTAGATGAGCCGTGGCGCGCCGGCCGTGCCGCCCTAAATCTCCACGCGGACCGTTTCCCCTTCGCGCACCACCACCGGCTGCGTGGCCAGCAACGCTCCGGCGTCGTCCAGGAGTTGCAGCGTGTAGGACCCGGGCGCCACGGAGTCCAGAGGCAGCGTTCCGGGCAGGAGATCGCGCGGCGGAGAAGGCTGTCCGGTGCGCGGATAGATCATGCCGGCGGAATCCAGAAGGCGGATGCCACGGCGTTCCGAATGCTTGGACTGGATCAGGATCGTGCCGCCCGGCGTCATGGTCACGGTCTGCGTCGATGGCGCCGTGAACGAGACACTGCGCGGCGCGTAAAACGGCGCGAAGACGGTGGCGGTGTAAGTGCCGGCCGGAACGGGCACCGCGATGTCCGACTGATCCGGAGAGCGGAATGAGGTCCTCGTGTCGTGAACGACGCGACCCTGCGCATCGAACACCGTCACCGACGCGGTGAGCGTGCGTCCATCGCGTCCATCGACGACCCGCAACGTCATCCCCTCTTCGCGCACGAGCTTGAGCTCCAGTCCCTCGCGTCCCGTGTCGCCGATGGTGAGATCCAGGACCTGACTGGCGAATCCTTTGCGGCTGGCGTTGATGCTGTAGGCGCCTGCGGGGACCATGTCGATCGAGAATGCTCCACTGGGATCGGAGACGGCGCCGCGCACCATGCGCACTTCGCCGGCGGTCGGACGGACCTGAATGTTGACGTCCGCGACCGGCTCGTTCGTCGTGGCATCGATCACTCTCCCGCGCACCGATCCGGCCTTGTAGTCGATGTCGAAGGTGGTCGAGCCGTGGACCGTGTAGCTGGTGGTGTACGACCCACCACGCTGGATGTCGTTGACCATGACCCGATAGTCGCCGGAATCGAGCCCGCTGACCCGGTACGCTCCCTGGTCATCAGCGGTCACGCTGGCGTTGGCACGGCCGCCGCCGAGAGACTGAAAAGAGACCATCACTCCGCCGGCCGCAATGCCGTTCCGGGTGATGTGACCCTGCAGAACCGTATCGCCGCGGAATTCGAAGTTCACCTGCTGCGAGCCGCCGGCCGTGAGCTCGACGGTCTCCGGAGTGGAGGAGCGGTAGTCGAACGACGCCGAGCGCACCATGGCCGAGACCTGCACGGTGCCGACCGGCGCGCCCTCGATCCGGTAGTTGCCCGTGGGATCGACCGAGGCAGAGGCGGAGATACGGCCACTGAATGCCTGCACCGTCGTATTCGCGTAGTCGGATTCCGGCAGTCCGCTGACCTGACCGTAAATCGTCCCGCCCGCGCCCATGATCATGCGAATCGGGCTGCCGCTGCTGATGTCGACGTCATTCAACACCGCGTCGGCATAGCCGCTCTTCGAGGCCGTGAAGCGATAGTGCGCGGGAGGCATCGACTCGAGCTCGAACGTTCCCGAGACGTTGGTCCGGGCACTGCGCCGCGAGGCTCCGGCGGAGAAGGCCGTCACCTCCGCGTCCGCCAGAGGCATTCCGCTCTCGCTGACGACCGTGCCGGTCACGCGCTGACCGCCTTCGAGCTGGATGTCCAGGCGCGTCTCGCGACCCTTGAGAGTCACACTCTTGCTGGCCGAGTTGTATTGCGGATGGTTGACGCTGATCGTCTCCTCGCCGGCATCGAGTGAGTCGAGCGAGTACTCGCCGTTGGTATCGGTGTTGGTCCGCCGCAACGAGCCCGACACGGCGAACGACCCGGTGGGAGAGGGCTGGATCATGACGCTGGCATCGCTCACCGGCGATCCGTTCGCGGTCGTGACTCTCCCGATCAAACGCACGCCCGCCTCGAGCTCGACCACGACGTCCGGAGCGGTCTTCCCCTCCTGCACGTCCACGCTGGTTCGCGCGGCCGCGAAGCCGGGTGCGGAGGCCACGACCGTCATGGCCCCGGTCGGCACGTGCTCGAGCGTGAACGAGCCATCATCGCTGGTGAAACTGCGGAGCATCGGCGGACTCATCCGCACCATCCCGCCGCCGCTGCTCGACGTCGAAACGCCGGCGGTGAACGAGGTCACCGGCTTCCGCGTTCCTTTCTCCACCACACGGCCGCGGACCGTTCCGCCGACCGGCAATTCGATGACGACGTCGCGCGCGGGGGCGGTGAACGTGCGCATCTCCTGCACCAGGTCGTTCTCTTTGCGCAGGAACAGGCGGACGCTCCCGGGCGTAAGCCCGCTCAACGTGAACGATCCATCCGGACCGCTCGTGGCGTTGAGGTCGAGGCCGAGCGCGCTGATGCTCACGTCCGGCACGCCCGTCCCGCCGCGGGTGATCCGGCCCGCGATCTCGACCGCCGGATCGAGCGTGGTCTCGATCGTCACTCCCCCGGCCGGAGTGATGTTCTGCGCGCGCACATCCTTCGGTGCGTAGCCTTCGCGCTTGAAGGAGAAGTCGTACGTCCCTTCCTTGACCCGGATCGTGAACGACCCATCCGCCGCCGTGCGCACGACATCCTCTTCCCCCTGATCTAGGAAGCCCGACATGACCATGCGCCGGAACATCATTCCGTTGCCCCCGGTGGGAGTCTCGGTCGCGCTCACGGCCACGCCGGGCAGGGGGTCTCCGTGCGCGTCTTTCACATGACCGGTCACGGCCACACCGGTGGGAATCGTGAGGACCACGCCCCCTTTCCGCTCACCCGCGGCAACGTGAATGGTTTCGCTCCTGGCCGCCGGAAGACCCTTCTTGACGGCCCGTAACCGCAGATCACTGTCGCCGGAAACGCGCAGGCTGAACCGCCCATCCGGACCGCTGACCGTTCCGGATTCCGTCCCGCGCATCATGCGCATGGGCGGCATCCCGTTGAACGGCTCTTCGACCACGGCCACAGTGGAAGCCACCACCGGGCGCTTGTCTTCGTCGACCACGTTGCCGCTCACGCGCGCGAGCTGGGTGAGGGTGAGATCCTTGACGGCCTGCTGGCCGGGCGTCAGAGACACATCCGCCGGCGATGCGTCGTAGGCGGGATGCGAGGCGATGAACATGTAGGAGCCCGGTGCCGCGACGATCGTGTACGCGCCCTTCGCATCGGTGATGGCGGAAGGCGCGGACTCTCCCGCCATGGCCCGGCGTGGAACGAAGAGTTGCAGCGTTACTCCCGGAACCGGCACCTTCGTCTTCGCATCCAGCACGCGGCCGGAAACGGTGGCCGCTTTCTCCATGCGGATGCTCAGATTCTTGGCTGCCGGAAAAGCACGCGTGCCCAGGAGCTGCTCTTTGGTAGCGGTCAGCGAGCCCCACCTGGCAGGCATGTGCGCGATGGTGAACGAGCCGTCGTCGCCGCTGGAGGCGAGCGGCCATCCGTCCAGAGCGATCGTGGCCTTCGCCACAGGACTCTTCCCATCGGCGGCCACGGTGTGCCCACTCAGCGGCGTGCCGGCCACGAGAGTCCGGTTCAACTCGCTGACGGGCGTGTTGGGATTCATGAACCGCTCTTCGTCGATGGCATGATCGGGATGAATGACGGCGATGCCCGCGATGCGCTTCGTGTCCGGCGCTTCGTAACGACCCTTGTCATCCGTGACGACCGTGTAATCGACTCCTCCATACGAGATCACCACCGTGGCCCCGGAGACCGGTTTGCCGGCGGCGGTGATGAGGCCACTTTTCATGTCCCGTTTGGCGAGGGCGATCGCCCCCGCTTCTTCTTCGCGCTCGACTCTGCGCACTTCCGGAGCGTAGCCACGCAGGTCGATGCGCAAGTCGACCACCGGCTCCTTCGGCGACGGCAGCGAGAAGTTCCCGCGCGCATCGGTGTCTGCAGCCGAGAGAGGCACGCGCAACGGCGTGGCAGAGAGCAACTGTTCCCGCCGCGCCTCCGGGGATTGCAGCACATGCAGCGTGACCCGTGCACCGGCCAGCGGCTGGCCGTCCGCGGTCATGACCGTACCGGTGATGGCAGCGGAGACCGGCAGAGCAAGAAGAGCAAGAAGAACCGCGGCGGAGACGGACTGGGAGCGCATGTCGGGATTATGACGCCGGAAGGGCGGAACAGTTCCCGGACCGTCCCTGTTGGCGAAGACGATGAAAACGGCCATGCTGGCAGGAGTCGTTGCGCTGACGGTCGCGTGTACGGCGGCCCGAGGAGGGAGCGAGCCCGTGGAAATGAGCACGATTGCCCACGGCAGCTACGCCACCGCCGAGTCGCGAACCGCCGAACTGGCCACCACCGACGCCGAATACCGCCGCCTCTGGCGCGAACGCATCGAAGAGAGCGAAGGTCGCCCCACCGACGTCGATTTCTCCGACGGAGTGGTGGTCTTCCTCTTCGCCGGCTCGCGCTCGACCGGCGGCTGGAGTGTCGAGCCGCAATCGGTGAAGGTCGAAGAGGATGGCACGGCCATCATCACGGCGCGGGTGCAAGGCCCCAAAACGGGCGGCATGGTCACGCAGGCCCTTACCTCGCCGTTTGCGGTCGTCTTGATTCGCGACCGCCAGGTTCGCAAAGTGCGCTGGGCGGAGTGATGCCGCGCAGGAAGCCGGTGCGGCAGGAGTTGCTCAAGGAGCGTCTCGACGAGCTGGTGACGACCTTCGACGTCTCGACCATCTCACCCGATCCCCTGCAGCTCGTCCTGCGCTACGACGATCCGCTCGATCAGGAGACCGCGGGAATCATCGCGGCGGCGTTCGCCTACGGGCGCGCCGACATCATCGTGGCCAACATCGGCGCCGTTCTGGCGAAGATGGGTCGCTCCCCCTATCGCTATCTCGAGCAGTTCGACGCGCGGGAAGCGCGGCACCGTTTTGCCGGCTTCGCGCATCGTTTTCACAAGACTCCCGATCTCGTGGCGTTCCTCCGCTGTCTGGCCCGCGTCATCCGCGCACACGGCTCGCTCGGATCCCTGTTCGAGAAGTCGTACGACGAAAGGGACGCGGACATCGGACCGTCGCTGGCGCGCTTCGTGGCCTCGATTCTCGATCCCGACGGCCGGTCACCGAAAACCGTCCGCTACCTACTCACCTCGCCGGAGGATGGTTCCGCCTGCAAACGCATGAACCTCTATCTGCGCTGGATGGTGCGCACGACCGCACCCGATCTGGGCCTCTGGACGTTCGTCGCTCCGGCCAAGTTGGTCATGCCTCTCGACACCCACGTGCACCGCATCGCCACGTTCCTCGGATTGAGCGAGCGCAAGTCCGGCGACTGGAAAGCGGCCCGCGCACTCACCGACCGCCTGGCCGTCTTCGACCGCACCGACCCCGTTCGCTACGACTTTGCCCTCTGCCGCCTGGGCATCCTCGACCTCTGCAGCCGCAAGCAGAAGAAAGAGAACTGCGACGTCTGCCTGCTGAGGGACGTGTGCCGGTTCCCGCTGCTGTGAGCGGGGTGCTGGGTGGGGGCGTCAGCCGCGAGAAGTGCGCCGGGCAGGATGCCCGCGCCCCATGGCTCATCGCGCCAAGGCACTCCGGTAAGGGGCCGCGGGCATCCTGCCCGCGGTGGACTTTGTCTCATCTCCTTCACGCCTCCGGCGTGACAACTCGGCACTCAGCCCCTGCATCCCAACTCCAATTTTCCGACGAACAAAATCCAAGCGCTTGGAATCGAGAGGGCGTCTTCGGGAATCCGGTGCTCGATTCAACCAGTCGAATCAATGAAATAGCCTCAATTTTCCCCCGGCACTGCCATTGAATCCACGCCTGCCGCCAGATGCGCCGGTCCGCCATTACGAACTTCCTGATTGCCGTGCTCACAGTGGGCGTGGTGCTGGGTGCGTTCGTCTCGTTTCAGCGCAAGCGCTCCTCCTTCGAGCGCATCGACTTCGCGTTCCATCGCGAAAGCGGCGTGATCGTGGTCACGACCGTCGACGAAGACAGCGGCGCCGAGCTGGCCGGCCTTCGTCCCGGGGATGCGATCTGGCTGATCGGCGGGACACCGACCACGGAGGTGGAGGGGCTGCAGAAGACGCTCCGGCGCATCGGCCAGAGCGTGCCCATGCTCGTGCACCGCGGCGGTCAGGTGCGGACCATTCAATACACCGCACCCAAACTGAAGATCGATTACCCGTATCTCATCCTCAGTTTCATCGGCTTCCTCTACCTGGCCATCGGATTGTTCACGCTCTTCCGCGGCGAGACGGGCGAGAGCCGCCTCTTCTACTTCGTCACGCTGCTCTCGTTCATCGTCTACGTCTACACACCGGCCGGCGACATCGACTGGAGCTACAAGGTCCTGCAACTGGCCGAGGACTTCGCGTACGTTTTCCTGCCCCCGCTGGCGCTGCACTTTTTCCTGCTCTTTCCGCGTCCCGTGATTCGCGACAAGCGCTGGATCGTGCTGATGTACGTGCCGCCCACGCTGCTGGCGCTCTGGAATCTCGACCTGGTGATCCTCAGCAACCGGATCGAGCTCCTTCCCGCACGGTCTTCGCTCGTGCTGATCCAGCGTTGGGAGATGTTGGACTTCGCCCTCTACTTCACGCTGGCCGTGGCGGCCCTGGCGTTCACCTACCGGCGCGCCGCGGCCGTCGGCAAGAAGCAGATCAAGTGGATTTACCTCGGCCTCTCGCTGGGCTTCCTTCCCTTCCTGGCCATCTACATCATCCCGTACCTCATCTCCGGCGAAGTGCGGCCTGTCTACACGACCATCTCCATCCTTCCGCTGGCGCTGATCCCGCTGGCCTTCGCGGTCTCCATCCTCAAGTACAAGTTGTGGGACGTCGAGGTGGTGATCAAGGAGATCCTGGCCTACTCGGTCACGTTCGTCTTCGGCCTGATCGCGTTCTCCACCGTGAACATCCTGCTCTCCGGCGCGATGGACGACCGCTCGCACGTGGAGCGCAATCTGGTGGCCTTCACGTCAGGGCTGCTCATCGCCGGCGTGCTCATTCCGGTGAAGGGCAAGATCGAGTCGGTCATCGAGATGATTCTGTACCGCGAGAGCTACCGCCATCGCCGCACGATGACGGACTTCGCGCAGGAGCTGGCTTCGTTCCACGACGCGCACGAGCTGATCGCCATGATCCGGGAGCGCCTGCGCACCACGCTGCACATCGACCGCATGAATCTGTACATGCGGGAGAGCGCGGCCGCGCAGGGAGCGGCGCTCCTGATCTACGACCCGGACGGTTCGGTGCCGCGCCGCATCGGTGCCGAGGATCTGGGCTCCATTCCGAAAGAGGGGCCGATGGTCCTGACCACGCCCCGCCTGCCGGACTCCAACGAAGTGCCGTGGAAACTGCTCGAGGCGGGATATCGCTACGTGTTCCCCCTGCGGAATCGCGGCGAGCTGCAGGGGCTGCTCCTGCTCGGCACACGGCGCGGGGACGAGCGTCTTTCGCGCGACGATCTCCACCTCATCGGCACGCTCACCGCTCCCGTGGCGCTGGCCATCGAGAACTCGCGTTTATACGGCAAGCTGCGCCGCCAGCTCGAAGAGATCCGCGCGCTCAAGGAGTACAACGAAAACATCATCGAGTCCTCGCTCTCGGCCATCGCGGTGGTGTCCACGGACGGCACGGTGCTCACGGCGAACAAGGCCTTCTGGGATCTGGTGGCAGCCGATCAGACCCGTGAGTCGATTCACGAGCTCTTCCCCCCCTATGACGAGCTGCGCTCCGCGAGCGTGCGGACGCTGACCACGCACTTCATCAACGGAGAAGGGGTGGAGAAGGAAGTGACGGTCACCGCCAGTCCGCTCTCGTCGGGCGACGTGGCCGATGGCGCACGCGTACTGGTCATCGGCGACGTCACGGATCGCGTTCGTCTGGAGCGCGAGCTGCAGGACAAAGAGCGCCTGGCCTCCCTCGGACTCCTGGCCGCCGGCGTGGCGCACGAAGTCAACACTCCCCTGACCGGCATTTCCTCCTACGCGCAGCTCCTGCTGGCCGAGACGGACGAAGACGACCCGAAATACCGGCTCCTGAAAAAGATGGAGCAGCAGACCTTCCGCGCCTCGAACCTGGTCAACAACCTGCTCGATCTGATCGCCAATCGCCCCCGCTCGCGCGAGATGGTCCGCCTCGACGATCTCGTGGTGGCCACGCTGGCCGTCCACGAAGACCTGCTGGCCGCGCGGAACATCACCGTGCACACCGAGCTCTCTCCCATTCGCGTGCGCGGGAACTTCCACGATCTCCAGCAGGTTCTGACCAACGTGCTGCTCAATGCCCGGGATGCGGTGGGCCAGGCAGGCAACATCTGGGTGGCCATCGCTGAGAATGACGACCACGTGTCGATCAAGGTGCGCGACGACGGCAAGGGGATCCCCTCCGATCTCGTCAGCCGTATCTTCGAACCGCTCGTCACCACCAAGCGCGGACAGGGCGGAACCGGCCTCGGGCTGGCCATCAGCCGCCGCATCGTGCATGCTGCCGACGGCGAGATCACGGTGATCAGCACTCCCGGCCAGGGCGCCGAGTTTTCGATTACGTTGCCCAAAGTCGATCGATTCACCAGCACCATGCAGTGACCCTCGGTTCACGGTTGGCAGTTGGCGGTTGGCGGGAGACCGCCACCCACCCACGGGATGCTTCGGGCTCACTCCCGCCAATCGCCAGCCGTCAGCCGCCAACTGAAAATGCGAATCCTCATCGTCGACGACGAAGAAGTCCTGCGAGACGTGCTCGACGCCGTACTGCGGCGTGAGGGCTTCGACATCGTCACGGCCGCCAGCGGGGAAGAAGCGCTCAGCGTCCTCGATACCGACGAGATCGACCTGGTCATCCTCGACGTCATGCTGCCCGGCATCAGCGGCATCGACACGCTGCGCTCGATGCGCATCTCCAACCCGCATCTGCCGGTCATCGTCATCACCGCCTTCTCCTCCATCGACGGCGCCATCGACGCCATGAAGCAGGGCGCGTTTCACTACATCCCCAAACCGTTCAAGAACGAGGAAGTGGTGCTCACGGTCAACAAGGCCCTCGAGCAGCGCCGGCTCTCGCGCGAGAACGAGCGCCTCAAGTCCGAGCTCTCCGAAAAATTCTCGTACGCCAACATCATCGGCAAGAGCGAGATCATGCGGAAGGTCTTCGACCTCATCCGCCAGGCCGCCCCCTCGCGCTCGAACATGCTCATCCAGGGCGAGTCCGGCACCGGCAAGGAGCTGGTGGCCAAGGCCATCCATCACGCCAGCCCTCGCGCGCGGAACGCCTTCGTCACGGTGAACTCCGGATCGCTCCCGCCCGAGCTCCTGGAGTCGTCGCTGTTCGGACATCTGAAGGGCGCCTTCACCGGTGCCATTGCCACCAAGCGCGGTCTCTTCGAAGTGGCCGACGACGGCTCGATCTTCCTGGACGAGATCGGCAACATCAACCTAGAAACCCAGGCCAAGCTCCTGCGCGTGATCCAGGAGAAGGAGTTCATGCGCCTCGGCTCGGTCGAGACCGTGAAGGTGGACGTGCGCATCATCGCCGCCACCAACGCCGACCTGCACAAGCTGATGGCCGATCAGCGTTTCCGCGAGGACCTCTATTACCGCCTCAACGTCATCACCATCCAGCTCCCGCCGCTCCGCCGCCGCCGCGAGGACATCCCCCTCCTCGTGCAACACTTCCTCCAGAAGTATTCGGAGGAGAACAAGCGCCGCGTCCGCGAAGTGACCCCCGACGCCATGCGCATCCTCATGGATCACAACTGGCCCGGGAACGTGCGAGAGCTGGAGAACACCATCGAGCGCGCGGTCGTGCTCTGCACCGCCGACCGCGTCACCCCCGAGCTTCTCCCCGACTATCTCCGCTACCCCACGCGCACCGACCAGCCGGCCACCGTCGTTCCGGCGGACGGTCTCTCGCTCAAGGATGCCGTCTCGAATTACGAGCGCACGATGATCCTGCAGTCCCTCGAGCTCGCAAACGGAGTGCAGAAACGCGCCGCCGAGCTCCTGCAGGTCAAGCCTTCCACCCTCAACGAGATGATGAAACGCCTCGGCATCCACACCAAGTCGAACGCCGTGGCCGAAGAGGAAGCGGTCACCGCCGATTCGTAGCGTTGTCGTCTTTGCACGAGGGGACGTTCACCACAGAGGCACAGAGACACAGGGGGCACGGCTCTGCCTCTGTGGAGCGGTGGACTTTAGTCCACCGGGCACTCGCGTTGCGTGCACCGAAGCCGGCTGCGGCTCTTGGGACGACCGTGACCCAGAGCCGAATCCACTGACTTCACGCGGCAGAGGGGACGTCCTCCCGAGAGCCTCGGTGGACTCAAGTCCACCGCTCCACTGGCACGCCCGCCTCCCGATCGTCGCAGGCTCTGCATGACGCGCAGATCTTCACCTCTGTGTCTCTGTGCCTCTGTGGTGAACCGTCCCCTGGGCCTACGAAGCGGAGCGCCGCATCACTTTCACGACCCCGTAGGCGCTGATCACCGTCCACGCTCCCTCCATCAGGATCAGTCCCGCTTGCCGTGTCGTGATCGCGGCCACGACCAGGAGCGCGCCGCCGGCGAGGTTCAGGAACTGGTACGTATAAGTCTCCGCGTGCATGCGTCCGAGCTGGTGTGCCCCGTACGCGGTGAGCACAAAAAGCGCTCCGACAATCGACATGGCCTGCATCAACATTAGAATCACCCGACCTATGACACGCCGACTGTTCCTCAGCGTCGTTCTGTCTCTCGTCTGCACCGCCGCATGGGCGCAGCAGCCGCCGCTCATTCCCACCCCGGGAGACTTCCTGGGCTACCGGGTCGGGGATCGTTTCACACCCTACCCGCGGATTCTCGACTACTTCGGCGAGTTGGCGAAGCGCAGCGACATGGTCACGCTGCGCACCATCGGCACGACGTACGAGGACCGGCCGCTGGTGTTGGCCACCATCACCTCGGCCAGAAATCGCGCCGCCCTCGAAGAGATCCGTCGCGACATCGGGACCGCCGCCCGAGGAGAAGGCGACATCGCCGCGATTGCGAAGAACAGGCCCGCCGTGGTCTGGCTCGCGTTCGGCGTCCATGGGAACGAGTCGTCGTCGGCCGAGGCCTCGATGCTCGTCGCGCATGCGCTGTTGCAGCCGGAGAACGCGAAGTTGCTCGACGACGTGATCGTGGTCATCGATCCGCTCCAGAACCCGGACGGGAGGGAGCGCTACATCCAGTGGTTTCACCGGACGCGCGGGATGAAACCGAACATCAAACCCGATGCTTACGAGCATCAGGAGCCGTGGCCGGGCGGGCGCTACAACCATTACCTCATCGACATGAACCGCGATTGGGCCTGGCAGTCTCAGAAAGAGACCCAGGCACGCGTGGCCGCGTACCGAGAGTGGACTCCGCAGGTCTTCGTCGACTTCCACGAGATGTCCTACTCCTCGACCTACTTCTTCCCGCCGGACGCCAAGCCGATCAACGCCAACCTGCCCAAGGCCGTGGAGGACTGGCTCGATGTATTCGGCCGCGCCAACGCCGACGAGTTCTCGAAACGGGGCTGGCCCTTCTTCGTGGCCGAGCAGTTCGACCTCTTCTATCCCGGTTATGGCGACTCCTGGCCCGCTCTGCACGGCGCCATCGGCATGACTTACGAGATGGCCGGTCACGGCCGGGCCGGCACGGCCATCGAGCGCGAGGACGGCACCCTCCTCACGCTCGCCGAGCGGGCCGAGAAACACTTCACCACCGGCATGGCCACCGTGCGCACCGCGGCCCAGCATCGCGCGGAGCTGCTGCGCTACACGTACGACATGGCCCGCGCGCAGATCGACGGAGGCAAGAACACCTTCCTCATCGTGCCGGGCTCGCCCAACTTCGACGCGCTCATCGCGCTGCTGAAGAAACAGGACATCCGCGTGGACGCGCTCAGCGCGCCGGTCACGGTCCGGGCCACGCGCATCGATCGCGAAGTCACCGAGTCACGCTCCTTCCCGGCCGGGACGGCGGTCATCTCCACACGGCAACCACTGGGAGGCCTGGCCAACACGCTGTTGGAGAGAGCGCCCGCGTTCAGCAAGGGCTTCGTGGAGGAACAGCGCGCGAAAGCCGAGGCCGACGAGCCCGACGAGTTTTACGACCTCACCACCTGGTCCTTGCCATTGGCCATGAACGTGGAGGGGTGGGTGACCACGGCTCCGGTGGCCGGGACGGCCGAGCTGCGCACTCGTACCGCGCCCGCGTTTCGGAATGCGTCGTATGGATACCTGGTGGATGGACTCGATCCCGAGCTCTATCGCTTCGCGGGACAATTGCTGGAGAGCCACGTACGCTTCAGCATCGTCGACAGCGACGTGACCGCGGGTGACCGCAGGTTCGCGCGGGGCTCGCTGATCATTCTGAAAGGCAACAACGACAAAGAGCTCGACGCACGCCTGCGGGCGCTCTCCGGAACGACCGGGGTGACCGTGGTGCCGCTGGACTCGGGCTGGATGGGCGGCATCGCCTTCGGTTCGGAGAAGATCCGTTACGTGAAGGACCCGAAGATCGGGCTCCTGGGCGGACCGGGCACCGACTCCACCTCCTTCGGCATGCTCTGGCACACACTGGACGTGGACACCCCCATTCCGCACACCGTTCTCTCCACCGACTCTCTTCGCAACCTCGACCTGCACCATTACGAGGTCCTCATTTTCCCAGACGGCAACTACACGGATCGACTGGGCAAGCGAGGCCTCGAGAAGCTCAAACAGTGGGTCCAGGACGGGGGCACGATCATCGCCGTCAAAGGCGCCAGCGCGTTCCTGCGCGAGAAGGACGTCGAGATCTCCAAGCTGAAAGTGTGGGAGCCGCCCAAGAAGCCGGAAGACAAGGACACGCCCCCGGTCACGGACCGCTACAACGACTACCGCATCCCGGGATCGGCGTTCCGCACGACCATGAACGAGCGCTCCTACCTCACGTTCGGCGTGCCGGCCTCTCCCGCGGTGCTCGTCGAAGGCAGCACCGCCTTCCTGCCGCTCCCCAAAAAGATCGACAACATCCTGACCATCGACGCCAAAGACCCCCTCATCTCCGGCGTGGCCTGGACCGAATCGATCGACCGCATCAAAGGAGCGGTCTACGTCGTCAGCGAGCCCTCGGGACGTGGTCAGGTCATCACCTTCGCGGACGACCCGCACTTCCGGCTTTTCTGGCGAGGGACCTTGCCCATCTTCCTCAATGCCGTGCTGTATTCGGCGAGCTTTCCGCGTTAGGCCGGCACGGCCGGCAGCGCTGGTTTGGCCTTGCTGCGCGGTCGCCAAGTCGTCGCGTCGTCCAGTCGTCAAGGGGACAAACGGTCGTGGCCCTGGCGGCGGTCAGCGTGGCGGCAACGGAACCTGCTTTGACTTGCGGTGCGCTGAGTGGATTCGTTTTCGCTGATGACCTGGTCGTTTCGTGTCAACGCCGCCCGCACGCGATTCGCCTAGAATTCATCTGTCCTGGACTTGGGGAGCGGCCGATGAAAAGCGGGAACTGGTGGGTAGAGACCGGAATCCTGACCTCCGGAAACGATCCGTCGAAGACGCTCTCGTCGGCGGCCGATCAGTTCGGCGACGAGTATGACCCGATGCTTTTCATGACCGGCGACGGACATCGCAATCCTCCGTTTCAGTGGGTCGATCGCGGTGTCTGGAAGGGTAGTTTCAAAGATTTAGTCGACGACGACAAAGTCTGTTGCCATGTGGAGACCTACTCCGACGCCGTCAACATCAACTGCGTCCCTTCGAGCTTGGTCAAGGTTTTCCTCAATGGCAAAGTGTTCGGCTGGGAGCCGGACTTTTACAAGATCCTGCAGGTCATCATGGAGACGGCCCTGGACATGCTGGTGGAGGCATCACGGACGTCCAAATACTCCAAGAACGACATCCACTTCGTCACGAAGGAAATGTACCGCGTACACCATCAGGGACACCTGATCGGCGAAGGCCGTTTGGCGATGACGTTCTGGGACATCGCGCGCAGCTATAACGTGCAGCAAGTCTCTTCTTCATCGCTTCCTGGCTTCACTGATTTTCTCAAGCACTATCAGAAGCAGGCCATGAAACTTCGCACCCTGATCCACCCACAGATCGCCGGGCGAATTCAGAAACGGATCGACGAGTTTCCGGATCACCTTCACCTGATCACGTGCGGAGACGCCCACGTGAAGATCAATCCGTTGTACGGGTACATCAAGCCGGCGACGGGAACATTCGGGGTCGCCGATCAGAGCTCGGCCTGACCTTGAGTCTCACCACGCGCACTGGCCTCGCCGTACAGAATGGGTCGGCGAGGACTGCTTCGATGTCGCACGGCGGCCAACCCTCACCGAGGCGGCGGTACACTCTCGGCCGATCATGCGCAGGCTTCCTCTTTCCTTCGGCCTTCTGCTTTTCGCTGCGTGGCCTCTTCTGGGTGGCTCGCGCTCCGCCGTCGAGAACGGCCTGCTCCCCGCGGTCCCGATCGAAGGGGAACCGGGGATGAAGCTCGAGGCTCTGGCCACCGATTGGACCTCCACGGCCTCGTGGCGTCAGGTGTACCGCAGGCGCGCCGAAGCGCGACTGCGCGAAGGAAGCACGCACCCATGACCATCCGCCCGCCCGCCGTGGCCGGGACGTTCTACGAAGGGTCAGCCGAGCGTCTGGCCCGGCAGGTCGACGCCTGCTTCGCCGCCAGTCCGGTGCCGCAGGAAAAGGAGCGCTTCATCGGCGCGGTCGTGCCGCACGCGGGACTCATGTACAGCGGAACCGTGGCCGCGGCGTTCTATGTTCAGGTCGCGCTTCCGAAGCGCTGGATCATCCTCTGTCCCAATCACACCGGGGCCGGTCACTTCGCGGCCATCAACCGCGCCGGTGCCTGGCGCACGCCCCTCGGCGACGTCCCCATCGACACGCCGCTCGCCGATGCGCTCATGGCCAGGACGCCGCTCCTCGTCGAAGACACCCAGGCCC
The DNA here is from genome assembly GCA_039932995.1 of Acidobacteriota bacterium. Taxonomy (GTDB): domain Bacteria; phylum Acidobacteriota; class Thermoanaerobaculia; order Gp7-AA8; family Gp7-AA8; genus QHVT01. The sequence goes on along the minus strand of JBDTOZ010000811.1, from coordinate 10,710 downwards.
ACGCGCGGGAGCATTCCCTCGAAGTGCAGCTCCCGTTTCTGCAGCGTCTTCTGAAAGACTTCACCTTCGTTCCCATCTGCCTGGGGGCGCATCACTACGAGTACGCGGAGACGATCGGCGGCGCGATCGCGGATGTGGTGAAGGAACAGTCCGAGGCGGTGGCCATCCTGGCCAGCTCGGACCTCAATCATTACCAGGACCAGGGGGAGACCCTCCGCAAGGACCAGCTCGCGATCGATCAGGTGCTGGCGCGCAATCCGCGTGAGCTCTGGCGCGTGGTCGACGAGTACGATGTCTCCATGTGCGGCTTCATCCCCACGACCACGATGCTGATCGCGGCCAACGCGCTGGGGGCTGGGCGTGCGCGACTCATCCGGCACGCCACATCCGGGGACGTGAACGGTGATTACTCCCACGTCGTCGGTTATGCCAGTATCGCCATCACTTCATGAGAGTCGTCTTCGCCACAGCAGAAGTCTCGCCGATCGCCAAGACAGGCGGCCTTGGGGACGTGTGCGGCTCCTTGCCCAAGGCCCTGGCGAAGCTCGGGCATGACGTCGTGATCTTCATGCCCTTCTACCGCCAGGCCCGGCACTGGTTCGAGAAGAACGGCGTGTCGGTGCATCAGTCGTTGCCCACCACGACGATCGCCTGGGGAAACTGGATCGCCGAGGCCACGTTCCTTCGAACGACTCTACCGGGGACGAACATCCCTCTGATCCTGGTGGCCAACGACTACTTTTTTGAACGGGATCAGATCTACGCCACCGCGCCGGACGGCACCGACGATTTCCTCTTGCGCTACACGTTCTTCAGCCGCGCCGTGATCCGGGGCTGCGAGTTGCTGGACATCACACCGGACATTCTGCATTGCCACGACTGGCATACGGCGCTCCTGCCGGTCTACCTGCACTCCGGATTACGCGGGGGGGCGCACTTCCGCGGCACGCGCTCGGTCTATACGATTCATAACCTCCAGTACCAGGGAGCGGCCGGCCCGGCCGCGTTCGCACTGACCGGACTGCACAGCCGCTACTGGGCCCCCGACGCGCTCGAGCATTTCGGCACGCTCAATCCGATGAAGGGCGGCATCCTCTTCGCGGACCAGGTGACCACGGTCTCGCCGACCTACGCTCACGAGGTTCGCACCGCCGAGCACGGGGCGGGATTGGACGGCGTACTGCAGTTGATGTCGTACAAGTTCACCGGGATTCTCAACGGCATCGACACCGAGGAGTGGGACCCTGCCACCGACCCGCTGCTGCCGGCCAACTACAACTTCGACACGCTACACGAGAAAGCCCGCAACAAACGCGCTCTGGCGGAGGAGGCCGGACTCCCATACTCCGCGAGGATTCCCATCGTGGGGGCCGTGTCGCGACTGGTCGGGCAGAAAGGCTTCCAGCTCCTCCTGCCCATCCTGGAGCGACTGCTCGGAGCGGGTGCTCAGGTAACCATCCTCGGCAGCGGAGAGTCCTGGCTCGAAGATGCATTGGCGCGTGTCAGTGCCGCACATCCGGACTCGTGCCGCGTCTGGATCGGGTTCGACAACGCCCTCGCGCATCGCATCTACGCGGGTGCGGACATGCTGCTGGTGCCCTCCCTCTACGAGCCATGCGGGCTCAACCAGATGTACGCGCTGCGCTACGGCACCATCCCGGTCGTCCGCCTGACGGGCGGATTAGCGGACACCGTGATCCCTTTCGATGGCACCAACCTCGGCCGCGCCACCGGCTTCGGATTCGTGGCGCCCCACCCCCTCGAGCTCTACCTGGCCACCTGGGTCTCGATGCTGGCCTTCAAAGACGCCGAGGTCTGGAGACAGTTGCAGCAGAACGGCATGGGCTGCGATTTCTCGTGGGACCGCTCCGCGCGCGAATACTCGCGCGTGTACGAGTCAGCCGTTGCCGGTTCTTAGTTGCTGGTTGTCTGTGGGCCTTTGCCGCGATCGACCTCTGGAACCGACATTTTCCACAAACAACCAGCACAACATAGTCACCAGCAACGACGAAGTCATGGCACCCGCGATGCAGTGGAACGCCCAAGGAGAGTGGCAATGATCGAAATCCTCATTGTGCTGACCGGCGCGCTTCTGCTGTTGACGGCGGGACGCAAACCGCGACTGGCGCCCGTGCCCGTCCGCGTGCATGATCGCAAGCGTTGAACGACATCCAGCAGCAGAAAGCCGGCGCCTACGCCGAGTGCTACGACGCCGTCGCCGCCATCTGGAAGGATGAGGGAGGGGGCACCCTCGACGACATCGCCCTGATGGCGACGGTCAACTCGATCCTCTCCCATCGCTTTCCGCAGTTCTACTGGACGGGTTTCTATCGCGTCTGCGGCGACCGCCTCGTGGTGGGACCGTACATCGGCACGGTCGGCTGCCTGCAGATCGAGCTGGGACGCGGCGTCTGCGGTACCGCTGCCGCGCGTGGCGAGACGATCATCGTCCCGGACGTGACCGCGTTCCCCGGCCACATCGCCTGCGACCCCAATTCACGCTCCGAGATCGTCGTGCCTGTGTTCGACCGCGACCACACCCTCATCGCGGTTCTCGATGTCGACTCCGACCGCGTGGATGCCTTCGACGAAGTGGATCGCGAAGGTCTGGAGAGAATCGTGGCGCTGTTCGCATGATCGGACTCGTGAAATGTGAGGCCGCGTGAGCTTCGCGAAATATCGCTTCGTCTTTTTCGACGTCGACTCCACGCTGGTCACGATCGAAGGCATCGACGTCCTGGCCGGCGGCAACCCGGAGATCGTGCGGCTCACCGAAGCGGCCATGAACGGGGAGATCCCGCTCGAAGAAGTCTATGGACGGCGCCTGGAGATCATCCGCCCGACACTGCGGGCAGTCGCGGCGCTGGGGCAGCAGTACATCGCCTCCCTCGTGGACGGCGCGGCCGAGACGATGGCCACGCTCCGCGAGGCGGGTGCCGACGTGCATCTCGTCACGGCCGGCATCGCCCAGGCCATCGCTCCTCTCGCGGAGCATCTGGGCCTTGCTGCTCGCGCCGTGCATGCCGTGCCGCTGTCGTTCGATGAAGACGGCCACTACGCCGGCTATGACCGGCGATCGCTGCTGGCGCGGGCCGGAGGGAAGGAGCTCGTCGTGCGGTCCGTGCTCACCCGGGCCAAAGGGACTTCGGCATTCATCGGTGATGGTGTCAGCGACCTGGAGACGCGGCCCGCGGTGACCCTGTTCATCGGATTCGGCGGCGTCCAGTCGCGCTCCCGGGTCAAGGAAGGGGCGGCCGTCTTCGTGGAGGAACCGACGTTGCGAGCCGTGCTACCGTACCTTCTGGAGTCATGACCGAGCCAGCCCGTTACTTCGTTCCCGGCCCCACCTGGGTGCGTCCCGAGATCCTTCAGGAGATGACGCGGCCCATGATCGGACACCGCAGTGCGGAGTTCATCGAGCTCTTCCGGCGCATCAACCCCGGCCTGAAGGAGCTCTTCGGAACGGTGCAGACGACGTTCGTCATGACCTCCTCCGGTACGGGCGTGATGCAGGCGGCGTTGGAAAATTGCGTGGCGCGCCGCGTTCTGGTGACGACTTGCGGCGCGTTCTCGGAACGCTGGTACAACATCGCCGAATCGCTCGGCTACGAGGTCGACCGGCTGGACGCCGGCTGGGGAAACGCCGTCGATCCCGACAGTCTGGCCGAGCACCTCGCTCGCCACAGCCGCGCGCACTACGACGCCGTGACCATCACCCACAACGAGACCTCGACCGGCATCACCAACGACGTGGCCGCGCTGGCCGCGGTCGTGCGCGAAGAAGCGCCGGACGCGCTCGTGCTCGTCGATTCGGTCTCTTCTCTGGGCGGGGTGCCGGTGACGTTCGATTCGTGGGGCGTGGATGTCTGCCTGGCCAGCGTGCAGAAGTGCATCGCTCTGCCGCCCGGGATCACCGTCGTGGCCGTCTCCGACCAGGCCCTGTCGCGTGCGAAAAAGCGTCCCTATCGCGGCACCTATTTCGATTTCGTCCCCTACAAAGAGAAGGCGGACGAGAACAGTGTTCCGTCCACTCCTTCCATTCCTCATTTCTATGCGCTGGCCGCACAACTGGATCACATCCTTCGCGAGGAAGGGCTGGAAGCGCGTTTCGCGCGTCACCGTCGTATGCGCGACCTGACCCACGAGCGGATCACGCGCTTCGCAAAGCTGGCCGCGGATCCCACTCACGCTTCGGACACCGTCACCGCCATTGCCCCGGTCCTTCCGCCCGACACCATTCGCGCGGAGATGAAGAAGCGCGGCTACACCCTCGGCGGAGGCTACGGCCTCTGGAAAGACACGACCTTCCGCATCGGCCACATGGGCGACATCCCGGTCGCGGATCTCGAAGCGATGCTGGACGCGCTCGACGAAGTGACGCGGTAGGAACCGTTCATCTCGACGCTAGAAGCGCGGTCCGCTTCCCCGGAGATCCTGCAGCAAGGCGCGGCCATCCACATAGTTTCCGCTGCGGATTTGCTCCAGCGACTCGAGCAGCTCATCTTCTTCTTCAGCGCTCAGTTGCCGGCTCGTCTCGTCAGCAGCGAGGATTGCGACCGGCGTTCCATCGCGAAGGTCGGCTTCGAACTCGATCTTGCCGCTTACCACTCGACCCGTGATCACCTTCATCGAGTCAGTCTAAGGCACCGGTCGCCCGCTTCCACACCGCGGTTCGTCTCACGGCGCGCAAATTGTAGTATTCGGCGCATGTACCGCGTTCTGGTCACCGACACCCTGGCCGATTCGGGCCTGGAGATCCTCCGCGCCGCGAGCGACGTCGATCTCGATTACCGGCCCGGCCTCAAAGACGAAGCGCTGCTGGATGCGGTTCGGCAGTCCGATGCCCTGATCACCCGCAGCGGCACCGCGGTGACGCCCGAGCTCGTCAATGCCGGGTCACGGCTGCGCATCATCGGCAGAGCCGGCGTCGGTCTCGACAACGTCGACGTCGAGGCCTGCACGGACCGCGGCATCCTGGTCATCAACGCCCCCACGGCCAACATCATGTCGGCCACCGAGCACACGATGGCCATGCTCCTCGCTCTCTGTCGGAACATCCCTGAAGCTCATGCAAGCGTGAAACGGGGCGAGTGGACACGCTCGAAGTTCATGGGCATCGAGCTGGACGCCAAGACGCTGGGCATCATTGGTCTGGGACGCATCGGCTCCCGCGTGACGGCCCGTGCGCGCGGCTTCGGCATGCGGGTCATTGCCTACGATCCCTACATCGCCGACTCCGTCTTCGAGCGCACCGGCGCCGCGCGGGTGACCCTCGATCAACTCCTGGCGCAGGCGGACTTCGTCACCGTGCATACGCCGCTCACGGACGAAACGCGGGGCATGCTCGGTCCCGACGAGATCGCGAAGATGAAGGATGGCGCGGTGGCCCTGAACATCGCGCGCGGCGGTATCTGGGTCGAACAGGCTCTGGCCGATGCGCTGAACTCGGGAAAACTGGGCGGTGCGGCCGTCGATGTTTACGAGGAGGAGCCTCCCGGCAAGGAACACCCGCTGGTGGCGGCCAAGAACATCGTCCTCTCGCCGCACATTGGCGCGAACACGATCGAGGCGCAGGACCGCGTGGCCGTCGAGACGTCGAAGATGGTGATCGAAGCATTGCGCGGGTCGATCTTCGTGTCGGCCGTGAACCTTCCCTTCGAAGGGATGGCAGACGCTGACGCTGCGCCTCTCATCCAGCTCGCCGAGAAACTCGGGGCCTTTGCGGCGCAGCTTCTCAACAGTCCGTTGCACCGGGCCGAGATCGAGCTCTGGGACATCGAAGCCCGGCTGACGAAGATTCTCTCCGTGGCCTCACTGAAGGGTTTGTTGCGCTCCCACCTGTCCAACTCGGTGAACTTCGTCAACGCCCAGCAGATCGCGCAGGCCCGTGGCATCGCCATCAGTTCCACTTTGCAGGCCACGCCGCGCGATTATGCCAACCTCATCACGCTAAAGGCTTCGTCGGCGACGGAAGAGATCTGCGTCTCCGGAACCGTCTTCTACGAAAAGAATCAGCGCATCGTGTCCGTGAACAACTTCCGTGTGGAGTTTCAACCGGAGGGGCACATCCTCTACATCCTCAACAAGGACGTCCCCGGCGTGGTCGGCCGAGTGGGCACGACCCTGGGAGACCACGAGGTCAACATCGCCGAGTACAACCTGGCCCGCAATGCCAGCGGCGGCACGGCCATGGCCATCGTCACCATCGACTCGCCGCTCAGCAGCGACGCGCTCACGGCCTTGCGCGTCATGCCGGCCATCAAGGAAGTGCGGCAACTGAAGCTGTGAGCTGCGCAATGGACTCGCTCGCGTAGAATCGAAACGAATGCATTACCGCAAACTCGGCAAGACCGACATCACCGTCTCCGAGATCGGATTCGGCGCCTGGGCCATCGGCGGCGCGGCCGAGGCCTCCGGGACCCCGTTCGGGTGGGGACGCACCAACGACGACGAGTCGCTGGCCGCGATTCGCCGCGCCCGGGAACTGGGCGTGACGTTCTTCGACACCGCCGACTCGTATGGCTTCGGTCGCAGTGAGTCGCTCCTGGGCATCGTGCTCTCGCGCCTCCGTCAGGACGTGGTGATCGCCACCAAGGTCGGCGTGGTGCGCGACATGGATGGCCGGCTGCGCAAGGACTTCTCGCTCGCGCACATCTCGCACGCCATCGACGGCTCCCTCAAGCGGCTGCGCACGGACTACATCGACCTCTATCAACTCCACAACCCCACGCTCGACGATCTGCGTCGCGACGACCTGCACGAGGCCATGGGCCGGCTCCAGGAAGCGGGCAAGATCCGTTACTGGGGGGTCTCGATCTCCACGCCCGAGGATGGACTGGAGATCGTCCGCAATGGGTGGGGCTACGCACTGCAGGTGCTGTACAACGTGCTCAATCAGGCTCCCGCCGAGGAACTGTTTCCGCTGGCGCAGGAGAAGGGCTACGGCATCCTGGCCCGCGTGCCGCTGGCCTCCGGTCTGCTGAGCGGGAAGTTCCGTACGGACACGGTCTTCGGCCAGGACGACGTGCGTCAGAACTTCCTCACGCCCAAGCGGCTCGAGGAAGTGATTCCGCGGATCGACGAAGCGAAGTCGATCATCGGCGGTACGGCGCGTTCGCTGACCGAGGGATCGCTGCGCTTCGTGCTTGCCAGCGATGCCGTGTCGTCGGTGATCCCGGGCGCCAAGAATGTTCGCCAGGTGGAGATGAACGCCCAGGCCGACGAGGTGCGCATCCCGCAGGAAGTGGTCGACAAGCTCCGTACACGCCTGGGCAGCTACAACTTCTATCAGCGCCACGGAATCCGCATCTAGGGCGGCACGGCGGGCGGGGCCGCGCCGGGCAAAATGCCCGCGGTGGACTCTAGTCCGGTGGAGCGGTGGACTTTAGTCCACTGGGCACTCGGGAGGAGTGAGCCGTCAGCCGTGTGAGTTTTCTCGCCATGCTCGCGCTCGAGAGCCGCGAAGGGCAGAGGGGCCGATCCTCGCGAGAGCGCCCGGTGGACTCAAGTCCACCGCTCCACAGAACAAAGTTCACCGCGGGCATCCTGCCTGCCCTGCGTCCTCTCACGGGATGACAACTGCTCCCTCCGGTGTTTACCGTCTGATGCCCTCTCGCACCATCTCCATCCGCGGGGCGCGGACCCACAATCTCAAGAACGTTTCGGTCGACATTCCGCAGCGCCAGTTGACGGTGGTGACCGGTCCGTCCGGCTCCGGAAAGTCGTCCTTGGCCTTCAACACCCTCTATGCGGAGGGGCAGCGGCGGTTCGTCGAATCGATGTCGACGTATGTGCGCCAGTTCCTGGAGCGGATCGACCGGCCGGATGTCGACTCCATCGACGGCATCCTCCCTGCCATCGCCATCGAGCAGAAGAACTCGGTCAAGAACGCCCGCTCCACGGTCGCAACCGCCACGGAGCTGGCGGATCACATCCGACTCTTCATGACCTACTGTGGCGAGACGTGGTGCGCCGACTGCGCGGTGACGGTGCGTAAGGAGAACCCCGACTCGATCACGACGCAGATCCTGGAGACTTTGCAAGGGAAGCGCGCCCTCGTGCTCGCCCCGATCTTCTTCGATCCCAACCACGTCGGCGTGGTGGTCGAACAGTTGGTCAAGGCCGGCTACTACCGGATCTGGCTGGGTGGCGAGATCCGCGATCTCAATGAACTGGACACGACCGGCTTCACGTCCTTCGAGATGGTGATCACCCGCCTGCGCATCGAGAGCGAGCGCCGGACGCAGATCACCGAGGCCATCGAGCAGGCCTTCGAGGTCTCCAAGGGCAACGTGAACCTGATGGAGGAGAGTGAGACCGATGGCCCGTCCGGCCCGGTCAAGGAGTGGGTCTCCCATCGCTTCACCTCGCACTTCGCCTGCAACCTGTGCGGCACCGAGTTCCTCGAGCCGACGCCGCAGATGTTCTCTTTCAATTCGCCGCTGGGGGCCTGTACGAACTGTCAGGGCTACGGACGGATCATCGGCATCGACATGGAGAAGGTGATTCCGAACCGCGACCTGCGTCTGGACGAGCAGCCGGTCACGCCGTGGAACTCCGCCGGCTACGAAGACTGCTACGACGACCTCAGGAAGGCCGCGGCCAAGTACAAGATCCGTCTGGACGTGCCGGTGAAGAATCTCACGGAGGCGGAGTGGGACCTGCTCTACAACGGCCGCAGCAAGTGGTACGGCATCAAGGGCTTCTTCGAGTGGCTGGAGACCAAGAAGTACAAGATCCACGTGCGGGTGAAGCTGGCCAAGTACCGCAGCTACGAGCCGTGTCCGCAGTGCCACGGCTCCCGGCTCAAGAGCGTAGTCAACAACGTGAAGTTCCGCGATCTCACCGTGGGGCAGCTCTTCGGCATGGACGTGAAGACGGCCCGCCGTTTCTGGGAGTACCTGCCGATGTCGAAGTCGGAGGAGGCTCTGGCCGGCCACCTGCGCCGTGAGATCGTCAATCGCCTCGTCTACCTCGATGAAGTGGGCCTGTCGTATCTGACGCTGGACCGCCAGACGCGCACGCTCTCCGGCGGCGAATCGCAGCGCATCAACCTGGCCGCCGCCCTCGGCAGCTCACTCACCGAGACCATGTACGTGATCGACGAGCCGACGGTCGGCCTCCACGCACGCGACAGCGAGCGGCTGCTCACCGTGCTGCGTCGTCTCAAGAACGCCGGCAACACGGTCATCGTCGTCGAGCACGATCCGACCCTCATCGACGGCGCCGACTATCACGTGGAGATGGGTCCCGGCGCCGGCGAGTCCGGTGGGATCGTCGTCCACGCAGGAGCCAAACCGCGCCTCGCCGAGGCGCCGGCCGTTCCGGAGCCGCCCGAGCTTCGCGAAAACATGGGCGCGATCCGCATCGTCAACGCGCGCGAGCACAACCTCCGCGGTGTGACCGTGGACATCCCCCTTGGACAACTCGTGGCCGTGACCGGTGTCTCGGGATCCGGCAAATCGACGCTGATCCGCAACTGCCTCTTCAACCGCTATCGCCGCGACGTGAGGGGTGTGGCCGGTCTGGAGACGGGCAAGGTCGACGCAATCGAGGGACTGAATCTGATTTACGACATGGAGTTCGTCGATCAGTCCCCCATCGGCCGCTCGTCGCGCTCCAATCCCGCCACCTACATCAAGGCCTGGGACGAGATCCGGAAGCTCCTCGCCGAAACCACAGGTGCGAAGCTGCATGGCGTGACCGCGGGCATGTTCTCCTTCAACACGGTCGGAGGGCGCTGCGAAGTCTGCCAGGGCGCAGGCGTGGTGACCATCGACATGCAGTTCCTGGCCGACGTGGAAGTGATCTGCGAAAAGTGCGACGGCCGCCGTTTCGGCGATCAGGTCATGAAGGTCACGTTCAAGGGAAAGAACGTCAACGACATCCTGCAGCTCACCGTGGACGAGGCCTCGAAGTTCTTCGTGGCCCGGCGCGCGCTGCTCAAGCGTCTGGACGCGCTTCGCTCCGTAGGTCTCGGCTATCTCCGGCTCGGACAGTCCACGGACTCGCTCTCAGGCGGCGAGGCGCAACGCCTGAAACTGGCCTCGTTCCTTGCCGAGAGCGCGGCCAAGAGCGACAAGCCGCGCCTCTTTCTCTTCGACGAGCCGACCACCGGTCTGGCCTCGACCGACGTGCAGGTGTTGATCCGCACGTTCCGTGACCTCATCGACCGCGGCAATTCCGTGCTGGTCATCGAGCACAATCTTCAGCTCATCGAACAGTCGGACTGGGTCATCGACCTCGGTCCCGACGGAGGCAACCTCGGCGGCGAGATCGTCGCTGTCGGGAAACCCGAGGACATCGCCGCGAACGAGCGCAGCCTGACCGGACGCTACCTGGGCGCGCGCGAGGCGGTCGGCGCGGCGTAGACTGCCGGGCCATGTCGCGCGCACTCACCGGGCTGTCCGTCGTGCCGCTTCACCGGCGGCCGGACCCGGAAATCGTGTTCCGCTCCGACCGTCCAGGGGCGGCGCTCCTGGACGGATGGAGTGACCACGGAGCATGGCAGTTCCTCCTTCCCTGGCCGGAAGAGACCCGCACGTTGCCTTGGACGCGCGCGTCGGAATGGAAAGACTTCATCCGCGACCTCGAGTGCGAGACCGTCACGGAAACGCATGACGCGCTGCCTTTCTCGGGAGGCTGGGTCGGCTATCTTTCCTACGAGGCCACCGCCACGGAGGAAGCCGTCCGGCCGCGCGACGAGAGACC
>JBDTOZ010000810.1:0-3199 GCA_039932995.1 Acidobacteriota bacterium | reverse complement strand
TTGCGGATCCGCAAGGCCTGGCGCATCCGTTCGCGGAGAGGGGTGGTGGTGATGAACATGAACGATCTCCTTTCAAGTGAGATCGCATCAGTGGATCACTGTGGCGCGTCGCCGGGTCGGAGGGAGGAAGTGGTCGGGCCTCGGCAGGATCGCTCAACCACGCGAAGCGCGTCGCGTAGCGGCTTCGTTCAACTCTACGCTGCACCGGACGTGGAACCGCGCCGCGAGAATCGCAGGTTGTATCATGTGGCAGTGCGGCTCCACGCCGGTGAGCTTGGGCCGTTGGGCGGCACAGATCCACGCAGCGTGGCAGAGTCCGCGGAATGGCTGAATGTATCTACTGCCGATTCACGACCGACGCGCGTCGCTTCGCGACGCCGGAGCACGTCATCCCCAAGGCCTACGGTCGGTTTCAGGGGAACTTTACGATCTTTTGCGTCTGCGAATCGTGTAACCAATGGTTCGGTGACAACCTCGAAGTTTCGTTCAACCGCAACAGCGGTGAAGCGCTCATGCGGCTACTGTCCGGCGTCAAGTCGCCTCACGAGGCGGCCGAAATCGGTGGTGACCGCCTTCATGTGGTTGCCGGTGACGGCGCAAAGTTTGCCGGTGCGAAGTCTTACTTCAAGCCTCACACCGACGGTACGAAGGTGGTCGCATCGTTCGTTCCTCATGTAGGTTTTGCACCGTCCGAACATGATGAGCCCGTGCTATTCGCCGAATCGGAGTTGACGCGCGAGGTGGTCGCGAAGTACTCGTCGTGCGAGTGCTTTGTGATCGGCGAGACTGAAGAGGATTTTCAACGGCTCGCCTCGAAACTTACTGACCTCGGCTGCCAATCTGAGTCGGTGCTGTGGTGTCCCCCAAACACATCACTGCCGCTCGTGCTCGAGCCCGTGCGCGTTGACTACCGCCTCGACGACGAAGTCTTTCGAACGGTCGGCAAGATCGCGTTCAACTATCTCGCGCATGCTGTGGGGGCGGAGTTCTGCCTGAGCCGAGACTTCGATGCCTTTAGGCGTTTTGTCCGCTATGGCGAAGGCGACTGGCGGCGGTTCATGACATTATCGCAAGAGCCGCTCCTGTTCGACGAACGGCGCACAGGCACCCGCCAGACGCGCGGGCATCTTCTCGTCGTCGAGTGGCGAAGAGGCGCCGCAGCGCCAACAGCTTCTGTGAAGCTATTCAACGGCATTCACTACCGAGTGCGGTTCGCGGAGGAATGCTCGATGATCTGGCGCGGCATTCGCTCGGGTCATCATTTCAACATCAGAACCCTGAAGATCGAGCGTATCAAGATTCTCGCCATTGAGTTCTAGCGCGGCGCCGCCCAACTCAACGCTGCAGCCGACGCCAACCCGCGCCACGTGAGTCCCAAGTGCGCTACTCTTCGCGTGCGGGTTGGCGCGGCTGAGCGTCAGGCCGTTAGCCGCCGAAGATGGCCGAAGCCGCCCACAACCTATCCGAAACGATCGTTTGAGGAGTCACGGGGGATCTATGAAGGTTATCTTTTCTCGTCCGATCTATCTTTGCGTTGCTGCGATCGCGTTGGCTCCCCCAATCGCCTCGCTCTTCAATTACGTCCTCGCCTACGGTGTCTTTCAGCTTCTTCGCGTCGCTGTCACGCTCGGTGCGATTTGCGCCCTCGTTGCGGCCGTCCAGTCCGACCGCCTCCCGCTTGTCCCCTTATTCGCTGTGATTGCGATTGTCTTCAACCCAATCGCGCCGTTGCGATTCGACAAGTACCAATGGAGAATCATTGATTCGATAGCCGGCATGATATTCATCGTCTGGGCCGTGCTCGTGCGTCGCCCACGTGTCGAGGAGCCTGCAGGACCGCCGATTCTGCCCACGCTCCAAGCGATTCTGTTGTTGATTCTCTTGTCGGTCGCTGTCGATATCCGAGACAGGCTTCACGAGGACTTGCCGATCACAGGCTCAGTCACCGTCGATGGAACTGTCGACGTCAGTGGATCCGTCTCTATCAACGACTACGATGAACCGATCAGCGTTAGGTTGGAGCAGTGATGTTGCCAACGTCTCGCTCGGCACGCTGCATCCTGTTGATCATCGCGGTCGCTCTTGCGGTCGTCGCTCTCAGTTGCAGCCGCAAGGTGGCGCCTCCTCCTCCTCGTGGCCCCGTTTCGCTCGCGAGTCTGCGATCGTTCGGGAACGAGATCTATTCTCTCGCTAATGGCGATGCCTACTTAATAAACCAGTATGACGATCAGCTCTTCTATTTGCGCGAAGGAGCGGCCGTACGCGTCCGAGACGTCGAGCTGAGCGGGCGCGAACCGACGATCTATCCCCTTGCCAATGGTGCAGCATATTTGGTGTCTTCCGGTCACTCCAAGCTACTTATGTACTACCTGGTCGCTGATCGTGCCGTCGAAGTCAAGGAGGCCGATCCGCGGCAGCTCTCTCGATCGCCAATGACACAGTCTCAGGAGGGTTTCCTGTGGGCGCAGGCGCAGGCTACCAACAGCCGATATCAGCGATACAAGCGCAAGGTGGAGGACGAGCAGCCCGGTGACGAGCCCGAGCGAGATGATTACTGATGAGGACAAATCGAACAAGCCATGTCCATGCTATCGTCTCTTCCCCGGTCGCGCTCTGGCGCCGTCTCTGATGCAAGTGCCGGGTTTCCACCGGAACGTCACGCACTCTTGAGATGCTACAAACAAGCTTCGAGAGATCGGCGGCTAATGCATAGGACTCTATACCGCATCCCCCGACGCGAGGATCGAGCGGACCGCGCAAGGCGAGGGAGGCCGATGTGCGTGTTTGAGTGAGTGAACCGGATGCGGTGATGAGTTCAGTTGGACGAAGCCGCGGGCCTCTTGGGGAAAGTATGAATCGGAGCCGGGTGGGTGGTGATGATGGACAGTCGCGAAGAGAGGTTTGACGGCCTGGATTGCGACGAGAAGCCCAGATTCGGAGGGCGGCGAATGCGGAAAATCGATGCTCCAGGGCGTGGATGACGCGATGGTCCCGTGATTCTCGACGAGTAGACGAACCCTCCCTCAGGCAACGGTAACGATGCCGGAACGACGAGGTCGGAGCGATTCGTTGTGCTCATGAGGTGTCGAACCAGGTACGGTCGCATTGAGGATCGACCTGCGCCATGCGATGCATCGTCCCCTTGTGACATTGCGGACAGATCCGAGGGTCGGGGATGGAAGGGCGTGGACGGAGCGGG
>JBDTOZ010000809.1:0-5231 GCA_039932995.1 Acidobacteriota bacterium | reverse complement strand
ACCAGCAACCAGCAACCAGCAACCAGCAACCAGCAACCAGCAACCAGCAACAAACAACCAGCAACTACCTCCGCAGCTCCACCTCCGCCTGCCCGGTGGCGATCACGCGCATGGAGATGACGGTGGCGAGCGGGGTGACGGTTCGGGGCTCGATGGAGTCGGCGCGGCCGCGGAGGAGGACGCCGGGAGCGAGTTGGCGATTGAGGGCGCGGGTGATCTCCGTGCGCACCTCGGCGATGCGCGCTCCGATGGGGAAGTGGGCGCTCTCGCGAAGGCGGTTGCGAATCGAGTCATGCGCGGCGCGTTCGGCGATGCGTGCCAGGAAGCCGCGGCGTTTCGGGTCGAGCGAGTAGTCGAGGTCGGGCACGACGATTGACGAGGTCGCGGCGTCGAACCGCGGCGTCCCTTCGAGGAAGGCCGGACCGCGGTAGTTGCGCAGGCGTCCGCCGCGGTAATCGATGATGGCCTCGATCAGCACGCGGCCATTCGGCGCGGCGGCCAGACGGATCGACTCCACCTTCAGGGTCTTGCCGCTGATCTGGTACGTCTTTCCCGCGTAGTCGCGTGAAGCGAGGCGGCTGGCCTCCTCGTAAGGGAGCTCGAGGTCGAACGGGACGCGGATGCCTGCCGGGGAGGTGGAGGGCGGCACGGCGGAGAGGTTGGGGAGTGGCCGCGGGACGAGGACCGGCTTTTCTCCCAACAGCACGCGCGTCTGCGTGCGGAGAGTCAGCGTCGTGAGGACGACGTCCTTCGTGCCTGTGATGGGCGAGAGCGCGGCGGCGGTTGGCTCGAGGACGAGCCAGGTCCGCGGCGCCAGCTCGTAAGGCATCTGCAGGGCGTTCCAGATCTGCTGCGCCTGCGGCTTCACGTTGGTGAGCGCGGGGATGTTGCGGTCCATGATGCGGGCCGCGGCGTTGAGCTGCTGCTCGATCACCGGGGCCACGAAGCGGCCGGTGATGTCGATGTCCAGCCAGGTCACCTCGCACGGTTTCGGGTAATTCACCGGGAGCAGCCTGGTGGTGGAGCGCAGGCGCCAGGACGGATCCCAGTCGAGTTTCGTATGCAGTTTGATGTCGGCCAGACGGCGTGACTCGTCGAAGCCGCAGGAGATGCACGGGAAGCGTCCCCGGCAAGCCTGCAGCGCGTAGTGGACGGTGGTGGAGGAATGCAGTCCCGCGCCGACCATCATCAGGCGGATGGGATCGCGGTCCACGACGTACTCCACATCGATGCCGCGCTCGCTGGCCTTGCCGGAGTAGTGCGACTCCACTCGGGATTCGATCTCCGGAGAGAGGGAAGAGAGGCTGCTGCGGATGGGAACCGTGATCGTGGAGGGCTCGGGAGGAGGCGGCGTTGCCCCCGCCGGCGCCTGCGCCGAGGCGGGCCATGCCACAATAAGAACCAAGAGCGGGAACAACGCGCGCCCCGCGAACGCTCTACAGCGAGTCATCATGTCCGATACGACCACTCGTGGCATCCGTGTCGAAGTCGAGAGCGAATATCTTGCCGATCGTAGCGATCGCGAGAAGTACTTCTTCGCGTACCACGTCCGGATCTCCAATGTCGGGTCCGAATCGGCGCAACTCGTCAGCCGTGAATGGATCATCACCGACGCCGACGGAAACGTCGAGACCGTCAAAGGGCCGGGCGTGGTCGGAGAGTATCCCGTGCTCGATGCCGGCGAGTCCTATCGCTACACGAGCTTCTGTCCGCTCCCCACGTCCCTCGGCACCATGCACGGCAGCTACACCATGCGCACGCGCTCGGGCCAGACCTTCGAAGCCTCCATCGCTCCCTTCACACTGGCCGTCCCCGGGGTGATCAATTGAAGCGCGGCTTTCTCCCGCTTTTCTTCACCGTCCTGACGATCGCCTTCGGCGTGGCCGTCTGGATGCGTCTCCGCTCCTACGGGGACAACACCACGCTCGTGGATGCGCCTCTCCGTGCGAACGGGGCGTCTGTGCAAGAGACTCCGATGCGGACCGGCCATCCCGACTCGATGGCCACGGCCACGATCGAGGAGCTCGGAGGGACCACCACATCCGCCAACGCGACGTCGACGAGCTCGGTCAGCGCGCGCAAGCAGCGTTACGAAGAGTTGTTGCGCGCCGGAGGGCCGCCCGCGACACCGGTCCCGCCCGTTCCGCCGCAAGAGACCCTGATGGAGCGCATGGTGAATCCGATCGCCAGCGCCCTCGGCATCACGCGCGCCAAGCCCGCTGCCACCGTCGCCGCCGCTCCCCCGCAGGTCCGCGGCCAGCCGCAGCCGGGCGGACGCGAAAACTCCACCGGCAACGGCACTTCGGAGAAGCCGCGCGAAGAGAAGCCCCGCGAGGAGCCGGACCCGGAGACCGACACCATTCCGCCGCAGCTTCAGGCCGCGCAGTTCACGCCGGCCCAGGTGCAGGACGGTGCCGAGACGATTTTCAGCGTGGCCGTGATCGATAACCTCTCCGGAGTGCGCAGCGTCTCCGGCGTCGTCTCCAGTCCGAGCGGCGCGCTGCAGGGCTTCGCCTGCCAGAAGGAAGGGCAGAGCAATCAGTTCGTGACCCGGATTCTCGTCCCGCAGGAAGCCGCCGAGGGAATCTGGACCGTCAAGTACCTGACCCTCACGGACAACGCCAACAACAGCATCAACCTCAATCAGGCCGCGGGTGCGTTGCCTCCGTCGGCGAGCTTCCGCGTCGTGTCGAAGGCACCGGACGCCACGCCGCCGGTGCTCAAGTCCGTCTACCTGGAGCGCCGCTCGATGAGCGCGGGAGAGAAGAACACGGTCTTCGTGCAGGCCGAGGACGACAAGTCGGGAGTGTCGCTGGTCAGCGGCGTCTTCGTCAGCCCGTCCAAGCAGGCGCGGATCGGATTCGGGTGCCGGCCGGGTGCGGGCGGAGCATGGGAGTGCACGGTCTCGCCGCCCACCTGCCTCGATTGCGGAGCCTGGCAGCTCGAGCAGATCCAGGTGCAGGACAAGGCCAACAACATGGCCACGTTCCGCGCGGACAACCAGATCGTCAGCCAGATCGCGCTGGACATCTCCGGCGACTCCTGTGATTCGGGGCCGCCGACGATCCGCGCGCTCAGCGTCGATCCGCCCGTCGTCTCCAACACGGAGGGCGGCACCATTCAGATCGCGGCCGTGGTCGCGGACGACTCTTGCGGCGTGGCCAGCCTCAGCGGTCAGGCCATCCCGGTCGAGACGCAGGGAGGACAGCGCATCTATTTTTCGTTCGACCCCTCGCCGGACGGAACGAACTTCTACGGCCGCATCCTGGTCCCCAGGCACGCGGCCAAAGGAACCTGGACCATCGGTTGGATCCAGGCCCTGGACAAAGGACACAACTTGAAGGCTTACTCGTCCAGCGATCCCGTGCTGGCACGGGTCACGTTTCGCGTGGAGTAGGGGTTGCTGGTTGGCTGGACCCGGTCGCCGGATCGCTTCGAAGCCGGGACCGGTACGAAAAAACGCCCCTTCGAAAATTAAAGTCACGGGGTCCCGGTTGTCAGACTTCGCTCGGTCGTGACAGTTGCCATTGGTTTCGGGTAACATGCGCGTCCCAACCGTTCTCAGGACCGAGAACCAATCACTGAAAGGTAACGCAAACTCCCATGAGTCAGTCGAGAGAGAACGCCGAGGCTACGTCCTTTGCCGAGGCGATGGAGAATCTGGACCTCAAGACCCCGCAGCAGGGTGAGCTGCTCCGCGGCACGATCGTGTCGATTTCGGGCGAAGACGCCTACATTTCCTACGGTGGCCCCTCCGAGGCCGTCATGGATACCGCGGAGCTCGAGGGACTCGACGTCGGCGACCAGATCGAGGCAACGGTCGTCAAGACCGGCGCCGAGATGCGGGTCTCCCGCAAAATGATCAAGGGAAGAGCGTCTCTCGAACAGCTCCGCGGAGCCTACGAGAATCGCCTGCCGGTCGAAGGCAAAGTCACAGGCCGCAACAAAGGCGGCTTCGAAGTGAGCATCGCCGGGCTGCGGGCGTTCTGTCCGCTCTCCCAGATCGCCCTGGGCAAGATCGAGAACCCCGATTCCTTCGTGAATCAGGTCCTCGAGTTCCGCGTCACCGAGCTCTCGGATGATGGCCGCCGCGTCGTCGTCTCGCGCGCCGCGCTGCTCAAGGAAGCAGCCGCCGACCGCGCCGCCGAAACGCGGGGCAAGATTCAGCCGGGCGCCGAGCTGACCGGCCGGGTCAAGACCCTCACGCCGTTCGGCGCGTTCGTCGACCTGGGTGGCATCGACGGTCTGCTGCACGTCTCCGAGATGAGCCGTCGCCGCGTGACCGATCCGAAGGACGTCGTCCAGATCGGCCAGGAAGTCCACGTCAAAGTCATCAAGATCGAAAACGACGGCAAGCGCATCTCGCTGTCGATGAAAGATCAGGAGCCGGACCCCTGGTACGACGTGGCCGACCGCTATCCGGCCGGAACGCAGTTCGCCGGCCGCATCGTCCGCTCCACCGACTTCGGCTACTTCGTCGAAGTCGAGCCTGGAGTCGACGGCCTGGTGCACGTCTCCCAGCTCCCTCACGGCATCAAGGCGGGGGATGCGGAAGTGGCCATCGGCACGACCGTCACCGGTTGGGTCCGCGAAGTCGACCCTTCCAAGAAGCGCCTCTCCCTCTCGCTGCGCGCCGTCGCGGTGAACGATCCGTGGGAGACGGCCACGCAGCGCTACTCCATCGGCCGCGTCGTCGAAGGCACGGTGGACCATGGTGCCGCACCGGGCGTCTTCGTCGAGCTCGAGCCTGGTCTGACCGGTCTCATCCCGAACTCCGAGATCGCCGTCCCCGCGGGAGCCGACCCGTCGACCCTGCACCCGGCAGGCGAGAAGCTGATGGTGCGGATCATGAGCATCGACCCGCAGCGCAAGCGCATCTCCCTCAGCCACGAAGCGGCCAAAGCCGCCGCGGAGCGCGAGGAGTATTCGAAGTTCATGGACGAGCGGAACGACGAGTCTGCCGGCGAGTCCGCCATGGCCCTTGCCTTCAAGCGCGCCATGGAGAAGAAGAAGTAGTTTCCGATTCTGCTTTCCCCCCAAACGCCGGCCTCAGGGCCGGCGTTTTGTTTTTGGCGCAAGGTTGGGGGGTGCGTGCGGGTGGTTACTCAGCGCGGGTGCTGTTGCTGGTTACTGGTTGCTGGTTGTCTGGGGTTTGTCATCCCGGACGTCAAGCTCGATGACTCTGGTCCAGACGAGAGACCACAGACAACCAGCAACCAGCAACCAGCAAC
>JBDTOZ010000808.1:0-19053 GCA_039932995.1 Acidobacteriota bacterium | reverse complement strand
GACGGCTCGCCGCCGCCGCAAAGCACCCACGTTTTCAATCTTGAAGCGACACTAGTGTCGTGTCAAGGTTGAAAGCGTGGGTGATGCGCGACGTCCGCGAACGACAAAACCGGCGGGACGGTGTCTCTGTAGAGGTGAACCGCCTGTTCGCAGTGGCGCTGCTGCTTGCGGTGAGCACCGCGGCCCGTGCGGACGGTGGTCTCGATCTGGCTGTGCTCGTCGATCAACCGACGAGCATGAGCCCCCGCACAGGGACCCCAGGCGTGTTGCTGCGCATCTGGCTGGTCCGGACCCAGACCGCGGAAAACACGCCTGCCAAGAGCGACCCGGTCGTCGACACTCTGATCGTACCGCCCTATCTGGAGATCATCGTCTTCGACATCTTCCGGGCTTCCCGCAATGCGGCAATCGAGATCAGACCGCCTCACAGCCTCCAACCCATCCGTGCCGGCGTTGACGGAGTGGAGTCCGTCCTCATCGGCGACGTGATGTCCACGCTGGTCGTGCCCCATCCCGCACCGGGCGAATGGACCATCCTGAAATCACATGCTGACGCCCGGGTGCGCATCCTCTCGCAGCAATTCTTCCCGCGGGGCGCGCTCCTCCGTCCGGCGCAAACCGACACCCTTCGCCGATGTGACCCCATTCCCCTCGCCTACCGCGTGATGGACGGCAATGGGCGTCCGCTCGAAGAGCTGCCCGGATACGCGGTCTCCCTGGAGATGATCCTGGCCAAACCGAATGGCACCACCGTCCGGATCGACATGAAACGAGACCCTGCACTCGGCGCAGGCGTGTTCCGCGGCGCGAACGACATCGTGGCCGAGATGGCCGGCCGATACTGGACCGACGTGCGCATCCTCACCACCGACGCCGGCAGTCACCGCCTCCAGCTCTTTCGGGATCGATGGTCGGGCTTCTCGGTGGCCCCGGGCCCACGCACACGGTGTAGCGCGCAGACCGCTCCGGCGGCGGGCGGCGCACGCCCACTCTTCCGCAGCAGCACGACGATCGGGTGGATTGCCGCCGCGTTGCTGATCAGTATTGCCGTCGCGGCTGCGTGGATCCGCAAAACCAAATCGTGACGGTGGTGTCTTTCTCGTCATCGCGAGCATGACACCTTGAGAGAACGAATCGGGTCTTACCGGATCGAGAGAGTCCTGGCCGAGGGCGGGATGGGCCTGGTTTACAAGGGCCGTCACGAGAGCCTCGACCGTGCCGCGGCCATCAAGACGCTGCTACCGAAAGACGCCGCCGATGCCTCGCTGCGACAACGGTTGCTGCGGGAAGCGCAGGCGCAGGCGAGCCTCCAGCATCCGAACATCGTCACGGTTTACGACCTCATCGACGAACAGAACGAGCTGTTCATCGCCATGGAATACGTCGAGGGCGAAACACTGGCCATGCGGCTGGAGCGCCGGCCGAACGACCTCATGACTCTCGAGGAAGCGCTGCCGTTGTTCGAACAGATCCTCGACGCACTCGAATACGTCCACGGGGAAAACATCATCCATCGGGACGTCAAGCCGTCGAACGTGATGGTCTGTGGCAGCCAGGTCAAGCTCACCGACTTCGGCATCGCCCTCCTGGCAGAAACGCCGCGGCTCACCACCTCGCGGCGGCTCATCGGCACGCCTCCTTACATGTCGCCCGAGCAGTTGGAGGGGAACAGCATCGATCCCCGCTCCGACCAGTACAGCTCCGCCATCGTTCTCTACCGCATGCTCACGGGCCGTGCACCCTTCGACGCGGAGGAGCATCTCGCACGCATCCTCGAACGTGTGGCCGGTCCGCCCGACCTACGCGCTCTCTTGCCCACACTCCCTACCGGAGTGGCGGACGCCCTCCTCATCGCGCTTCGTTACGATCGCAACCGGAGATTCCAGTCCGTCGCCGCGTTCCGGGATGCGTTGCACGAGGGAGCGGTCGGCTTTCGGGTCAACCCGCCGAACGATGACGAACCTACGGAACCGGTTGACGCCGATGCCACCCCCGAACAAGTGCAGAACATTGCTCCGCCCTGGCCACACGGATCGGCGGTCTCGATCGGTCTCACCGGTACGTTTCTCGCGGCAGCATTGGCGATCGTCACGCAGCAGAAGGACCGGCCGTCGCTCCCGGTCGCTCCTCCCCGGAAGACGACGCTCGTCACGGCGATCACGCCACCGGTCATTCTCGAGCCAGCGGCTCCCCAGAGAGAACGGCCCAGGCAGGAACGTCCGGCAGAAGCGCGCCGAAAGGCCGATCCGTTCGCGACCAGTCCCCGCGGGCCGGTCGAGGACCCAGAGGCGAAGCACCTCCGCGACCTGTTGGCGTTGCGGGAGGCGATCACCCGCGGCCTGGCCCACGCCGAGGAGGCTCTCGGACAGGAGCAGTTCGACGCTGCTCTCGGCGACCTGGATCACTCCGCGGAACTGGCGCAGCGCGATCCGGAAAATCTCGGGCCGGAGCGCGGGCAAATCGCTCTGCTGCGAACGCGGGTCGTCGAAGCGCAGGTGGAAGCCAGGACCAACGTGGCCGTGAGCGCGCAGTGGGAGGCCAGGCTGGCGGACATCGAGGACGACCTTCGCGCGGAGCGCTGGCCGGAAGCCGAGCGGTTCGCGGCCGGCGTTCTCAAGGACCCGCGTGCGCCGGAGTCCATCGCCGCGCGCGCACTCGCCCTCTTGCAGAGGGCGAAAGACGGGCGCAAGGACGCTTTCAAGGACACGCAGCTCGGACCCACGAACAACGCCGTCCGGAAACCCTCGTCGCCGCCGAGGAAAGATCTATGAGGACCTCTCCCATGAGACACCGAATCGCCTCCTTCCTCGTCGCCACACTGCTGTTGTCCGCTTGCGCAACGACGTCCCCATCGAAGAACGGTGGCCCGGCCAGACCCGCCAACATCAAGGAATGGATGTCGCTCCAGAGTCGCTCGAAGAGAAAGGCCGTTGCCGGAGCGATCATCGGCGGTCTCTTCGGCGCCATCACCGCGACCATCACGGGCGGGAGCGGCGAAGACATTCTCGAGCACGCGTTGGCCGGTGCCGTGGCTGGTGCCGTGGCCGGTTTCGCCATTGGCAAGCACGAAGATCAGGTCTTTGCGGGACGCGACCTGGCTGTCCGCCAAGCCGGTTACGACCGTTCACAAGGTTACATCGCGCGCGTCGAGGAGGTGTCGTTCGATCCGGCCAGCCCGAGGCCCGGTCAAGCCGCGACCTTGTACGTCCGCTACGTGGTGCTCGGGCCGAACCCGAACGAGGCGCTGAAGATCCGGATGTTCCGCGGACTCAAGTATGGAGAGGACTACATCCTCGGCGCTGGACCCAACGAGTTCGTCATTCCGAAAGGGGGCGGCATCGTCGAGTCGACGATGGTCGTGACCCTGCCGAAGAAGGCACCCGCGGGAACGTACAGCATCGAGGCGCTGCTGGAGGACTCGAAGGACCGCTTCCCCCAGGTCGTCGGCACCGGAGCGCTCTACATCGCGCGCGCACAGTCGCGCGGCGGAGCGGTCATGGCGGCGCGATGAATCTCTCGCGCGACTCGATGCTGGGCCTGCAGCGACACTTCCTCGGCGCGCTGAGTGGTCAGGCGCGCACGTGGCTGGAACCGCTGCCCCTCCCACCGCTGGTCGTGCTCGGAGACGCCCTTCGCCCGTGGGCCGAGGGAAGCATGCTCGATTTTGGCAGCGTCGAGTCGCCGGGAGAAGAGCGTCGTCGTGTACGGGTCTGCAATCGTGGTCCGGAGCCCCTCGAGGTCCGTCTGGCCGATCCGCCTGCATGGCTCGCGGCTCATTGGCTCGAATGCGGCGGCGACTCGGTCACGCTCGCCTCCGGAGGGGCGGGAGCCGTGCTGGAAGCCCTGGTTGTGCACGACGCGGAATGCGAGTTTCGCGGCTCCCTCCGGCTCGTGGCGGGCGATCAGATCTTCGATTTGAGAGTGTCCCTGACCGCACGTCGCTCGCACCCCGTTGCCCGGTTCGATTTCAATGGTTCTCCGTCCGCGGAGCCATTCGACTTCGGCAACGGTGAGCGACCGTACCGGCTTGCAGTCGCCAACGCCAGCTCCGTGCCCCTCATCGTGACCTTCGCAGATCTTCCAGCATGGCTCACGTTCGAAGTGGACGGCCGCCGCCGCGGCGGACCGATCGAGGGAACGTTCTTCGAGCGTACCGCTCCTTTCTCCGTCACGATTCGGCCGCAGACCGTAGGGCCTCACGCCGGAGTGCTTCGCGTGCGAACCAACGACCCGCGGCCGGCACTACAGAACATCGAGCTGCCATTCGCCGCCTTCGTGACCGCTGCGAAGCCTTTCGTGGTGGCCCTGCCGCCGTCCCGCGTTCGAGTGCGCACAGACCAGAGTCGCACGGTCGAGGCGCGCCTCGAGAACTGGGGGCGCTCCCCGGCGCGACTCTCGAAGGAGACCATTCCCCGCTTTCTGGCCGTCACACACTGTCCGGAGGTTCCCGCCGCGCATGAAGGCCAACCCGGCTCGGCAGCGCTGTCCGTCCGAATCGTTCCTGCAAACCTCGCCCTCGGTCCGCACACCCTGCGACTATCGCTCCGGATCGAAGGCGGCGACCCAGCGACGGTCGATGTGCCCGTCCCGATTGAAGTCACTCGCGGGCGGACCTCCGCTTTCCGGCCGCTGACCGTCGCCATCCTGTTCGCCCTACTCCTGGTCGCCTTGCTCCTGGTCATCGCCCGAGGTCCGTCATGAACCGCAACGAGTGCCGCCACTGCCACCAGTGGGAGCCGAATCCCGACGACACGTATTGCAGCGGTTGCGGGCGTCTGTTGCTGCTGCTCGAGCTCGATCCCCCCAGGGTCACTCTGATCTCGACGATCGCACCTTCCAAAGAGCTGCGACTCCGCAACGACAGCCCGCGCCTGATGCGCGTGAGCATCGAGCCTCGCGATGGGGTCACGGTTCCGGGAGTGATCTTCGATCCCGGCACCGCGCTCGAGATCGTTCCGCACGCCGAGCTCCGCGTGCGGGTCACGGTCGATGCTCAGAGACTTCCGCCGGGGTTCCAACACGTCGCCGAATACGTTTGCATCGTCGACGGAGACGCAAGAAAGCAGCGCGTGCTCACCCTCGACGTCCGCTCGGGCCCGATGCCGAAGCTCCTCACCGCCACCCTCGACTTCGAGCACGTGGAAGAGGGCAAGTCCGTCGAGCGCACGCTGCAGTTGACCAACTTGGGCAGCACGCCGTTGCGCATCAAAAGCGTGCGCGCCGAAGGTCCCCCTCAGTTGCGCGTCGACGGCGAGTACGGGGATCGTCTCGTGCGGAAGGGGGAGACGCTCTCCATTCCGATTCTCTGGCAGACAGCGTCGCACGAAAGCGCGGTCCAGGAGGCCGCGGTGAGGATCGACTTCGCGAACCACCCCGACGGGATGGTGGTCAAGGCCATGGCCCAAACGTTCCGCTATCGTCTGCTACTCGAGCCCTCCTTCCTTCGCTTCTCCCAAGCGCTTTCCAAGCGAAGTTACACGTCTTCGGTACGCGTGGAGAATCAGGGCACCGCGGATGTCGAGATCACCTCGATCGAGAGCGATTCGTCCTGGATGACCATCGTGACCCGCGCAGCCCGCTTCACCCTCCTCTCCCCCGAATCCACGGTGACGCGAACGACCTCTCCAACGACGTTCCCTCGTGCTTTCGAATTCAAGGTGGTCTGTTCTCCACGGGACCTTCCCGAGGGAAAGCATCGCGGAGCGGTGACCGTCCGGCCCCACGGTCAGGATCCGCTGCTGCTGCCTGTCGAGCTCACGGTCGTGAAGCCGAGGGAGTACGGCGACTACATCGGCATCGACTTCGGCACCACGAACTCCGTGGTGGCGGTGCGCAGTGACCGCGACAAGAGTGGTCTGGCTCTGGTTCGGGATGGGATGTCGGGCAAGGAGCTCATTCCGAGCGTCCTGGTCTTTGACGACCCGGAGTCGTACAAGATCGGCGAGGCCGCGCGAAACGAGGCCGACACCGCGCCGGACCGCACCGTACGCTCGATCAAGCGAGTCATGGGCTACGAGCGCACGCGCACGTTCTTCGACCGTTCCTATTCGGCCGCCGAGCTCGCGTCGCTGATCATCCTCAGACTCGTGCAACTCGCCGAGGAAAGACTGCACGCGGACTCCGGGAACGGAGCGTATTACAGCGTCCGCAAGGCCATCATCACCGTGCCGGCGAATTTCCACGACCTTCAGATACGCGACGTGCTCGAGGCCTGTGCGGCGGCCGGTCTCGATACCCAGGAAGAGCGAGCGCAACGGGCGGAGGCACGCCAGAACGACAGCCCGGGCGCGACCATCAACGCCGGAATCATTCTGGACGAGCCCTCCGCCGCCGCCCTCTACTACCTCGATTTCCTCCGCAGGACGCGCAGCTCCGCCGGCATCACCGAGGCCATCGCGCGCGCGCAGGGACTGAAGATGCTCGTGTTCGACTACGGCGGCGGCACCCTCGACGTCGCCGTCGCGGGCGTGACTCAAGTCTCCGGCGGCGGCACCGGCCTGCGCATTCTGGCCAATCTCGGTGACAACGGCGTCGGTGGCGATGAGATCGACGTCCTGGTCATGAAAGAACTGCTGCGTCGCTGCAAGCACGAGCTCTCCAAGTTCGACCTCGACACGACGCTCGTGGCCGGCACGTTCAGCGATTTCGAACGTCGCAGGGAAGTCGAGGGATGGAGCGATGACGTCCGGCGAGACCTTCTACGGGTCCGCGCGCAATGGAAGGACCTCGCCGAGCAGGCGAAGATTCGAATCGCCGAAAAGAAACAGACCGCCATTGACGTTCGGCCCGACCTTCTCGTTCGCATCACGCGGGGCAGGATCGAGCAGGCCCCGCGCGGCGTGAAGATTCAACCTCTCTCCGCGGACGTGGTGAACAACCTGCTCCAACCGGTTCTGGCCCGTTGCGAAGAGCTGATCCGTTCTGCACTCGCACTCGCGGGCGTGCGCCCCGATGAAGTCGACTACATCCTCCACACAGGCCGGCAGAGCCTCCTGCCCCAGATCCGAACGTGCGTCCGGGAGGTGTTCCCTGATCTGGAAGACAGCCGGGATCTGCTCGAGGAAGAACATCTGAAAGTGTGCGTTGCAAAGGGAGCCGCGCTCTACGGAGCGATGCGCGAGCGTCTGGTGGCTCCCAGCGCACGGGTCCTCCTCCTCAGTGACGGCAGGCGACTGCCACACAGCTACGGCGTCGAGACCTTCACCAATCCGGTTGAGCCGGAATTCGACGAGGTCATCGAGCGCGGCGCGCAATATCCGATCGAACGCACCAAGCATTATCCGCCCGAGATGATCCCCGCGAGCGGCTATCTCCATCTCAAGTTCTACCAGAACACCGGCACTGGGAGAAGCATCGTCGGCAATCCTCACGTCAGCCTGATCGGTCAGATCTCGATCGACACGGCGGGCAGGGCCGGATGTGAGGTGACGTTCGCCATCGGGGTAAACCGCACCCTCCGGGTCTTTGCCAATGGCAGCCCCGTCACCATCGAGCCCGCGCGCCTGCACGAGGCGGAGAGTTGGATGGGATGAGGCCCCAACTGATCATCGAGTGCGGAGGTCGCGTCCTTTCCGCACTGCTCGTGACTGCGGACGGCGAGCTCGTGCCGTGCAGCCAGGAGATTCGTCAGGTGGCCACGCGGTACGTCTCCGCGGACGTCCTCTTCGAACCGCGCGTCATCCAGGATCGGGACTTCATCTGGCGCGACGCCCTCGAGACTCTCTCGAAATCGAGCGCAGCCGACTTCTTCCAACGTGCCCGACGCATCGGTCTTCGCCGTCCCTGGGACGCCCAGGCTTCCGTTGGCGCCCTTCAACTCCGATCGCCATGGACGGTTCTCTCCTCCCCCGCCGCCCTGACGGATCGTGTGGCCGGCTCCATCCTGCCGGGCGTCGGACTGGCGTTGCTCGACGCGTTACTCGACGCAGCGTTCGCCTTCGTCACCGAGCGCGGGTACTTGCCGGGCGACGTCGACCCGGTGATCGTGCTTCCGGCACAGACGGGGAGTCGGGCCCGTCTGGTGGTGCGGAAACTCGTTCGCCGGCGCGGATTCCGCGGCCTGACCATCGTGCGTCGCGAAATTGCGGCGGCGATGTCGCTGGCAAACCGAAGGCCGTGCACCTGCATCGTCGTCGAAACTTCGGAGACCGACCTGCATCTGTACCGCGTTGAAATCGACGGGGACGCACGACGACCACGTTTCCGTACGACGGTGTCGGCCACGATCCCGGGACTGGGCTGGAACCATTGGTCCGCGCAAATCGCCTGGGCTTTGGGGACCTCTCCTTCGGCGGCATTCGAACGGTCCCTGACCACCCTCCTCTCCGGCTCCCCCGACTCGCTGCCGCAATCCCTCACTCATGGCGTGCTGCAGCGCGTGCTCGACGCGACCTGGATGAGTGCCCATTCCGTGAGGGAGAGGCTGCAGGAGCATCTCGATCGGCTGGGCGGCGAGAAACTGCCGATGATTCTTGCGGGCGAGATCTTCATGATCGACGCGGTGCGCCGACTGTTCGGCTCATCCACGACAGTGGCCCCTGCCATCGATCATCTGCTGCGGAACGTCGCTGCGGCCATGCGCTCCCCTTTCCTCGTGGCCGCGGGTGGCAGCCTCCGGGTGAACACGCTCCACGGGGAGGCGGTTGAGCTGCTCGCCTTTCCCCAACTTCCTGCCCCCGGTGAAGCAGGTCTCGTCGACAGTGATTTTCGGCTGGGCGGCGATTGTGCGGCGGGCACGCCACTCCTCGTTCAACTGCAGTGGGGCGCGGACCAGGCGCCCGAAGGCAACACGACGCTCTGTGCAGTCCCGCTCGAGTTACGCGGTCAGGAGCATCTGCGGCTGTCCGTACACCTCCGTCGCACCAACAGCGGCCGCCGATTGAACGGCACCCTCGAAGTGCGCATGCCCCCCGACGTCGTCGTGGGCCGTGCGCGATTTGCCGAAGAACTGGAGATGGAGCGATGAATCTCGAAACGACTCTTTTGATCTGTTGCGCGGTTCTGTCCCTGGCCGCAGTCGTGTTGCTGGTCTTCATGCTGAGGCGCCGAAGGCGCGAGACCTTCGAGAAGACCGATGCGGCGCAGAGGCTGGACCTGATCATCCAGATGCTGGAGGAACGAGTCCGCAGCGTGAACGTTCTCACTTCCGACGAGTTGCTGCCCATCGCGACCGGCCTGGAGCGCTTGCGCGGCGGAATCGAAGGCATCGCCAGGATCGTCAAGATCGCGGTGGACGCGCCGCCCCTAACCCATGACGCCGTAGCGCTTGAACACGAAGTGCTGGCTCAGTCGTGGAAACAGTTCCACGCCAACCAGGAGCTCAACGCCGCGCTCGAGGACGCACTGCAGGATCGCGGCTGGGAGCCGTTGATCGATCGACTGTCCAGCGTGGTGCCGCTCGAACTCAAGCCGGCCTTCGAAGCAGTCATGCGCCCGTGCCGGGAGCACCGCATGCTCCTGCAGAAGATCAGCCTCATCCCACGGATCGGCAACGGAACACTTGCTCGGCTGGGAACGGACGCCGAAGAGGTGCGACGCACGCGGGAGCTGGCCAGCCTCCTGACACCGGAGGGGAATGGCCACTTGGCCTTCCGCTTCAGAACTTGGGTCACGGACACATTTCTGCCGTTCGCCGACCTCTACCTGCAGCGCTTCCAGCAGGCCCAGCTTGAGAGAGGGGGTGACGATCTCCAAGCGGGAGCCACGCTCGTCCGGCAGGTGCTCGGCCTCGCCGCCGTCGAGCCCATCGACGTGATCCCGGGAGAAACGCCTTTCGACAGTACGCGCCACGTCGGGCGCTCGACCACGAACGACCCTCGGTTCGCGGACGGTGTCATTACCGGTGTGGTCCGCAACGGCTTCGTCGAAGGAGGGCAGCAGGTGATCCGGCAGCCCGAGGTCATCGTCAACCGAATGCGGTGAGAGGAAAGCATCGTGACCTGTCCCTATTCCGAACCGAACTGCGCTCCCGGCCCCTCCAGTGATGGGCAGCGCTGTCTTTGCGGCCGGTATGTCAAACACTGTTCGTATTGCGGGATACGCAATCGCGCGTTTGCAAACCATTGCCGAGGTTGCGCGATCGTCCTGCAGCCCTCGAATTCGAACTGGTCCGGATACAAAGGAGGCTCGCGGCGTCTCGGCGCGAGTGCGCCGGGAATCGGAACCGACTGCCTGACCCGCCTCATCGATCTTCGCCTCCGGCTCGGCGATTCCTGCCGCGGCCTCCTCGGCCACGACGGTCATGTCGTCGCCGTCTCGCTCAACGGCGTCGTCGAGATCGCCGACCCGACCCGTGCGCGAAGCGTCTGCCGCTTTCAAGTACAGGGGCCCATGACCGCCGAGCCGTGCATTCAAAGCGGAGTGCTTCACCTCGCCACACGCGGCCAGGTCAGCGCGTACGCTCTGGCGTCGATCACGCTCGAGACTCCACGCGTGCAGCCTCTCTGGCAGGTGGAATTGAACGGCACGCCGATCCAGGCCCTCACGCCGGCCGGCAATCGCCTTTACGTCACCGTCGCCACGCCTGACGGGCGTGAGATTCACGTCATCGAAGACCACCAGGCGCGCCTCCTCTACAGCGCTCCGAAGGTGAGCTGGGTCGCGGCCGATCCCGCGACCACTCAGGCAGTCTTCCTCTCCGAAACCAATGGTGTCGTCCAGATGCATCTGGCAGGCGACGGACTGACCTCCCATCCCCTGCCCCTCCATTCCCTTGGTGACCATCCGATCGCGCTCCTCGGCGACACCGTCTTCGGCGTCTTCGGCGATACCCAGCGTCTGTACCGGCTGGACGCCCGAACCGGAACGATTCAGGAGCCGCTCGAGGAAGACACTCAGCTTTTCGCGCTCACCAACGACGGCGACACCTGGGATCGAGACAGCGTGTGCATCGACACCAGGGGCATCGTCTTCGCCCGGCGCCGCGTCCGCGATTCGTTCGCGCCGTACGAACGCGCCACACGCGGTTCTCCCGTCATCGTTCAGGACAGCGCCGTGGCCGTGGGCATGGAAGACGGCCGCGTGCTGATCTATGACTTGGCGCGCCTTCCCCATCACGACGTCTGGCGGCTCGGCGACACTCCGATCACCGCACTGGCATCGTTCGACTCCTACATCGTCGCCGGAAACAAGGACGGCTTGGTCGAAGTGCGTGAACTTCAGCCCAGAGGCCCGGCCCAATGAAGACGTTCGGCGCGCTCAGCCTCTTGATCATCACGCTGGCCGCCCAGGCCACGCCGATCACACCGGACGCTCCGATAGCCGTACGCATCCTCTACGACAACTCCGGCAGCATGTATCCCGGTTACCGACCTCCCGGATCTCCGGGCCGGCAGACACGCGAACAACTCGGTGTCCATTTCTTTCATCAGACGCCGGCATTCCCGCGTTGGCTGGACGAGCTGGTACAACGGCAGTCGGTGGTCGGCGGCGACACGGCGGGCATGTGGACCTTCACCTCGAATGGCCCGTTCGTCCCCACGGACATTCAGCCCGTCCATCCCGTCGTTCCGCTCCGGGAGTTCCGCGCCGAGACCGCGGTCGCGAACTTCCCTGTGCGCACCGGCAACAGCACGTACCTCTCCGAGACGCTCGTGACGTTCACGCGGAACTTCACAGGATTGGTATGGCTGATCACCGACAACATCGTCGAAGCCAACGCAGGCGAGCCCGACGCCGGCGTGCAACACTTTTTCGAGACCCTGGCGCGATCCAACGAACTGCGCTCGGTGCATCTCTTCAAAGTCTCCTTCGAGGAGAACGGGCACACCTCAGCCTTAGCCGTATACGCCGTCCTCGTCTCCGCGGAGGAAGTCCCGGACGAGACGCTCGCGAACTATGACGGCCGCTTCCGCGAGATGTTCCCCGGACGTGAGCACCTCAAGCTCAAGAACTTGGCCATCGAACCGCTGACGCTGCATGCCGGCCTGCAGCTCGTTCTCGCCGATCGCGACAGGGGCATGTTCCAGGAAGGACAGAGCGTCCAGCTCGCGCTCGAAGGCGAGATCCGAAGCCACCTCACGCAGCATGCCGTCACGGCCGGTCGTTACGAACTGGCGATCGCCACTCCCTTCGTCCCTGAACCGTGGGCTCAGACGGACCTCGGCGCACGACCCCTCGCAGCGGATCTCTTCGACCCAGCCAGTGGAGAGATCGCGAACGAGATCCCTCCTAATGGAACGAGACACGTACAGGCTTCGCTCCGTTCCAATCAGCCCGTCTCCTTCACGCCGAGCGGCCTCGGCGAATGGCTGCGGCTGGCCTGGAACGGCGCCGCGGTTCGTTACACCGGCAACGTGCGCATGTCCCTCACCGGCGTCAGCGTGCAGCTGCAACGGCGGCAGATGGCCGGCATCTTTGGCATCGACCACGCCTCCTCGGTCTTCGCGTTCCAGGACGTCACCTCGCTGTCCGGCATCCGTCCGAGCACCGTTCCTGTGAGCTTCGCTCTCCGTACCGGTTCGAGCCGGACCGCCGTCCTCCTGATCGTCCTGGTCATCCTGGCTGCCATCGCGGTGGCGGCCGGACTGCTCCTGTCGCGCAAGCAGACCTTCCGCATCACCATCGCAAACACGCCGGAACGAATCGCGGCCTTGCGCCGCCTCGGCAGCCACGACATCGTTTACGAAGGAACCGTGCTGGGACGCCTGGCCCGCGGTCTCGTCGGCGGTCATGACTTTCAAGCCGTGAGTGGCAACCCCTCGTTCACCATCATGCCCACGGGCGACACGGAGACGTGGGACATCAAATTCACCGGCGGACCGATTCGCCGCCTGCTCATCAAGGCGGAGGGGATCGGTCCGAGAAAACGACAGAAAACGAGCGTGCCCGCGGCTCGTGCCGGACCGCCCCCACCGCCACCTCCCCTGTCCAGAAACGGCCCGCCGCCAGGACGACCTCCGCGGCTCGGCCGCTGAAACGAAAGGAATCTCGCCATGATCTACCGAAACGTGCTGCTGTCCGTCCTCTCGATGTTTCCGCTCGTTGCGCGTGCTCAGATGCCCGCACTCGAGCAATCCGACAACACTCTGCTGCGAAGCGCCGCCGTGATCCTGGGAGTGGTCCTGATCTGGACCGTTCTCTACAAGGCGGTTTACCCGTTTTTCCTGCGCTACTACCGCGACGAGTTCTGCAAGACCATCTTCTGGAATCTCTTTCTTCTCTATACCCTCACCTGGATTTTCGTGTCCTTCTACGTCGTGCTGGACATCGGCTTCCAGTGGGGATGGCTTCCTTGGATGGCCGTCTTCCTCGGGGTCTGGTGGCTGATCTCCGGCACGGTTCTGCTCCTGCGGCGTGTGCCGGCGTAAAGGGGAAATGCGATGAGTCTCGATCCGATCCTGCAAGCAAGTCTCCCGTCGACCCTGGTCATGGACAAGCCCGTCGGGCCGACGCTGATCATCGGGCTGGGCGGCACGGGCAAGGAAGTTCTCCTGCGCCTCCGCCGAAAGATCGTAGAAGGATATGGCTCTCTCTCGCGGCTGCCGTTCCTGCGATTCATGCACATCGACACCGACAAGAACCAGACCGCATCCGAGCAGTACGACCTACGCAGCAGTGATGACCCGCTCTACCGAGAGGTGCAGTTTTCGAACACGGAGCGCATCGATCTGACCATCGCGGGCGGCACGGGCAAATATGTCACGCATCTCGGCAACTTCCCGAGCATCCAGCGCTGGTTTCCGACCGGCAGCAAGATCTCGCAGCTCGGCGATCTGCACGAAGGCGCCGGACAGGTGCGCATCGCCAGCCGCCTCGGCTTCTTCGACGCAGCCAACCATCAGAAGATCACCGGCCGGCTCGAGCAGTGCCGCCGCGAGCTCAGTGACGCGGCCATCCCGGTGGAAGCGGCCCGCTTCGGCTTCGACTTCAATGCCACGAGCCCGCGCGTCGTGATCGTGGCCTCCCTCGCCGGAGGCACCGGCAGCGGTACCTTTCTGGACACAGGCTTCCTGGTCAAGCGCTACTTCCCGGATGCCGAGCGAGTCGGGATCCTACTCCTGCCCGGCTTCTTCAGCGGCTATGCAGGAGCTGAACGGGTTCGCGCCAACGGCTACGCCGCGTTGATGGAGCTCAACCATTACACGTTCGGTCACAGCTTCACCGCCGACTGGAATGGGCACGAGACCGAACGGATGGGGCCTCCCCCGTTCAGCAGCACGTACCTGATCGACGGCCGCAACGAAGCGGGTCTGGTCATCGGCTCGGGAGGGAAGGAGTACGACGCCTACAGGATGGTCGCCGAGGTGCTGTACCAGGACTACTCGATTGGCGCCTTCGCCGGAATGAAGCGCGCGACGCGGATCAACCTCGAACAGTTCAATCTCAACGTCTACACCCACAACTTCCTTAACGATGCCCTCCGCCACAACAACGACGAAACGCACAAGGCCATCGTCGGCGACGCCTTCCCCTGCCGCTTCGGCTCCTTTGGTCTGGCCACGATCTCCTTCCCGACCGAACGTGTCCAGGCCGCTTGCGCGAGCCGGCTGGCCTCGCAGATACTCGATTACTGGCAGAAAAGCGTCGTCGACGACCCGCTCGAGCACCTCTTCACCAAGTTCCTCATCGATGAGCGCATCCAATGCGCACAAGGAAGCTACGAGCGCCGCGATGGCGGCGGCACCCTCGATCACGTCGACATCGAAGACGCGCTGATGGTCTACGACGCCGGAGGCGGCCGGACGGTCGAGAACTTTCTCTGGCAGAAAGCGCAGTCTCTACGGGTCGAGCTTCAGGCCGCGTCCCATGGGCAGAAAGCGGCGCTCCTCGGCCAGCGGCGGGCCGAGCTCGACCAATTCTTCGCCAGAGAAGACTCCGAAAACCCCGATGAGTGGGGAACGGGCGTGCGCCATCTGGAGACGAACATGCGCGTCTATCTCGAGCGCGTGAAGAGCGGCATTGAAGCCAAGGCCGCCGAGCTTTCCGACAATCCGCAGTATGGCGTCAACTACACATTGTCCCTGCTTCGCGAGCTCAAGACCCTGCTGCGCAGTGAGAACTTCCGTTACATACCCTACTTCGACGGCCGCGTCCCTCTATGGCGCGACCGCGTGCAGTACTACGCCTATGCACTGGATCAATTACAACTGGATCTGGCGCGCCACGAAAAGCAGACGCTCTTCCGCTCGCCGGACCTCAAGCGTGACTACGAAAAGCTCGTGGCGGACGACGGTGACGAGGAACGCGGCGTCTTCTACGATCACTTCCACGCGCGCGTCGGCAAACAGATCGCCAAACGCGGACGCCAGGTCTGCGAAGAGTTGGATCGTTTCCTCGGCGCCGATCACCCGGGAGCGGAGGGACTTCTCGGCCGCTATCACGAGCTTTTGGTCGGATTTGCCCGCGTCCAGGAGCATCTGCGGAAGAAGAATGCCTACTTCTCCAAACCCGAGAAATCCGAACTGATCCTCAGTCTTTTCCGTGAGGGAGACGTCGAGGAGTGGTATCGGATCTGGATCGGCGAAGGCACGTCCGAGACACCGACCCTGAAAGCCGTGGGAAGCCAGATCCTGGCCGAAGTCTTCGAAGTGGACGGCGTCACGGCGGCACTCGAGAAGATCCAGCGAACCCCCTCGGAGACCGTCGAGGAAAACATTCTCTCCAAGTGCAGGGACTTCATCCTTGGCAGACCCAGGCAGCCAGACGCGCTGACGATCCTCTTCGACGCCAACCGCTTCAGCGTACGCGAGCGCACCGACATGGTGCGCCAGGCCTATCGCCTGGCCAAGGTGTGGGCCGCACCAAGCGAGCAGGGACTGGACCATACGGGGCTGCCACCTGTGAGCACCGATCAGCGTCCTTGCCTGATCGGCTTCGATGATGCAGGCAACGTGCAGAAAGTCGCCGAGTTCAAGCGCCTCGTAGAGAACGCGAGAACCGCGGGCGACACGATGCCCAGCTTCCAGAACATCGGTGCGCAGCACCGCGGTACGATCGTTTTCTATCACGAGCTGGCGGGCGTACCGGCCTTCTATCCGAGCTCCGTCACCGCCCCCCTCGGACTGCGCGCCGCCTACAACGCCTTTCCCGAGAAAGAGGAGCTGCACACCGACAAGAACCGCTTCCAGTTCGGCGATCTCATTCCGAAGCAGAGCACCGAGGCTCGCCAATACGCCGACTCCCTGCAGGCCTTCGTCCTGGCTCGCCTCCTGGGGTTGTTGACCGTGCATCCCCTTCCCGCGGATGGCGATCGCCTCGCCTTCCGCTTCAGCTATCAACGCATCACCGACCTGAACGTCGAGGAGGTCAACCTCGGCGGTGAAGCCCATGCTGTCGATTTCCTCTATCGCGATAAGCGCGGGGAGCACACTACGCACCGCCGCTACCTGCTGGAGCGAATCGAGAAGACCATCCAGACCCTACGCGAGCAGAAGAAACTGGCCGTCTATCGTTTGCTCCTCGACTTCTATCTGAAGAAGGTTTACCCGCCGCGTGAGCTCGACCACAGCGGCATCCCCGATCTCACGATGCTGCAATACTCACCGGAACACGCCGTACTGGACCAGGCCAGCACTCGTCTCACACAAATCGTCGGAACCGAAGCCGATCAGAAACAGTTCCGGGCCCAGTTCGCGACCATCGCCGGGAAAGACCTCAACGACGCTCTCACCTATCAGGAGTACCGCGACGCCCTGGCGCCTTACTGCAAGACTGCGGGGAAATTCGCCGGATGGACGGAAGACGCCGTCGTTCACCAGACCATTCAGTGGCACGACGTCTTCGCGCTCGACGTGGCAAAGATCGACAAGAGCACGGCCAAGGAACAGATCCTTCCGCCCGCACCCCGGCCTGCCAGTCCCGTCGCGGCCATGGGCAAGGCTTTCGGTGAGCGCCCCTGCCCCAACTGCGCGAAACCGATCGATCAGCGTGCGGTTGCCTGCGTTCACTGCAAAAAGAC
Source organism: Acidobacteriota bacterium (assembly GCA_039932995.1). Lineage (GTDB taxonomy): Bacteria > Acidobacteriota > Thermoanaerobaculia > Gp7-AA8 > Gp7-AA8 > QHVT01. The sequence goes on along the minus strand of JBDTOZ010000808.1, from coordinate 2,156 downwards.
GATCGCCACCCATGTCGCCTGTCCCCATTGCCAGGAAGCCCGCGTACCGAACGACCTCGAGCTCTGCTGGAAATGTGGATTGCGGATGCGCAAAGACGAACCGGTCGATTGCCCCCAGTGCTTCAGTTGGCGCGGGTACGAGGAGGAGTTCCCCTGCCGGGAATGTGGCTTCGACCCGAAGGCCGCTCCCGGCACACCAGGAGTCGGAACACCCCCCACCGAAGACGACCCGATCGTGGATGCCGCACGAGCGACGACCGTGGCGGAGCCCGCACCCGACACCTTGGTGCAATGCAACATCTGTTACGCGAGTGTGAGACCGGCCGCGGCCTGCTCGGCCTGTGACAACGTCCTGGAGGCGAGCCGGGCATGAACCGCAACGCATCCGGACGCGCCACACTCCTTCTCGCGCTGCTTTTTCTTTTGGGTCTGGCCGTGACTCTGCTGGCCTGGATGGATCTGCAATGGACGCATCGGTTGTTCATCAAGGCCGCGACTTCACGCCGGGCACGATCGATTTCGTACGACTTCCCGCTATTGGGCGCAACAGACAGGAGCGATGATGAGATCCCATCCGAGTGAACGGAAAGCCCTCGCCCTCCTCTCCGTAATGATCGTTCTCGGTGCCGGCCTTCTCGTGATTCCATGGTTCCTCACGCCTCCCGCCTATCTCGACCTCGCCCTTCGAGACCAAGTCTTCGGCTCCGACCTGAGCACTCAGAATGTCGTCATTACCGACGACCACACAGGAAGGACGACGATCACGCCGATACAGAGAGCCGGCAACGGATTCGTGGCCCGTATCGGCCGGATCGACAGCGGCTCGGGCGCCTTTACGGCCCGGATCCCCGGCTACAATCCCGGCAAGGCGCGATTCCAGGCGGCCGCGCTCCAGAGACTCCGCGTCCCCGTCGCCCTCACCCCCACATTCGGAAGACTGGAGGTCTCGACCTTCAATGCCATGCGCTCGGCCGATCCGGTCGATGCCACCCTCAAGGACGGTACACGACCGTTGACGGAGAAGGCGCAGCGGGTGGTCACCCTCGACCTTCCCCCGGGCCGGCATCGCCTCTCCGCTCAGGCGCAGGGCTTCTGCGAGGCCGAGCGCGAATTCGACGTGCGAGCGGGAAAGATCACAAAGGCCGCCTTTCCTCTCTCGCCCGATCTCACCGGCGATGAGATCGCCCGCTTCGTCCTCGGCTGGCGCAATGAGCCTCGCGATCTCGACACTCATTTCTGGAAGACGGGCGCCACGCCATTCCCCAGCCCGGCCACAGTCTATTTTCAGAACAAGAACGGCCGCTTGGCGAATGGCGAGACGTTTGCGCGCCTGGACGTCGATGAGGTCTACCCCGGCCGCTACGAGACTCTCACCGTCCGCGACGCCGCGGCCGGCGACTACCGCTACTTCATTCACGTGTACCGGGGCAGCGGCACGATCGCCGATGCCGGCGCTACCGTCCAGGTCTATACGAGTGGATGTCGCGTGCGGACCTTTACCCCTCCCCCGAACTGCGGCTTCCGCATCTGGAACGTGGCCAATCTTCACCATGAGGGCGGCCGCGTGGAGCTCGAGGAGAGGCAGCTTTGTGAGTCCGAAGGGATGCTCGCGATCCGAAAGCTTGGGCTGTGAAGTTGAACACGCCACCAAGACCGCCCCGGCCTCGCGGCAGGATCGTCATCGGGATCCATTGCCTTCTCATGTCGTTCCTGATGGCTCTCTCCGGAATCACCGTGGCCAAACCGTTCCATGGCAACACGCGCAGCCGGGTCTTCCACCAGCCTTCATGCCGGTATTACGCATGCCCCAACTGTACGGTTCGATTCGCCTCCGTGCGGGCGGCGATCGACAGCGGATTTCGGCCGTGCGGTCTCTGTGATCCAGCGAACCTCAAGCCAGCGGAGAAAGGCGCCGCCCTTTACATCGGCAACACTCGCTCGCACAAACTTCACAGAAGCTTGTGCCCGCCGCGAAGCGGTCCCGCGCGAAAGGACCAGCTCAAGGCCGGAAGAGGCACACCCTCTGGAACGCGCCTCGCTTGTGGGATGCGGTAAGTCCAAAGGCGGCACAGTCGGCTGCGCTGTCTGCCTCCCCGATCTTCTTACAGGCGGCTCTTGACCGCGCGCAGGATGGGTCCTGTGAGGGGGACGATTTC
>JBDTOZ010000807.1:0-1760 GCA_039932995.1 Acidobacteriota bacterium | reverse complement strand
GTGCGCAACATCGATCAGTACAACACACTGCTCAAGGAGCCGGACGCCTACCGCCGGGCCAAGAAGCTGGCCCTGGATGCACCGACGCCTTCCGACGAGCCGATGCAGTACATCGTGATCATCATCGACGAGTTCGCGGACCTGATGATGGTGGCCTCCAAGGACGTCGAGGACTCAGTGACCCGCCTGGCGCAGAAGGCGCGCGCGGTGGGCATTCACCTCATCATCGCCACGCAGCGGCCGTCGGTTGACGTGATCACCGGGGTGATCAAGGCCAACCTCCCGTCGCGCATCTCGTATCAGGTGGCCTCGAAGATCGACTCGCGCACGATTCTCGACGCGCAGGGTGCCGAGAAGTTGCTCGGTCATGGCGACATGCTCTTCCTCCCGCCGGGGACGGCCCGCGTGCGCCGGCTGCACGGTGCGTATGTCTCCGAGGGAGAGATCAACGACATCGTCGAGTACGTGAAGAAGAATCAGGGCGCGCCGCGGTTCCTCGAGGAGATCAGTAAGGTGGCCGAGGAGAAGAGCGGCGCCGACGGCATCGAGTATCTCGACGACCCGAAGTACGACGAGGCCGTGCGCGTGGTGCTGACCACGGGGCAGGCCAGCGCGTCGTATCTTCAGCGGCGCCTCAAACTGGGCTACTCCCGCGCCGCGCGCCTCGTGGAGATCATGGAGGCCAACGGCGTGGTCGGCCCCTCGCAAGGGTCCAAGCCACGCGAGATCCTGATCCGCTCCGACGACTATCCGCCCGCCAGCGGCCAGTCGATCTGACCCACGCGCGAAAGCGCTCCGGACTGCGAAAACTGAAGTGCCCGCAGTCGAAACGAGCGTGGCTGGCCTCGCTTGTGCTATGACGTCCCGTCATGCGTTGGACACCTGGCAACATCAGCTCAGACGTCGAAGATCGTCGCGGTTCCAGTGGGGGAGGGTTCAGCTTCGGCCGAGGTCCCCAGATTGGGTGCGGCGGGGCGGTCATCCTGCTCGTGCTCAGCCTCCTGACGGGGAAGAATTTCTTCACCTTCTTTGACGGCTCGGGGAGTACGACGCAGCAGGCTCCGACCGAAACGGCCGCTCCGCCGAGCGAGAGTCCTGAAGAGCGGAAGAGAGTTGAGTTCATCTCCGACGCGCTCGACGACATCCAGAGCACCTGGGCCGAAACCTTCAAGCAGGAAGGGATCGAGTACCAGAAGGCCAAGCTCGTTCTGTATCGCGATCTGACACAGTCGGGTTGCGGCACGGGACAGGCTTCGTCCGGTCCTTTCTATTGTCCCCAAGACGGCAAGGTCTATCTCGACCTGGCCTTCTTCGATGAGTTGGACCGCCGCTTCGGCGCGCCAGGGGACTTTGCCCAGGCCTATGTGGTCGCGCACGAGATGGGACATCACGTCCAGAATCTCCTCGGCACGTCCTCGCGTGCCCAGGACGCGATGCAGCGCGACGAGCGCAACGCCAACGAATACTCTGTCCGTCTCGAGCTCCAGGCTGATTGCTACGCCGGCATCTGGGCCTATTCGGCCGCGAAGCGTAACGTCCTGGAGACCGGAGACGCCGAGGAAGGCATGGGCGCCGCCTCCGCGGTCGGCGACGATCGGCTGCAGAAGATGTCCGGGAGGGGCGTGAACCCCGACTCGTTCACCCACGGATCATCGGCGCAACGGGTGGAGTGGTTCCAACGCGGCCTGCAGTCGGGACGCATCCGCGACTGCGACACGTTCCAGTAATTCCGTCGGCGCCCCGGGGAACGTTCACCACAG
>JBDTOZ010000806.1:0-7956 GCA_039932995.1 Acidobacteriota bacterium | reverse complement strand
CGCGGAGAATGAAGAGTGGAATTTGCCACTGCACGCGGGCGGGATGGAACGCGGACGGGATGCGGCTCGCGAGATCAGGACCGAGCGTGTCGATGATTTGCGCGCGCGGCCAGGCGTCGAAGAAATACGCTGCGGCTTCGCCCCATTCCATGGAGTCGAAGCGAAGCTCCACGCCGCCCGCACGCAACACTTCGCGGACCTGCTCGTCGGGCGCAGCGAGGAGTTGTGCGAGCTGGCGAACGCGAACGCGGCTGCGCTGATCCATCCGGAAGAACTCCGCGAGTGTTTCGGGAGGCGGGAGGCGGAGCGCGTTCGATTCGGCGGACATGGGGCGTATCAGCGTCTTGTACCTCGGTCGAGACGGATGTGCGTCGGTCATTTCATAAGGACGCGCGACGAGAGGGGCTGTCATTTCATAAGACCGGTAAGATTCTGACTCGTATAGGTTTCTGACGGCCGCCGCAGGTGTCCCGATCTGACATTTCTTAAGGTACGGGTAGGGAACTGCCGCGCCGAAACCCACCTAGAAAGGAGAGACGATGCAGGAACCCCGCAACGAAGCGAAGCGCGTGACACCGCCGCCGGCGAACGCGGTCGGCGAAGGTGCACGCGTGATGTTCGAGGAGGTGTACGTGCGGTTTGCACCGAGGTTGAGAAGAGTGGCGGTCGCGAAATTCGGCATCGCGCCGGATGACGCGGACGTGCTCGTGCAGGACGTGTTCGCGACGTTCTTCATGCACGCTGCGAGCGTCGAGCAGGTGGAGCGCTATTTGATCGGCGGCATCTGCAACGCGGCGCGAAAGCACCTGCAGCGGACAGGGAGAGCGGATGCGCTGTTCTGCGCAGACGATCCGTGCGAAGCGACCATTGGCGACGTGATGCTGCGGCAGATCGAGCGGAAGCAACTGCTGTCGAAGGTGTTCGCTCGCATCGGGGCGCGTTGCCGCGAGTTGCTGTGCCGGTACTACGTCGGCGGCGAAAGGCCGGAGGCGATCGGCGAGAGGATGGACCTGACGCCCGGCTCGGTCGCGGTGACGCTGCACAAGTGCCGAAAGCGTGCGGTGAATGCGTACCGCGAGATCACGGAGAAGGGCTGACATGCACGAACATCTCTCGGACACCGAGCTGGCGCGCTTCGCAACCGATCCCGAGTCCGTCCCCGCGGAGCGCCGACAAGTGATCGAGCGTGAGGCGGCAGAATGCGCGATTTGCCGAACGTCTCTTGATTTCTTCTCGGTGGTGACGGCTGAGGAAATGGCTGACCTTGAGCAGCCGGACGGGGAATCAACGTGGACGAGCGACGATGACGCGATGCGTGGGTACATCGAGCGCATCACTGCTGAGGATAGCGAAGCGGATGAGTTGCTGGCGGACGAAAAACTCCTCGAGTCACCGACGAAAACTGCTTGGAAGAACCTTCAGCGCGACAAGCGGCTGTTAACTGGAGGCGTGGTCAGGCGTTTCGTGGCGAGCGCGAATAGCGTTCATTTGCACGAACCGCTGGACGCGTTGACGTTCGCGGATGCAGCGATCTCGATAGCAGAGGCGCTGCCGGACCGTGAATACCCGTGGAACGCCGTGTTCGAATTGCGGGGCGCAGCATGGAAGGAACGCGCCAACGCGCTACTCGTGCTCGGAGAGTATCCGTCTGCGCTCGAAGCGCTAACGCATGCCGAGCGGGCGTATCAGCATCTTCGGTCGCCGGGGTTCGGGCTTTCGACAGTGGCGTTGGTACGTGCATCCGTGTTTTACGAACAGGGTCGGCTCGATGAAGCGGCGGAGTCGGCCGAGAAGGCGGAGCACGGTTTCGCGCATATAGGCCAGGAGGAGCGGCGCATGCGCGCGGTGTTTCTGCGTGCGAGCATCAGCTACGAAGCTGGTGACGTAAGCAGCGCCGTTCTGCTGTTTCAGGAAGTCCTCGAGTACGGCGAGGCGGCGAATAGCGCACGATGGATGGCTCGTGCGTTGTACGCGCTCGGTAATTGCGAAGTTGAGCGCGGAAACCTGTCAGAAGCGAGCATGCTTTTTCACAAGGCGCTCGTGATCTTCCGGGAGCTTGGACCAGAGTGGGATCGCCTGGCGACGGAGTGGGGCTTGGCGCGGGTCGTACTACATGGCGGGAACCGTGAGGACGCGGTCCAACGCCTCCGCCATGTTGCCGCTGGATATGAGCGGCGAGGCATGGTGAGCGACGGGGCGCTGGTCTGGCTCGACATCGTGGAAGCGCTCGTTGCGTCAGGGCAAGCGAAGCAGGTTGTCGAGATCGCAACGCGCCTCTTCCGAATCTTCAAAGACGCGGGAATGATGACGGGCGCGCTGACGGCGTTGGCATACCTGAAAGAAGCGGCAGTAGCGGGGCGCCTTACCTCTGCCGGCGTGGGCGCTGTCCGTACGTACCTGAGACGCGCCGGGCGCCAGCCGGAGTTGGTTTTCGCGCGCCCTGAAGCTTGGCGTTAAACAATCGCATGGCGCAAGAACCCTCGACCAGCCCAGCGACATGCTGGCGCAGGAGGGGTTATGCGATCGCTTTCAACGGGGTTGCGCCGCGGTCTGGCGCTACTCGCACTTGTCTTGCTCGTTGTGCCAGCGGCATACGCGGATGATCCGCCGAGTCCGTACGAACCGCCGGGAGCACGGATTAACCCGCCCACCGGTGCGCCGTCGCAAGCGCGGATCCACCCGCCTGTCGGCGCGCCCACGCCGGACGATCCAACGACGGATGCCCGAATCGGGACACCGGGCGGGACACCGCAGACCGACGCGCGAATCAACCCGCCGGGCGGGGCGAGTGCATCCGAGCCGAGCGGGTTTGATTTGTTGCTCGAGTGGTTGCGCGCGCAGGCGCGAATCAGCCCTCCGACCGGCTGATTCGAGCGCACCGGTAGCAGACGTGACGGTGGGTCCAAGTTGCGCCCACCGCTCGCGGATGCTCTGTCTTTCCTGCCTTCGGGGGTAGGGATAAGTACGCGCTGCGTCACCTCCTAAGTGATCGCAGCGATGACGAAACCGGCAGCTCAACCAGCACACCAGAAACCGCCCGCCTTTGCACCTCGCGAACGGCCGCAACGGACCCCGCCTTCGCATCCGGTCTTCCCCGCCATCGCTGCGGTCACCGACAACGTGATGACTCGCAGAAAGAAGACTCCCCGCATTTTCACGCACACCCACCGGCAGCGGTTCGACCGCTCCCTGGAGCACTACCTGCGTAAGTGCTACAGAACAAACAGCGCAGCGCGAGCATCGGAGCTCGCGATGGAGATGGGCCTGACGCCGGAGTACGTGAGCTGGCTGGCGACGAACATCCTCGGGATGACGCTGCGCGACTACATGCGCGCGAAACAGGTCAAATACGCCGCATGGCTCCTCCGGACGTTACCGCAGGAAATCACGATCGAAGAGATCGCGCTTCGGTCGGCTTTCGGGACGGCCCGAACGCTTCACCGCTGCTTTGCGGAAGCGTACGGAGTGACGCCGGGGGCGTTTCGGGGGCTTAAGAAATGACAGACGACAAAAGATTTTTCGATGCCGCCGAGCATGCCGCGCCGCCGGCGATGGCGGCCCTTCCGCTGGCGGAGTGGGCGGCGTTACCTCTCGCTGTTCGTCTTGCTGACAAGCTCCTGGAGGTGCTGATCATCGCGAGCGAGGTGCGCGCGGAGCTGGAGTGCGAAGAGGCCGCGCCGGTCGGATGGATCGTGCCGGAGATCGACGACGTGATCGAACGGATCGACGGCGCTTTGCAGCGCTTGGCTTCGTGATGCGCCGCCGATCGCGAGCAGTGCGCCTCCCCTTCTGCGACGAAGACGCGGATGAGAGTCAACACGCAAGCAGCGACTACTTCCGGATGTTGCAGCTTCGAACGCTCGAAGAGAACACGCGCGCGAGCTGGCGATCGTTCCGGGCCGGATACGCGGCGATGAGCGCGTTCTACCGTGGAGAGGATGGAGGCGCGCCGTTCTCGCCACCACCGCCGCGCAGATTCCGCGCCCCAGCATGACCGGCGACGATGCAGGCTCAGAAGAAAGCTCCCGTCGTTGCAGACTGAAGGCCGGCCCGATGCGCTACCGGACGAAGAATGTGAGCGTGTCGGTGTCGCGTGCGGCCGGACGAGGTCTTTCCTTCGACAGATTCCGCGGAGGAAGCGCTTCGCGGAAGGCTTTCGAAATGCGCGCATGAGGCGTGGAAGACGGACCTCACAGCGGCTCGGCGATGAAGCGAAAGCCGATCCATGGCTCGGTGACGACATACCGCGGACGCGATGGATCCGGCTCGATCTTCCGGCGCAGCGATCCCATGTGAACGCGCACCGTGTCGTTCGTGGTGGCCGGCGCGCCGCTCCACACGCTGCTGATGATCTGGTCCGTGGTCACCGGTTTCCCGGCATTTCTGGCCAGCAGCTCCAGCAGCGCGTATTCGGTGGGCGTGAGGCGGATCTCGCGATCTTCCTGGAGGATCCTGCGCCGTTCGAAGTCGAGGGTGAGGCCGGGAAACTCGAGGATGGACGGCTCCGCGCTCACCGTGCGGCGTAACTGGGCACGCACGCGTGCGAGCAGCTCCGCCACCGAGAAGGGCTTCACGACGAAGTCGTCCGCGCCGAGGTCGAGCGCGCGGATCTTGTCCGACTCTCCACCGCGGACCGAGAGCACGATGATCGGGACCCGGCTGGCCTTGCGGACCCGTTGAATCAGACGAAATCCGTCCGCGCACGGCATGGACAGATCGGTGAGGATGAGGTCGGAGCCGTCCCCGTGGAATCGCCGAACGCCGTCGTCGCCATCCGCCGCGGTCGTGGTGGTGTAGCCGGCGGCACGTAACTCCGCTTCCAGCGAGCGACGGATGCCGTCGTCATCGTCGACGACCAGGATCGAGAGTGGCTTCACGGGTGTTCCTCCGCCGGGAGGAGCATCGAGGCCGCCGGAAGATCGATGCGCGCGACGGCGCCGCCGCCGGCACGACTCATCAGGATGGCACTTCCTCCGCTCGCCGCGGCCAGGCTTCTGGCGATCTCGAGACCGAGTCCGCGACTGGGCAGGTCGCCGTCATCGATCACCGGCGACACTTCCCCGAAAGCGGAAGAAGCGTGACCGACTCCGGATCCGCGATCGAGGATCTCGATCCGCACACGGTCTTCATCGACGGGATGCCGACGCGCTACGAGCTCGATCGACCCCTCGGCCGGCGAAGCCCTGTGTGCGTTCTCGATGAGATTCACGATCATCTCCAGGGCCAGCGATGGGTCCACCAGGACGTCCGGGCAATCGCCTGCGACGCTGGTCTCGATCGACCGGGACCGATTGAGCAGGGCCAGGCTGTCCAGACTGGAGCGGAACAGGTCGCCGGGAGGGATAGGCTCGGGACGAGGTGCCACGCGCCCGGCGTCGAGGCGAGCCATGGAAAGAAGGTTCTCGATGCGCCGGCGCAGCCTGCTGTTCTCCTGATCCAGTTCGGCCAGCGATTCGCGGCCACGACCGTCTCCGATCACGCGCCGCAGCGCTTCGATGTGCAGGGCCATCGCCGTCAACGGCGTCTTCAGGTCATGCGAGACGGCCCGGAGAATCGAGGTCTTCAGGCCGTCGCTCTCGCGGATGGCGTGCAGATGCGCATTCTCGGCGAGGAACTTCTCGCGCTCGACGGCGAGGGCCAGGAGTGCCGCCACCGATTCCAGGACCTTCCGCGGCGTCGTCACCTGTCGTGCCACGAGGACTCCGCTCCGGTGGCCGCCGACGATCAGCGGGAGATAGACATCGCGGCCCTCGGCAGCAGGAAACTCCAGGGTCTGTCCGTGACGCCCGACGCCGGAGAGGAGATCTTCGACGTAGTCCTGCTTCTCGCCGATCCACGCGGCCACGTTGTGACGATGCACCGACCCGTCGAACAGCACGAGGCCCCCTCCGTTGGCGCCGATCGAGAGCAGCGCCCGAATGGTCGCTTCACCCAATGCGCCGACGCGGTTGCTGGCCGTGAGGAATTGAACGCTCAGCTCATAAAGCGCCTCGATCTCCTTTCGCCTCGCGGCGGAGGCCGCTGCTTCGTCACGAGCGCGCACGACGAGCCGGGTGACGAGCACCGACACGCCGAGAAGCGTCATCAGTGCCACCCAGTTTCGGGGATCGGCAATCGTGAGCTCATACAAGGGAGGAAGGAAGAAGTAGTTGAAGCAGACCGACGCCAGGAGCGACGTGATCGTGCTGACCACCAGTCCCGCCCGCATGGCCACGAGGAGAACGACGAGCAGAAACAGGAATCCTTGCGTGATCGGACTCAGCTTCAACAAGGCGCCCGCCGCCGTCACCAACGCAACGAACAGAGCCGCGAGCGACGCGTGCAGGACAACCGTTCGGCCGCTCATGGGAGAGAGCTCTCACGATGCGCGAACATCGCCGGCGCAAAGACCCACGTGAGCAGCAAGACGTCGCGAATGACGGGACGCTCGGGGGAGCCGAGCAGGGCAAACCATCCGTGGCCGAGACGCGTCGTCAGCGTGATCTCCGTGACCAGGGCCAGTCCGAGCCAGACGATTCCAACCCCGAGCGCATGGCTGCTGCCGCAATTTCGCGCGCACAACCGCATATAACAGGATGCCGCGACGGCGATGGCCACGATCGCGGTGACCACACCGGCCGTCGTCGAAAGTGAGTCGAGCTCGACCCGGGCGGTGACGACGAGGACTCCAGCCGCCGCCCAGAAGAGCACGACCAGAAACGTCATGGTGAGCGGATGGTGGCGAGCCTCTGCGAAAGAACCGGCTGCGTGCGTCAGGGTGGTGGTCATTCCCGACCTCCTGACATCTCTCAACAATCGGCCGGCGGACCGGTCGCAAAGGAGTGCGAAAGATCGACGTCAGAAATGCGAAATGGTCTCGAAAGAATTCGTAAAGGCCCATTGGAAGGAATCGGCGATGGAGCGATCGCCGAGCCAACGGAACGCCGGCGTCTCGCCGGCTGGCCCCGTGGGCGTCCCGCCCGCGTTCTTCCGTCGGATCGGGCTCAGCCCATCAGCGCTCTTCTCGCCTCAGAACAGTTCGGGAAGATGCTCGAAGTTCTGCATCGCGGCCACGGTCTTGGGTGAGATCGCTTCCAGGAACCAGGTGAGCGCCTCGACTGTTGCATCCGGGATCGCATACCGCGTCACGAACTTCACCTCGACATCGCGATGCGGCCCGAAGGCCTGCGGCCCGAAGAGGTCGTCCACCGCGCTCTCGTTCGGATTGAGGACCGTGGCGTCGATGCCGGCTTCTGCGAACGCGGCGGCGAAGAGCTCTTTTCGATAGCCGTAGTGCGTGCAGGCCAGACAGGCCACCACGCGCATCCCGGCGGTCTGCATCTGGTCGAGCGCGACGCCGACCCAGTGACGGATCTCCGCGCCGGTCTTCGTCCCTTCCCGATCCTCGGAGATCGTGTCCGCCAGCCCCGGACAGGCCTGGCTGATGATCCGCGACGGCTCGACGCCGCGCGCGGTGAGCAGGCGCGGATAGGTGCCGGCGTCGATGGTCGTCTGCGTGCCGAAGATCATGGCCACACTGCGCGGGTCTGCTTCGAGCGCGCGGAACAGAAGCCCACCGGCCGTTTCGACGATGCCTTTGACGGGCGCGGGGGGGCTCGCGAAGTAAGGCGCGTCCGGCAAGAGGACCGAGAGAGTGTTGCAGGCGACATAGATCAAGTCGGGGGCGAACCGTTCCGCGACGTTGCGCAGGAAGCGATCGAACGTGGCCAGCTTCTCCTCGCGCGTGGCCATGGCGTTGTAGCCGTAGTCATTCGCCGGAGCGGCATTGGCGAACGTGAGTCGCACCGGTTCGCGGAACCCGTGAGTGCGGATGAAGCGTTCCGCATAGGCAACCACGGAGAGACCGCCCACGCCCGAGTCTGTGATGAGGATGTGCATCGCCTACGCCCGGAGCGCGAAACGTCCGGTCAGGAGATCGATCAGGACCGGGACGTGGCGATCCTTCAGTGTGTACAG
>JBDTOZ010000805.1:0-6554 GCA_039932995.1 Acidobacteriota bacterium | reverse complement strand
CCCTTACGCGCTGGACCGCTCGTCTGCGAGCACCTGCGCCACGCAGGCGGTGAGCTTCTTGGCGTAGGGGACGTGCAGGAACTCGTTTGGTCCGTGAGCGTTGCTCCCCGGTCCGAGGACGCCGGTGATGAGGAACTGCGCCTCGGGATAGCGGGCTCCGAGCATGCCCATGAACGGAATCGAGCCGCCTTCGCCGAAGGTCATCGCGCCCTGGCCAAAGTACGTGCGCGAGGCGCGCTCCACCGAATCCGCCAGCCACGGAGCAATCGGAGGCGCCACCCAGCCGGCGCCCCCCTTCTCCGGCTCGAAGGTGACCTTGGCGCCGTAGGGCGCGTCGCTCTCGAGCAGCTCTTTCAACTTCCGCTCGAGATCCGTTGCGTCGAGAGACGGCGGAATGCGCAGGGACAGCTTGAGGGAAGTCTTCGGGCGCAGCACGTTGCCGCCCTGCACGAGATCAGGGAACCCCGCCTGACCGGTGAAGGCGAGCATCGGACGCCAGGTCCGATTCAGGAGTGCTTCCAGCGGATCCTTGGTCACGGGCTGCATGCCCTCGACGAAGGGGAACTTGTTCCAGGTCTCGTCGCCGAGCACTTTCGCGGTGGCCGTGGCCTCTTCGAGACGCATCGCCGGAACCTCGACGTGCAGCCACTCCGGGACGATCTCGCCCGTCGTGGTGTTCTCGAGCCGCTCCAGGATCTTGCGAAGGATGCGGAAGCTGGACGGCACAATGCCGCTGGCGTCGCCCGAGTGCACTCCCTCGGTCAGCACTTCCACCGTGAGATTGCCGACGATCGACCCGCGGAGCGAGGTCGTCATCCAGAGCTGGTCGTAGTTGCCGCAGCCGGAGTCGAGGCAGATCACCAGCCGCGGCGTTCCGATGCGGCCGGTCAGCAGGTCGATGTACGCGGGCAAGTCGAGCGAGCCGCTCTCCTCGCAACACTCGATGAGCACGACGATCCGCGAATGCGAGAGACCCTGCTCCTGCAACGTGCGAATGGAGGCGATGGTGGCGAAGATGGCGTATCCGTCATCGGCTCCGCCACGGCCGTAGAGCTTGCCGTCGCGCTGCACCGGCGTCCATGGACCGAGGCCTTCTTCCCAGCCCACCATGGCCGGCTGTTTGTCGAGATGGCCGTACATGAGCACGGTCGAAGAGGCATCTCCCTCGATCTCCATGAAGATCACCGGAGTGCGCTCGGGCAGCTCATGCACTTCGAGGGTGAGTCCCTTCACTCCCTGCGCTTCGACCCAGCTTCGGGCCAGAGCGACCGCACGATTCATGTGACCATTGCGTTTCCAGTCGGGGTCGAACAGCGGCGACTGGTTGGGGATGCGGATGTATTGCTCGAGAGTGGGGACGATGGACGAGCTCCAAGTCTCATCGACGAAGGCTCGGGTTTGGTCGGCATTCATTGCGACGGCGGAGGATAGCATCGAAGGGGTCATTCATGCGATGATCTCCATACATCCGGAAAATCTGACCGAATTTAGGGTACCCTTGGCCGGTCCAGAGAGAGAGACGCGGGGAAACGACCCTGCTGATCGGAGCGGTCATGGTCCTGACCGAAACGTGGTAACGTGACATGGGTCTAAAATCGGGAAACCTGCAGAGGTCCGCTGAGCGGGAAGGCGAAGGGAAGACCGCCGTGCTGGAACACGATGCGAGCGACGTTGTACCGGCCCCTCACCGAGGGAGGAGCGAGGTCAAGTCGCAGTCGCGTCCCGATGTTCCCCCTCCCGCCACTCCCGTTCCCTCCTCGCCCGCGGCCGATGAAGTCGAGTCGCTCTACGTCAAGCACCGCACCCTGCTCATGTACGTGGCCTGCCGGAAGTTCCGCATTCCGGACTGTGACGCGGAAAATCTGATCCAGGAAGTCTTCCTCTCCTACATCCAGACCGGCACCAAGATCGAGAACATCCGGGCCTGGCTGGTGGCGGCCATGTGCAATGCCAGCCGCCACTACTGGCGGGCACAGGGACGCACCGAGTCGCTGCCGGACAACTTCAACGACCACTGCGATCCGGGCAGCCAGGGCCTGGAGCAGAAGTTCGCCATGAAGATGACCATCCGCCAGGCCCTCGATTACCTGCAGCCCCGCTGCCGCGAGACGCTCTGGCTGCACTACTTCGAAGGCCGCTCCGCGGGAGATGTGGCCCGCGAGCTCGAGACCACCAGCCGTTATGCAGAGAAGCTGATCCACAACTGCCTCAAGCGTGTTCGTGAGATCTACATCAACATCACCGCCGTGAAGAAGTGATGGTTCTAGCCATGCTCGTGGAGCGTCATTACGAAGACGAAGCCCTCATCGCGCTGATGGAGTCGGATCGGGTCCATACCGACCCGCACCTTCCTTCCTGCTCCAGCTGCGCCGACAAGCTCGAGTCGTTCCGCATGATCGCGGACGCCCTCGAGGAGCGCGAAGTGTGGGATTCGCGCGGGCTCTCCGAGGAGCCGGTCCACTCGACCATCACCGCCCTCCGCTCGTTCGCCGACCGCATGACCTTCGAGGACTTGCAGGCCGAGGCCATCCTTCTGGAGCTTCTGGCCGGCCCCCGCGAAGAATGGATGTCCCGTCTCCGCCACCGCCCGGAATGGCGGACGGCCGGCGTGGTGCGCAAGCTCATCGACGGCATCCACGCGGCCATCATGACCATGCCCCCCGATGCGTTGGAGATGACCATGCTCTCCACCGAGATCGCCGATCACCTCGATCCCACCACGTTCGCGTCGGACACGGTGATGCGCCTCCGCGGCTCCGCGTGGCGGGATCGCGCGTACGCGCTCTTCTACGTGGGCCGGTTCGCCGAGTCCGTCTCGGCCACCGAGCGCGCGGAACTGAACTTTCAAGCCTGCGTCATCGACGAGTACGACCGGGCCCGCGTCTCCGTCGTCCGGGCGCTTTCCCTGCGGGCCATGGAAGACCTTCCCACCGCGATGGGCGAAGTCCGGCGCAGCGGCGACGTCTTCGTCACCTTCGGCGATCTGAACCGGCTCGCTTCGGCACGCATCGCGGAGAGCCATCTGCTCTTCTCGCGCGGGGATTACGAGAAAGCTCGTCTATTGCTGGAGCCGTTGGAAGTGCGCCTGCGCAGCGAAGACGACGCCAAGACCTATGCGACGGTCCTCGGAAACCTCGGCTACTGCTACTCCAAGCTGGGAAGAATCGAAGAGGCCTTGAGCCGCTACGAAGCGTCCGCGGCGCTCCACGTCGAGCTGGGGATCGTCACGGAAGTGACCCGTCTCCGCTGGGCCATCGCCACGATCCTGGCCGAGGCCGGACGCCATGACGAAGCCTTGCGCCGTTTCCGCGAGCTCCAGAGGACCTTCACCGAGCTCAGCATGACCAGCGAGGCCGCTCTCGTCAGCCTCGATGCCGCGGAACTGCTGCTGGTCCGCCAGGAATTCTCCGCCGTCGAAGACATCTGCCGGGCCGCGATGCGCTCGTTCGAAACAGCGGGAATCCCCTACACCGCCCGAGCGCTCACCGCCCTGGCCTTCATCCAGGAAGCAGCCCGGGCAAAGACGGCCTCGCCTGTGCTCGTCAAACACGTTCGCGAGTACCTTCGCTGCCTCCCCCGCGACGGTCAACTCCTCTTCGCCCCGCCCCCTCCCGAGGCCCCTTGGCCAAATTCGAGGTAGGGATTTGACCTTCCCGGTCACTCCCTAGGCAAGGGCGCGCCCTCCCTGAAGAAAACCTGAGGAGGGTGTATGAATTCTCGTACTCGTCGTACAGCGGCGGTAGCGCTTGCTGTGGCTCTTTCTTTGTCAACCGTCGTCGCGGCCGCCCCTGGAAACCGCGATGAACAACGCGAACGGAGTCCTTTCGTCCGCGTCATCAAGAAAATCCAGAAGTTCTTCGGGATCGCCGTCCATGACGACCTTCCCCTGCCGCCATTTCCTCACTAGCGAGAGAAGGTCGGGAGAGAACCTCCCACCTCGGCAAGCGGACGGCCCGGCGCTGTCTACTTAGGTCCAGGATCCACCGGCTTTCCCTCGCCGACCGTGTTGGTCAGCGAAGGAATGCCTGTTCCCAGGACCGAAGACCATCCCCGATCGCGCCACACGGACGACGATCGGGATGGTCGCGCTCGCTCATCGGAACGGTCCTGACCGGGAGGACGTGAGGTTCTCTCACGCAACCCTTCACGCCACCCCTCGTACAATACCCGTCGCTTCGCGGAGGGGCGAGCTTCATGTCCGAGATACTGGCCGTTCGAGAGATCACCAAGACGTTCGGAGCCGTCCGAGCGGTGGATGGCGTGTCATTCAACGTCCGGAAGGGCACCATCACCGGGCTTCTGGGGAGGAACGGCGCCGGCAAGACCACGACCATCCGCATGATTACCGGCATCTTCATGCCGGACTCCGGAGAGATTCAGTGGCTGGCCGGGGATACCGGCGTGGCGTTTCGCGACCGCATCGGTTATCTCCCCGAGGAGCGTGGGCTCTACAAGCAGATGAAGGTCGGCGAGCTGCTGCTGTTCCTCGCCGAGATCAAGGGCTGTCGTCCCGCGGAGATGCGTCCGAAGATCGATCCATGGCTGGAGCGGTTCGAGCTGACGGACAAGCGCAACGCCAAGGTGGAGGAACTGTCCAAGGGCAATCAGCAGAAGGTGCAGTTGATCGGCACGCTGCTCCACGATCCCGATCTGATCATCCTGGACGAGCCGCAGTCGGGTCTGGATCCGGTGAACATGGTGCTGGTCCGTAATCTCCTGCGCGACCTCCGCGCCGAGGGGAAGACCATCCTGCTCTCCACGCACATGATGGCCGAGGCCGAGAAGATGGCTGACGAGATCATCCTCATTCACGAGGGGAAGGTGGTGCTGGAAGGAACGCTCGATGAGGTGCGCGGCGCGTACGGGCGCACGTTGCACATCGATTTCGACGGAGACGGCGCGTTCCTGGCCGAGTTGCCGCAAGTGCGCCGGTCGGCGATCCAGGGACACACGGCCGAGCTCAGTCTGGCCGAGGGGACGGACCCGCACGAGATTCTCCAGGCCTGCATGCCTGGGTTGCGCATCCGCCGCTTCGAACTGGCCGCTCCTTCGCTCGAAGAGATCTTCATCGCGAAGGTCGGCGCCGAGACCCTGTCGCACGAGGTGACCCGATGAGAAAGATGTTCGCGGTGATGAAGCGTGAGTACCTGGCCAATGTGCGCCGGAAGATGTTCATCATCATGACCCTGCTCTTCCCGGTCCTGATGGCGGCGCTGGTGTTCCTTCCCGGCTTGATCATGGCCAGGGGCGGCGGCCAGAAGAGGATCGCGGTGCTCGACGGGACGGGCCAGCTCCAGGCGGCATTCGCCAAGCCGAATGAAGTGGAGAAGCCGGCCGACGCGAAGGCAGAGGCGCAGAAGGCTCTCACCGGCCGGCAACGCGGTCCCGAGCTGCCGCTGCAGATGACCGTCGAGTATGTGAAGAACGCCAACGCGCAGGAGGAAGAAGCCACCAAGCCTTACCTCAAGCGCCTGACCTACGACGACGATGCGCCGGACAAGCTCGAAGGAGTGTTCGTGATCCCCGCTTCGGCGGTGGCGGATCCGAAGACGCAGCTCAAGTACTACAGCCGCTCTTCCACGGACCTCATGACGCAGGAGCGCCTGTCACGGCTGGCCAACCACTCTCTGCAGAGCATGCGCTTCCGGGCCAACGGCATCAAGCCCGAGCTGGTCGACGACCTCCTCCAGGACCTCGGCGTGGACGCGGTCCAGATCTCCCGCGCGGGCGTTCAGAAAAAGGGTGGAGAGCTGAACTTCATCGTGGCCTTCCTCTTCGGCGCGCTGCTCATGCTGCCTTCGTTCATCTATGGACAGGAAACGATGCGCGGCATCGTGCAGGAGAAGACCGACCGCGTGGTGGAGGTGCTCATCTCCTCGGTTCCTCCGCGCCAGCTCCTGACCGGGAAGATCCTGGGAGTGGCCGGAGTCGGCCTCACCCAGATCTTCGTCTGGCTGACCATGATCGGCCTGATCGGAGCCTTCGGAGCGGCGGTGGCCACGACGGCGGACATCAATCTGGACCAGTTCATCAAGCCGATGATGTTCGTCTACTTCTTCATCTTCTTCATCCTCGCTTACCTGACCTTCGTCTGCATCTACGCCATCGCCGGCGCGGTCTGCAATTCCGAGAAGGAAGCGCAGCAGTTCGTCATGCCCCTGATGATGGTGATGATGCTGCCGTGGTTCCTGATGCTCCCCATCGTCGTCAATCCGGACGCCCCCTTCGCCGTGGCCTTCTCCCTCATGCCCGTCTTCGGGCCGATCACGATGTTCGTGCGCACTCTCGTGACGGACCCGCCCATGTGGCACGTCCTGCTCTCGATGGCCGTCTCCGTGGTCACCATCGCCGTGTTCTTCTGGGTCACGGCCAAGATCTTCCGGATCGGCATCCTCTCGTACGGCAAGCGTCCGACACTCCCTGAGCTGGCCCGCTGGATCCGCGTGGCCTGAGGCGGCAAGCCTGACCGCGGTCTCTCCCCGGCTTCCGGAGGGGCCGCGGGCGAGAGGGCGCTGCGGTGAGCCTCTGTGGAGCGGTGGACTTTAGTCCACCGT
>JBDTOZ010000804.1:0-2656 GCA_039932995.1 Acidobacteriota bacterium | reverse complement strand
GCCGTGAACGTCTCCTCGCGCGCGAGCACGTGCGACCGTTAGAATCCGCGAGCCATGCCTGACCCTCAAATCACGCCCGAGCTGATCGCCTCGCACGGCCTCACTCCCGACGAGTACCAGCGCGTTCTGCAGATCCTGGGACGGGCGCCCAACTACACCGAGCTGGGGATCTTCTCGGTGATGTGGTCCGAGCACTGCTCGTACAAATCGTCGCGCGTTCACCTGCGCAACTTCCCCACGACCGGACCGCGCGTCGTGCAGGGGCCGGGGGAGAACGCGGGGGTGATCGACATTGGCGATGGCTGGGTGGCGGCGTTCAAGATGGAGTCTCACAATCATCCGTCGTTCATCGAGCCTTACCAGGGGGCGGCCACGGGGGTGGGCGGCATCCTCAGGGACATCTTCACCATGGGCGCGCGTCCCATCGCCTCGCTCGACTCTCTGCGCTTCGGCAACCTCGACGCGCCGCGCATGAAGTACCTCGTCGACGGGGTCGTGCGTGGCATCGCCGGCTATGGCAACTGCATCGGCATCCCCACCGTCGGTGGCGAGACCTCGTTCCACTCCTCGTACAACGGCAACATTCTCGTCAACGCCTTCGCACTCGGCGTCACGCGCCGCGAGAAGATCTTCAAAGGCACGGCCAGCGGCGTCGGCAATCCGGTCATCTACGTCGGCTCGAAGACGGGTCGCGACGGCATCCATGGCGCGACCATGGCCTCGGCGGAATTCGATGAAGCCTCCGAGGAGAAGCGGCCCACCGTGCAGGTCGGCGATCCCTTCACGGAGAAGCTGCTGCTCGAGGCCTGCCTGGAGATCATGGACTCGGACGCCGTGGTCGGCATTCAGGACATGGGCGCGGCGGGACTGACCTCGTCTTCGTTCGAGATGGCGGGCCGTGCCGGCACGGGCGTGCGCATGCACCTCGACCGCGTGCCCATGCGCGAGAGCGGCATGACTCCGTACGAGATCATGCTCAGCGAATCACAGGAGCGGATGCTCATCGTGGCCAGGCAGGGGCGAGAAGAGGAAGTGATCCGCACGTTCGAGAAGTGGGACCTGAACGCGGCGGTGGTAGGGGAGGTCACGGACGACGGACACGTGCGCCTCTTCTGGCACGGCCAGGAAGCGGCGGCCATTCCGGTCGATCCCATCTCCACCGAGGCACCGTTATATCAGCGGCCGGTGGCGCGGCCGGAGTACGCGGACCGCATCGCCGCCACACTGCAACGCGACGAAGTCCGCGACCTCGACCAGACCGAAACACTCCTGCGCCTGATCGGATCTCCGAACCTCTGCTCGAAACAGTGGATCTACGGCCAGTACGACACCACCGTACGCACGAACACGATCGCCGGACCGGAGAAGCGCGACGCAGCCATCGTGCGCATCAAGGAGACCGGCCGCGCGCTGGCGTTGTCGTCGGATGTGAACCCCCTCTATTGCTACCTCGACCCATACGAAGGCGGCAAGCAGGCCGTCGCGGAAGCGGCGCGCAACGTGGCCGTGTCGGGCGCGCTCCCGGTGGCCATCACCGACTGCCTGAACTTCGGTTCTCCCGAGCGGCCCGAGATCATGTGGCAGTTCTCCGAGTGCATCCGGGGCATCAGCGATGCCTGCCTGGCCCTGGGCACGCCGGTGGTGTCCGGCAATGTCTCCTTCTACAACGAGACCGAAGGCCGCGGCATCCACCCGACGCCCACCGTGGGGATGGTGGGCCTCATGGAGAGCGACCGCGATGGCTGCGGCCTCTCCTTCACCGAGGCCGGCCTGGACGTGGTCCTCCTCGGCGAAACGCGCGAAGAGCTGGGCGGATCGGAGTGGCAACAGATGTTCGCCGCGGATGCGCTGGTCCGGAGTCCGCGCGTCGACCTGGAGCGCGAGAAGAAGCTCATCGATCTGCTGCTGGCGCTGCACGGCACGAAGCTCCTGCGCAGTGCGCACGACCTCTCCAACGGCGGTTTCGCGGTGGCGCTCGCGGAGATGTCGATGGCCGGCATCGGTTGCCACGTCGATCTGGCCGGGCACGCGGATTCACTCGACGACGTAGCCCTGCTCTTCAGCGAGTCGCAGGCGCGGGCTCTCGTGGCCACCGCCGACCCGGAAGCGGTCTTGGCCCAGGCGCGCCAAGCGGGCGTCGTGGCGCAGCGCCTCGGCCACACCTCGTACGGCACCTTCCTCATCGAGCGCAACGGCGTTCCGATCGTGCGCGTGGCGCCCCAGGAAGTGGCGCGTGTGTGGGGCTCCGCGCTGGAGGCCTTGCTGGCCGGCGACACGATCGACCAGATCCTGCGCGGGACGGTGGACGAGGCGCCGGAAGTGATGGCGCACTGAGCAACTCAAGCGGACACTGCTAAGATTCGCGGGATCCTTTCCTGAAAACTTGGAGGTGGTGAATGGCGACACTGGCGGACTTTGTCGGTACATGGCATTTCCGGGGAGTCCCGACTCATCCCTGCACCATCCGGCTGTTGAGCGCCACAAAGGTGGAAGTGCGGGACGAGCACGGAGTGGTCTTTCCAGCGCGCCTGGAGGGCGGCAGCACCTTGATCCCCGAGCCACCGGGCCATGTCACGGGCGTAATCAGCAGTGACCTCAAGACGATCCAGTGGACGAACGGAGAGAACTGGAAACGTTGAGGTCCGCGCGGTTTTAC
>JBDTOZ010000803.1:0-4445 GCA_039932995.1 Acidobacteriota bacterium | reverse complement strand
CGCGCATGGTAACTTCGGGACATGCATCCGCACGACCCCATCGACCGCATCACCCCTACGCTCGAGCCGGACCAGATGGTCCTGCTTCATCAGAACTGGCACCACCTGCTTTTCCTGCATTGGGAGGTGCCGGTGGGGGAGTTGCAGGCGCTGCTTCCGTCGCGGTTGACGGTGGACACGTTCGAGGGGAAGGCGTACGTGGCCCTGGTGCCGTTCTCTCTCAGCGGCGTGCGGGCCACGCTCACGCCGGCGCTGCCGTGGATCTCGCACTTTCATGAGATCAACGTGCGCACGTACGTACACGCGAAAGGATCCGATCCCGGAGTGTGGTTCTTCAGTCTGGATGCGTCGAGCAAGCTTGCCGTCGCCGCGGCGCGTGCCGCGTACAAGCTCTCCTACTATGAAGCCGAGATGAAATTCGAGGCCGGTCGGGGACCATTCCCCACGATCGACTTCGAGAGCCGGCGCACGGACGCACGTGGATCGCTGCCGGGGGACGCCAGGATTCGGTACCGCCCCGTGGAGGGGCCGGTGACGCACGCCAGCCCGGGGACGCTCGAGCACTTTCTCATGGAGCGTTACTTTCTCTACACGCAGGACGACGACCACTCGCTCCATCGCGCCCGTGTCCACCATCAGCCGTATCCGATCCAGCGGGCCGAGGTGGACACTCTCGAGGAGACCCTGATCTGGGCCTCCGGCGTTCGCCGTCCCGATTCCGCCCCCTTGCGTCATTACGCCTCCGAGGTGAACGTGAAGGTTTACGGTCTGGAGAAGGTGTGACAGTTTCCGGTGAATCCGGCGCGTAGGGGGGAGGATCGGCCGAACCGAAATTTTCCCGGCGGGATCGCCCTTGAACGGCCTACTTGAGGCCGCAGTTGTCCACGCCGTTCGTCCGAGACCGCTTTTCCAACGCCCGCCGCCAGCACGATGCTCTGGTCGACCTGGCCCGGCGTCCGTCTCTACACGCCGGACGTCTCCCCGAGGCGTTGCGTGAGATTGCCGAAAAGGCCGCGGAGACGCTGGAAGTGGAGCGCGTGGGCATCTGGTTCTTCACTCCCGATCGCCGCGCCATCCAATGCACGGAGTTGTTCGAGCGCACGAGCGCATGGCACTCGGATGGCGGCGAACTGACGGCCTTGGGCTACCCGGCCTACTTCAAGGCCCTGGAGAGCGAGCGCACCCTCAATGTCTCTGATGCGCGGCTCGATCCCCGCACCAGCGCCTTCACGCAGACGTACCTCGACCCGCATGGCGTGACGTCGATGCTGGACGCGCCCATCCGGCGTCTCGGCAACATGACCGGAGTGGTCTGCTTTGAGCACACCGGCGCACTCCGGACCTGGGTGTCCGAGGAGGAGCATTTCGCCGGCTCCATCGCGGATCTCGTGGCCATGGCCATGGATGCCAGCGATCGCCGGAAGACGCAGGAGGCGTTGCGCCATCGCGTCGAGTTCGAGAAGCTCATTGCCGGGATCTCCACCCGTTTCGCGAATGCGGCCGAGGATGAGGTGGACGCGGCCATCCGCGAGGCCCTGGGGGACATCGGCCGATTCGTCGGGGCCGAGCGCTGCATCACCATCCTCATGGATGCCACCGATCTGGCTGGGAGGATGACGCACGAGTGGAGCGCCGTCGGAGAAGCTCCCCGTGGCGAACAGTACGGGCACATGCCCATGGTCTCCTTTCCCTGGTTCATCGAGCGCCTGCAACAGGGGCAGCCGGTGACGTTCTCCTCCCTGGAAGACCTGCCTGGGCAGGCGGTGAACGAGCGGCGTCTCTTCCAGCGTCAGGGCATCCGCAGCGGCGTCTTCGTGCCGTTGGTGATGAAGAAACAATTCATCGGAACCGTCGGATGCAGCACCCTCACCCACGAGACGCAGTGGAGCGAGGAGACTCTGGCCTTGCTTCGTATCGCCGGCGAGATCCTGGTCTCCGCGCTGGAGCGCCGGCGCACCTATCTGGCCCTGAGCGAGAGCGAACGCCGGCATCGGCTGCTCTTCGAGCGCAATCTGGCCGGCGTCTATCGGAACACGGTGGACGGGCGAATCATGGAGTGCAATGAATCGATGGCCGGGATGCTCGGCTACGGTTCGCGCGAAGAGTTTCTCCAGCTCCGCGCCATCGACCTCTACTTCGATCCGTCCGAGCGAGCGCCCTTCTTGGAGCGGGTACGCCGCGAAGGCGGCATCCGCGGGCAGGAAGTGCGGCTGCGCCGCAAGGACGGCAGCCTGCTGTGGGGTCTCGAGAGCGTACACATGGTGGGGGACGTGATCGAGGGAACGGTGGTCGACATCACCGATCGCAAGCGCGCCGAGACGGCGTTGCGGGACAGCGAGGCCCGCTATCGCCTGATGGCCGAGAATTCGACCGACCTCATCGCACGCACGACTCCGGAAGGAGTCTTCCTCTACGCCTCCGACGCGCTGCGCAACCTGCTGGGCTTCGAGCCGGCGGACGTGGTCGGCACCTCCATCCGCGCCTTCATCCATCCCGAAGACCGGCCCCTGTTGCGTGCCATCGTTCCCGATGCCAACGGCCGCACGTTCAGCTATCGGGCGCTCAGGAGAGACGGGACGTTCGTCTGGTTCGAATCCACCAGCCGGGCCATTCTGGACGCGAACGGAAAAGTTGCCGAAGTCATCTCGGTCTCGCGCGACATCGGCGAGCGTCGCCGGGCCGAGGAGCAGATCGAGTATCAGGCCTACCATGACGCCCTGACCGGCCTGCCG
This sequence comes from Acidobacteriota bacterium, assembly GCA_039932995.1. Taxonomy (GTDB): domain Bacteria; phylum Acidobacteriota; class Thermoanaerobaculia; order Gp7-AA8; family Gp7-AA8; genus QHVT01. The sequence continues at coordinate 1,713 of JBDTOZ010000803.1, read as the reverse complement.
AACCGGCTGCTGTTTCGGGACCGCCTCACCATCGCCCTGGCTCACGCCAAGCGTCAGCAGACGCCTCTGGTGGTGATGTTCCTCGATCTTGACCGTTTCAAGATCGTCAACGACACGCTCGGGCACAGCCTCGGCGACGACATGCTGCGCGTCATCGCCGCGCGGCTCCGCTCCGTCCTGCGTGAGGGAGACACCATCGCCCGGATGGGAGGGGACGAGTTCACGGTCCTGCTCAGCGATCTCGGTCAGGCCGAGGACGCCGCGAAGATCGCGCAGAAACTGCTCGAGACCGTGGCTCAACCCGTGCGGGTCGAGGGACACGAGCTGTACGTGACCACGAGCATCGGCATCGCCTTGCATCCCAGCGACGGCGACACCGCGGAGTCGCTGCTCAAGAATGCCGACAGCGCCATGTACCGAGCCAAGGAGCTGGGCCGCAACTCCTATCAGCTCTGCACCCCGGCCATGAACGTGCGGGCCGCGGAGCGTCTCTCGATCGAGAGCGCGCTCCGGCGCGCCATCGAGCGCGAGGAACTGGTCGTGTATTACCAGCCGCTGGTGCAACTGGAGACGCGCCGCACCGTGGGCATGGAAGCGCTGGTCCGCTGGAACCGTCCCGGGCACGGTCTCATGCAGCCGGCGTCGTTCATCGGCATCGCCGAGGAGACCCGGATGATCATTCCGATCGGCGAGTGGGTCCTGCGCCAGGCCTGCCGTCAGGCGCGGCAGTGGGACTCGTTGCGCATCTCGGTCAATCTCTCGCCGCGGCAGTTCCAGCAGTCGGACATCTGTGCGGTCGTTTCTCATGCCCTCGAAGAGAGCGGCCTCGATCCCCGCCTCCTGGAGCTGGAGATCACCGAGAGTACGGCCATGCTGAACACGGCCCGGACCATCGCCACGCTGGCCGAGCTCCGCGAGCTGGGCGTGCGCATCGCCATCGACGATTTCGGCACCGGCCACTCGGCGCTCAGCTACCTGCGGAGGTTTCCGATCGACCGCGTCAAAATCGACCGCGAGTTCGTGCAGGAGATCGACAAGAGCCGCAGCAACCGGGCCATCGTCTCCGCCATCGTGGCCATGGCCCACGGCCTCGACCTCTCCGTGACCGCCGAAGGAGTCGAGACGGAAGCCCAGGTGGAGATCCTGCGCGAGCAGAAATGCGAGGAAGTGCAGGGGTTCCTCTTCGGCCGGCCAATGGCCGTCTGATTCACCGCGGGCAGGCTACGGCGCCTTTTGTTGCGGCTCCGCCTCAGTGCTACTAACCTCGAATTTCTTCGCGCGACGCGAAGATTCCAGGCCGCCGTAGGCGGCATCAGAGCACTAGCACCCGGCTTCAGCCGGGTGACGGACGAGGCCCGTGAATCAGCCCGCTACGCGGGCGACAGATTCACGCGACCCGTTCCTGTCGCCCCGCTACGCGGGCTCATGCAAATGCCGCCTTCTTCACCCGGCTGAAGCCGGGTGCTATTGGCTACCGCCGCCTACGGCGGCTTTGGTTGCGGCTGCGCCTCTGTGGAGCGGTGGACTTGAGTCCACCGGGCACTCGCGAGGAGTGAGCCGTGAGCCGTGTGAGTTTCTCGCCACGCTCGTGTCGAGAGCCGCGAAGGGCAGAGGGGGACGTCCTCGCGAGAGCCTCGGTGGACTCAAGTCCACCGCTTCGGTGGACTAAAGTCCACCGCCTGGAGTTTGGCCCGAACTCCGAGTGACTCCAAT
>JBDTOZ010000802.1:0-4606 GCA_039932995.1 Acidobacteriota bacterium | reverse complement strand
CAACACAGCAACACAGCAACACAGCAACCTCGCCTCACCTCCGATACCACGCTGCCAGGCGTTCCGGGGACACTCCGAGGTGATAGCCGGCGATGACGAGCCAGTTAAGAATCGAAGTGCGGATGACTCCCTTGGCCAGGAAGCGGCGGCCGGAGGTGCGTACTTTCAAGGGCAGGATGGCTACGTGTTTCATGCGGCGCGCGAGCACGTAGTCCTCCATGATGGGGATCTCGGGATATCCGGGAAACGCGGCGCGGCGAAAAAAGTGAGCCTGATCGCCCCACGGTGCGCGGGTCAGGCGGGTCCGTGCATTGATCATGAACGCGACGTAGGCCAGTCGCGGACCTCCCTCGAGAAACGTCACGCCGAAGCCCCCGCAGTCGAACCCCGCCTCCATCGCCCGTGTGATCGCGTCGCAGGCGCCGGCCGGGAGCAGCGTATCGGCGTGGAGGAAGAGCAGGGTCTCGTGGGAGGCCGCATGCGCCCCGCGATTCAGTTGACGCGCGCGCATCCGCTCGCCGCTCAGGACGCGTGCCCCGTGCGCAAGGGCGATGGCCACCGTGGAGTCGGTGCTCCCACCATCCGCGACGATGATCTCGTCGATCCCCGCCGCCCACGCGGCCTCGATCGTGTCCCCAATCCGCACTTCCTCGTTCAGGGTGGGAATGATCGCGGACACGGGCATCGGGCGCGATTCTATGAGAAGGCGCCCCGGTGGCGGAGTCTCATAGGTTCATAGGCTCTCAGTCTCATAGAGGCTTGTGGCGAGTGCACCTATGAGACTGTACTGTGAGCCTCGAGGTGGGGCCGCGGGCATCCTGCCCGCGGTTGCTTCGGGCGTCTCGCCCGCAACAGTCTGGCCGGGCAAGGTGCCCGTGCCCCCATCCCTGCTACCGTAGCGCCGTGAACGCATACATCCTGACGGGCGGCCGTTCGCGGCGGATGGGCCAATCCAAGGTGGAGTTGTTCCTCCGTCGGATCGTCGCGGTTGCGGAATCGGCGTTCAACGGCGTGGTCGCGGTCCAGCGCGCCGGCGGCGAGCCACTGCAGATCGAACGGAAGATCGAGACGATCTTCGAGGCCTCGCACGAAGGGGAAGCGGCGGTCTTCGGGATCGTGGCGGCACTGCGTCATGCCGGGCAGCCGTGCTTTGTCCTGGCGGTCGACTATCCGCTCGTGACTGCGGACCTTCTGCGCTACCTCCGCGATCGCGGGGGCATCCCCACCTGGAACGGACGTCCGCAACCGCTGTGCGCGGTCTGGACTGCGGACCTTCTCCCGCAGCTCGAAGCACGCATCGAGGCAGGGGTCTTCGATTTGCACACCCTCGGTGGACAGGAGATGATCCCCGAGGGCGAACTGCGTGGGCGATTCGGCGGCGAGCCGTTGATGAACGTGAACACACCGAAGGAACTGGAGGAGGCGGAAAGGCTGTATGGCGAAAGATTTCTCGCATCTCGATGAGACCGGCGGCATTTCCATGGTGCACGTCGGCGCCAAAAAGCCGACCCAGCGCGAGGCGGTGGCCACCGCCTCGGTGCGGATGACTCCCGCGACGCTGCAGAAGCTCGTCGAACGGGCCCTCCCCAAAGGAGATGTTCTGACCACGGCCAAGATCGCCGGCGTCCTGGCCGCCAAGCAGACTCCGACGCTGATCCCTCTGGCGCACCCGCTGGCCCTCGAATCCGTCGACATCACGTTCGACATCGACTCCGTCGGAGGCACCATCGAGATCCACGCCATCGTCCGCTGCGAAGGGAAGACCGGCGTGGAAATGGAAGCCATGACGGCCTGCGCCGTGGCTGCCCTGACCATTTACGACATGTGCAAGAGCGCCGAGAAGGGCATCGTCATCGAAGGCCTCCAACTCATGCGCAAGTCCGGAGGCAAGTCCGGCACCTGGGAGCGGTGAGTGAACCGGATTGAGGATTAACCGGATTGAGGATTGAGAATTGAGGATTGAGGATGGACCGGATTGAGGATTGAGGATTGAGGATTGAGGATGGACCGGATTGAGAATTGAGGATTGAGGATGGAACGCTCGGCGCGAAGCGCCTCGCTAATCCTCAATTCTCAATCCTCAATCCTCAATCCCGTTAAGGCCGCTGCCAGGGCAAGCCGCGGTCGTTGGTCTTGGGCGGCTCCTTGGCGCGTTCGGCTTCGTCGTCCGCGGCGACGAGTTGCTTTCGGATCGAGCCGAGCATGCGCGCGTCGGTGGCCACGGCCAGGTCGACGAGTTTCTGCCGTTCCTTGAAGCCGTTGAAGGCGATGACGAAGCGGTCGATGCGGAAGGCCACGGCGCGGCCGAGGAAGCGGTCTTCGCCCGTGAAGTTGTCCTCGCCGAGGTTGGTGATTGGATCGAGGAGCTTGCCGTTGCGCACGTAGAGCGCCTTGTAGGCGTTCAGGATGCGCGTGGCCGCGGCGCGGTTGGCGGCGGGGATGATCAGGCCGTCCATGACGTCGCCGCCGATGTTGAAGCGGGCCTGGAATGAGTTGCCCAGGATGGCCTGGCCGAAGCCGATGTCGGCGGAGTAGCGCTCGCTGTTGGCCACACGGGTGTCGACAGGAAAGAAATTGAACACGGCCGGACGGGAGGGGGCGGGGGGCATGCGCTCGGCCACGAACGAGGCCAGGCCGGTCAAGGCGTCGAACGCGTTCGGCGCGCCGCCGGTGACCCGGACGTAGAACGGTCCGCGCCACAAGTGCACCGCGAACTTGCTCACGTAGGCCTCGTTCTCGATGGGCAGAAACCGGCGCGCGGCCTCCTTGCGCATCGAGTACGCGCCGAAGGCCTTCACGAAGTCGGGAAAGCGAAAGATCTCCACCGTGGCGAAACCTTTGCCGTCCAGGGTCAGGTACTTGCCGGCCGTGACGTCCACGAGCTCGTAGCGGGTGAAGTGCTGGCCGTCGGGACCGAGGTAGGTGCCGATCCGGTCTCCCGGAACGACCATCGGGTCCTCCTCCAGCCGCCAGCCCTTGGCCTCCTCGTGGCGGGGAAGGTATTGCAGGCTGGGCGAGTCGATGAGGGTGAAATCGATCTCCGGCTCGGCGGGAGGGATGGCTGCCGCGGCCTTGCGCGTCGCACCCCGCGAGCAGGCCATGCCCAGCAGCAGCAGCCCGGTCAGAGCGAGCGTAGGAAATCGATGGTCACGCGCACGCCCGCGCCGTTGGCGCCGCGCGCCTCCCGTGGATTCTCGCTCTCCGCATACGCGGTCCCTGCTATGTCCAGATGCGCCCATGACGGACAATCGACGAACTCCTTCAGAAACACTGCCGCGGTGATCGCGCCGGCCCAACGCCCGCCCGAGTTTTTCATGTCCGCCCATTCGCTGCGGATCAATTCCTTGTACTCGTCCCAGGCAGGCATTCTCCAGAGGCGGTCACCGACGCGCTCACCCGACTCAATCAACTTCTGCGCCAGCTCGTCGTCGTTGGTGAAGAGACCGGCCGCTTCGCCGCCCAGAGCGACCACGCAGGCTCCGGTCAGGGTGGCGTAGTCGAGGATGTGATCGGGCTTCAGTTGCGAGGCGTAGTGCAGCGCGTCGGCCAGGATCATCCGGCCCTCGGCGTCCGTGTTCACGACCTCCACCGTCTTGCCGCTCATCATGGTGATGATCTCGCTCGGCTTGTAGGCGCTGCCTCCGGGAACGTTGTCGGTGGCGGCGAAGATGCCGGTGATCTTCACCGGCAGCGCCAGTTTCGCGGCCGCCTCGACGATCCCGATCACCGCGGCCGCGCCGCACATGTCGAACTTCATCTCCTCCATGCGCTCGGCCGGCTTGATGGAGATGCCGCCGGAGTCGAAGGTGATGCCCTTGCCGACCAGGGCCACGTGCTTTCTGGCCTTGCGCGGCGCGTACTCCATGACCACGAAGCGGGGCTCTTCCACCGAGCCGCGGTTGACCGCGAGCAGGCCCCCCATCTTCATGCGCTCGATCTCGCTCTTGCCGTAGACCGTGCATTTGACCCCGACCCGTTTGGCCACCTCCTCGGCGCGGTTGGCCAGCTCCGCCGGCGTGATCACGTTGGGAGGGGCATTGCCGAGATCGCGCACCGTCTCGATGGCCTCGGCCATGGCCCTGGCCGTGGCCGTGAGCGCCTTCGCATCCCCGTCCGGGGCGATCACGCTGCCGCGGATGGCGATGCGCTTCTGCTCTTTCTTGACCGTGATGAACCGGTCGTACTTGTAGTCGCTCTGGGCCAGCGCGTCGGCCACGGCCAGCGTCGTCTGCGTGGCGTCCATGCGTGGCAGGGTGTAGGGGAACAGCAGGGCGATGCCTGCATCGCGGTGTTTCTTGGCGATCCGTCCGGCCGCGGTGATGGCCGCGCGCACGCCCCGGTGCGTCAAGGCCTCGTGCTTGCCCAGCCCGAGGAGCGTGATCTTGCGCGGCTCGCCGGCCAGCGTGGTGATGGACTCGTCGGCGCGTCCTTCGAACTTTGCGTCGCGGACGGCCTTGGCAGCGGCCTCCGGAAGCGGAACGTCGAGCTTCCCCTCGGCCAACAGGATGAACAGGTGATCGATCTTCGAGAGCTTCGGTTCGCGAACCACGTCGACTTGCATGCGCCGGGCATCATAGCGTGGGGTGGTCCGGCGGGGGAGGGGGCC
>JBDTOZ010000801.1:0-4418 GCA_039932995.1 Acidobacteriota bacterium | reverse complement strand
TAGTCGCAAGGCACGCGTCGCGTATCGACCAGCAATGCTTCGATGGTGCAGAGGAGCTCCACGAGCGCGCGTTCCCGAGGCACCTCGAAGCGATAGTCCGGCGCAATCTCGTACAAGAGGTGCTGCAGAATCGTCCCGCCGATGTTCTTGTGCTCCACGACTTTGAACGCGCGCTCCAGCAGAGGCACCAGCGCCTGCGAGCGAACCGCTTCGGTCGGGTCGTTGGCGATCATCTCCTCCACGGTGGGACGCACGCGCGGCGGCCGGCCCAGGCAGGCCAGCAGTGTGTTCATGATCGAGAGCACGTCGTCGCTGTATTGAAAGCGATCCGGTCCGACGTATTCGTTCACGATCAAGGTCGCAGCCGGCCGCATGGCACGCCCGATTTGCGCGTAGGCGTGCTCGAGGTTCTCGACGTGATGCAGGACCGAGTGCGCGAGCACGACGTCGTAAGCCTCCGCCGGAAGCTCATCGCGATTGAGATCCACGACGCCATAGTGAATCTTGCCGATGCCCTGCGCCGCTTGCCGGGCCCGGGCCACGGCCTCCTCCGCAAAATCGACGGCATCGATGTGCGCGACGAACGGCCACTGCGCGACGGCGCGCTCGAGCCAACCCTCGCCGCACCCCAGGACCAGGACCCGCAGGTCCTTCCCCACGAACCAGCGATGCGCCCACGACGACAACCAGTCCCGGGCCGGATCTCCCGTGGCCCGCTCGTTGAGATGCATCAGGACGGCCGTGTTGGCCATCCATGTGGCATGCGCGAGCTGCTTCGCGTGCTCGGCATCATTCCAGACGGTGGGTTGAGTCAAGGCTCTCCAGGGCGTTGCTCGCAAAGTGGGCAGGTCGCGACGACGGCTCGGTTCACAGGTCCTTGGAGAACACGACCTTGTCGTCCTCGATGCGGTAGAAGTCTTTGATGCGCGAAATTTCTCTGTATCCGGCGCGCAGGTAGAACCTCACCGTGGGCGCATAGCTCCGTTTGGACGAGGTCTCGATGAGGAGCATCCGTCCCTCCTGCCGCCGTACTTCGTTCTCGACGAACCGCAGCAGGATCTGCCCCAGTCCCTGGCGCTGCCTGGCGGGATCGACGGCGATCCAGTAGAGGTCGAACACGCCCTCGGCTTTCGGCGTCGGGCCGAAGAGCACATAGCCCTGCACGTCGTGCTCGGATCCGGCCATGGCCTCTTCGAGCACATGTGCCTCGTACTCGTGCTCCCGTTTCAGCGGATGAGCGAGCGCCAGATCGACCAGCTCCATCGCCCACCCTACCTCCTGGCGCGTGAAGCGGGCGGTGGCCACGAGAATCTCGTGGATGCGCTCATGATCGGCCGAGGTCGCGGGTCGAATCTTCATGACTATGTTCGAACGAACGCCCTGCGTCCCGCATCGGCGGGATGGCTCCGGCTCATGGCGTCTTCGGAGCGACCACCCAGTCGGTGAACGCGCGGGCACTCTCGTTTCCGCTCTTGTCGACGGCCGTGACTGAATAGCGGTAGGCGATGCCGAGATTCGCGCTCAGGTCGAGGAATGACGTGGCCGTGACCTCGTTCCCCAGTTGGATCGTCCCAATGTCCTTGATGGCGTTCCCATGCCCCACGCCTTCGCTCCGGTAGACACGGTAGCCGGCGAGATCGGGAGCCTCGACGGGGTCCCAGATCAGGCGCACGGCGCGTTGCTCGATGAGCGGCGTGACGCTGGCCGGTACCGGAGGGGCCACGCGGTCGCGGAAGTCGATGCGCAACGGCTCGGAAAGCTCACCCTGCACCAGAGGCGGGCCGGTCGCGGCCACGGCCGCCACGCGGTATTCATGCTCGCCGTACGACGGGGCGTCGGTGAACGTGGTCTCCTTCACGGGCGCGGGATTCAGCGGCGTGTCGAGATCGCCCGGCACCACTCCCGGCTCGGTGCGATACACGTTGTACCCGCTCACGACCGGCGCCGCGGCGTCCCCGGCGGTCGTCGCCGGAGCGTTCCATGTCAGCTTGATGCCCTCGGGCTGGGCGGTCCCGGCCAGCTTGGGCGCCGCTCCGACGGGAAGGGGAATGATCATGGCCAGATTCGAGAATTGGCTGCGGGCACTGGTCCCCTCGGTGACCACCGCATAGGTGATGCGCACCGGGCGTCCGTCCGTCGAGAGGAAGGCGGGCGTGTCGGTGAAGAAGAGCCGCGATCCGGCGCTGGCACTGCCGAGGTTGGCCTTTTCTATGCTCTGGATGCGGGTGTTGAGCTTTGCGAACTGCGCCTGTGCAATCGTCGGGACCTTCGAGAACAGCACGATGGGAAGAGGCTGGTCCGGATCGACGTCGCCGGGCATCAGTGTTTCCGGATCGCGTCCACCTGGCGAGACGGGGAGGGATTCCTCGTAGCGATGGATGGAGATGGTCTTGATGTCGGTCAGACTGCGTCCGGCGGTCGTGAGCCCGGGGTACGACCAGGCCAGAATCACCCGGTTCCCGCGCTGTGTTACAACGAGGTCGCTCGTGGCCTGCGGGATCACCGGAATGGGTGGACGGGGATCACCCCGTTTGCCGCATGCGACGGTCGCGAGCACGAGCAGGGCCACCAAGAACTTTTTCACTGGCTCGGATTCTAATGGACGAAGCATGAAGGCTGAAGGATGAAGGACGCGGTCGCTCGGCCCTTCATCCTTCATCCGTGAACTTTCAAGGGGAAATCACATGTGCGGAATCATCGGCTATGTCGGCACGCGAGACGTCGTACCGGTCCTTCTGGGCGGGCTCAAGAAGCTCGAGTATCGCGGCTACGATAGCGCGGGCATCGCCGTGGTGAACGACAGTGGTGTGGACGTCGTGCGCGCCGAGGGGAAGCTTTCCAACCTCGAGAACAAGCTCGCCGATCATGAGTTGCACGGCACCTTCGGCATGGGCCACACGCGTTGGGCCACGCATGGCAAGCCCAACGAGAACAACGCCCATCCGCATCGCGACTGCACCGGCAACGTCGTGGTCATCCACAACGGCATCATCGAGAACTTCCTGCCGCTCAAGCAGCGTCTCAAGAAACAGGGACACGAGTTCAAGAGCGAGACCGACACCGAGGTCGTAGCCCATCTCATCGAGGAGCACCGCAAAGACGGCACGCCGTTCGTCGAGGCGGTGAAAAAGTCCCTCAAGGAGCTGGAAGGACACTACGCGCTGGTGATCATCGCCGCCGACGATCCGGGCACGATCATCGCCGCGAAGAACGGTCCGCCGCTCGTGATCGGCCTCGGCGAAGGCGAGAACCTCGTCGCCTCGGACGTGGCTCCGCTTCTCAGCTACACCCGCAACATCATCTATCTCGAGGATGGCGAGTACGCCATTGTCGACAACCAGAAAGTAGAGGTCTTCACCCGCGACGACCAGAAAGTCGAGCGCGAGCCGAAGAAGATCCTCTGGGACGCCGTGATGGCCGAGAAGGAAGGCTACCGGCACTACATGCTCAAGGAGATTCACGAACAGTCCCGCGCCGTGCGCGACACCTTCAACGGCCGGATGTTCGAGGAATCCGGCGAGATCTACTTCAACGACCTGCAGTTCACGCCCGAAGAGTGGGCGAAGTTCACGCGCATCCACATCGTGGCCTGCGGCACGTCGTGGCATTCGGGACTGGTCGGCAAGTTCCTCCTGGAGAGCGCGGCCAAAATCCCCGTGGAAGTGGACTACGGCTCGGAGTATCGCTATCGCGATCCGATCGTCGACGCGAACACGCTGGTGATCGGCGTGACGCAGTCCGGCGAGACGGCGGACACGATCGCGGCCATGCAGGAGGCCAAGGCCAAAGGGGCGAAGCTGATCACGATCTGCAACGTGATCGGCTCGGCCGCCACGCGCATGTCCGAGGGGACCATCTACACGAACGCTGGCCCGGAGATCGGAGTGGCCTCCACCAAGGCCTTCACCACCCAATTGACCGCGTTCTACCTGTTGTCCCTCTACGTGCGTCAGTTGCGCGGAGATGACCGTGACGACATCCGCTACGCGATGCACGAGCTGTCCACGATCCCCCACAAGATCGAGCACCTCATCAAATCGCAGGAGAAGAAGATCCAGCAACTGGCAAACAAGTGGCACAACGCCCAGGACTTCCTCTTCCTCGGCCGCGGCGTGCACTACCCGATTGCGCTCGAGGGAGCGTTGAAGCTCAAGGAGATCTCGTACATCCACGCCGAGGGCTACCCGGCCGGCGAGATGAAGCACGGCCCGATCGCCCTCATCGACGAAAACATGCCCGTGGTGGCCGTGGCCACACACACGCCGGTCTACGACAAAGTCGCCTCGAACCTGCAGGAAGTGAAGGCCCGCGACGGCAAGCTGATCCTGATCTGCGACGAAGGCGACGAGGACATGCAAAAACTCGCCGACGACTTCATCGAAGTGCCCTGGACCATCGAGCCGTTACAGCCGATCCTG
>JBDTOZ010000800.1:0-4241 GCA_039932995.1 Acidobacteriota bacterium | reverse complement strand
GCCGTCGCAGCGCGAGACGAAACGTGCCTCACGCAGAAACCTCTTCGCGCTGCAAATGCCGGCCGTACGCGTAGTACGCGGCGCAGGCGCCTTCGGAGGAGACCATCGTCGCGCCGAGCGGCGTGCGGGGTGTGCATGCGGTGCCGAAGGCCGGGCAGTCGTGCGGCTTGGCGATGCCCTGCAGGATCTGGCCGCTGATGCAGACCGCCGGCTCCTGCCGCTCGATCTCGGCGACCTGGAAAATCCGCTCCGCATCGTGGGCGTGATACGGCTCGCGCAAGGCATACCCGCTCGCGGCGATGCTCCCGATGCCCCGCCATTTCCGATCGCAGACCTCGAACACCTCGGACACCGTCTTCTGCGCGGCCAGATTCCCGTCGCGGCCCAGGATGCGCACGTACTGGTTCTCCACCTCCGCCCGCCCTTCCTCCAGTTGGCGCAACGTGGCCAGCGTGCCCTCCAGAATGTCCAGCGGCTCGAAGCCGGTGATGACGATCGGGACGCGGAATCGCGAGGCCAGCGGCTCGTACTCGCGATAGCCCATGACCGCGCAGACGTGACCCGGTCCGAGGAAACCCTGCACGCGGTTCAAGGGAGACTGCAGGATCGCGGCGATGGCCGGCGGGACCAGTACGTGGGAAACCAGCAGCGAAACATTCCTCACTCCCTCGCGTTTCGCGCGCCACACCAGCATCGCGTTCGCGGGAGCGGTGGTCTCGAAGCCGATGGCGAAAAAGACCACCTGCTTGTCCGGATGTTCTTTGGCGATCTTCAGACAGTCCAGCGGCGAGTAGACCACCCGCACATCGCCGCCCTCCGACTTCACCGCGAACAGATCGCCGTCGGAGCCGGGCACGCGCAGCATGTCGCCGAACGAGCAGAAGATCACGTCCTTCTTCCGGGCAATGGCGTGGGCCTTGTCGATCAACTCCAGCGACGTCACGCACACCGGGCAGCCGGGGCCGTGCACGAGCTCGATGCCGGCGGGGAGCAGACGATCCAACCCGTGCTTGACGATCGAGTGCGTCTGTCCGCCGCACATCTCCATGATCACCCAGGGTCGCGTCTGGATCCGTTCGATCTCCCGCACGACATTCCGGGCCACCTGGCCGTCCCGATATTCATCGACGTACTTCATGCGCGGTCGCCCCTCATGACCAGTCCGGCGCTTCCAGCTCGCTGAGCTGATCCAGTTCCGCCAGCAGTTCATAGGTCCGCGCCGCCTCCGCCTCGTCGACGCGGCTGATCGCGAATCCGACATGCACGAGCACATACTCCCCGACCGCGGCATCAGGGACGTATTCGAGGCAGGCTTCGCGCACGATCCCGCCGAACTGCACGCGGGCCATGTGCAGACCGTCGCGCTCGAACGTCTCCACCACTTTTCCCGGGATGGCCAGACACATCGCTAGAGTCCCCCCGCCAGGCGCTCGCCGGCCACCGCTGCCTGACCGAGTGCAATGCCTCCGTCGTTGGGCGGCACGAGGGCGTGCGAAAACACTTCGAACCCGCGCTTGCGCAGCCTGCGAAGGGCGTTCTCGAGCAGAAGCCAGTTCTGAAACGTGCCCCCGCTGAGGCAGACGCGGTTCAGCGCCTCCCCATCGCGGATGCGCACACAAACGTCCTCGATGACCGCGGCCACCGTCTCGTGGAAACGCGCGGCCATGCGGGAACGCATCACACCCCTCCCTCGATCCTCGACGATTGCACGGATCGTGGGCCGGAAATCGATTTCCATCGGTACTCTCTCTCCGATGTCGTAACGATACGCGGAATCCGGACCGTTTGCGCGAGCAAGTGTCTCCAGCTCGATGGCGGCCTGCGCTTCGAACGTCGCTTCGTGACGAACACCGATGATCGAGGCCACGGCATCGAAGAGTCTCCCCGCCGACGACGTCGGCACGCTGTTGATCTGCCGTTCGATCATCGTCGTCACCAGCGCACGGTCCCGTTCCTTCACCCCGCCCAGCGGCACGTCCCTCAGCCCTGCGTCGAGCAGATGGCTGAGCGCCATGCGCCACGGCTGTCGCACCGCGGCGTCCCCGCCCGGCAGAGACACGGGCCGCAGGTGCGCGCGCCGCTCGAACGACGAGAGGTCGGCGCTGAGGAACTCTCCGCCCCAGATCGTGCCATCCGTGCCCAGGCCCGTGCCGTCGAAGGCCACGCCGATGACGCGCTCGCGCAGTCCGTGCTCGGCCATGCAGGAAGCGATGTGCGCGTGATGATGCTGCACGGCGATGCGCCGTACCCCGTCCAGCGCCAGGGCGTACCGGGTGGAGAGGTAGTCGGGATGAAGGTCATGGGCCACGACCGTCGGGGTCACGCGGAACAGCCGCTTCATCCGCTCCAGCGTCTCCTCGAAAAACTGCAGCGTCTCGTAGTTCTCGAGGTCGCCGATGTGCTGGCTGACGAACGCCTGCGAACCGCGAGTGAGGCAGAACGTGTTCTTCAGTTGCGCGCCGCACGCCAGGAGCTGCGGCACGTCTCTTCCGAGGTCGATGGGGCCGGGAGCGAATCCGCGAGCGCGGCGCAGAAGGCGCGTTCGGCCTTCGAAGACGCGCACCACTGAATCGTCCACGCGCGTATGGATCCCCCGGTCATGCAGGAGGAACGAATCGGCGATGGGGGCCAGACGATCGGCGGCGCGGTCATTGTCGATGACGATCGGCTCCTCGCTGACGTTCCCGCTGGTCACGACCAGAGCCGCGAAGTCCTGCACGAGCATCTGGTGCAGAGGGGTGTACGGCAGCATCACCCCCAAGGTGTCATTCCCCAGGGCCAGGTGGGCATTGCCGGTGCGACGCTCCAGGATCACGATGGGACGCTCGCGGGACACCAACGCGCTCCGTTCGTCCTCGGAAAGGATGCAGAGTCTCTCCGCGGCCGCAAGGTCCGGCACCATGACCGCGAAGGGCTTCTCGCTCCGCCGTTTCCGCTCCCGCAGTCGCAGCACGGCGCCCTCATTGCCCGCATCACAGACCAACTGGAAGCCGCCCAGCCCGCGGACCGCGACCACCTCGCCACGTTCCAGAGCCACACGGGCCGCCGCCATCGGGTCGGAGGATCCTTCCACGCCACCGCTCCAGACCAGAGACGGCCCACACCGCGGACAGGCATTCGGCTGCGCGTGAAAGCGGCGGTCTGTCGGATCGAAGTACTCGGCCTGGCACTCCCGGCACATCACGAAGAGGTCCATCGTGGTGCGAGCACGGTCGTAGGGAAGGTCGCGGATGATCGTGTAGCGGGGACCACAGTGCGTGCAGTTGGTGAACGCATAGCGGAAGCGGCGGTCCGTCGGATCGGCGACCTCGCGCAGGCACTCTTCGCACGTCGCGGCGTCAGGGGAAACGAGGGTCCCCGCCTCCTGGCCCTTTTCGCTCTCCAGGATCACGAACCCTTCGTCAGCACGCGGCTTCAGCTCTGCGGTCTGGAGAGAATCGATCCTGGCCAGCGGCGGCAGTTCGCTCCTCAGGGCTCTCTCGAAATCTTCCAGCGCTCGACCGCCGCCCTGGATCTCGATGATCACGCCGGACATCGAATTGAAGATGAGTCCGGTGAGATCGCGACCGACCGCCAGCCGGTGGACGAACGGGCGAAAGCCGACACCCTGCACGACGCCCTGAACCTGAATCCGCTTGCGGATGACCATGAGCGTTGCGACGCATGGTCGCACCGAACGGCGAGGTGCGAGGGACATTCTTTGACCCTCCGGACAGGTCACACATCTCCACTCGTAGAACCCAGCAACGTCCTACCGGCTCGATTCCGCAATTTCTCGATTGACGGCGCAATGGACCAACTGCTAAAACAGCGTGACTCCCATTCTCAAACGATTCGTGACGGTCGCAGCGTCGCGAACAACCGGTAATCCAGTACTCGGGTCAATCGTTGTTCCTGCTCGGCACGCCGTGCGTCTGCGGCTTCCGGGCATCCGTCGGTCAGCGATGACTCAAATGGTCCGCGGTAATCACATTTTTCTTCAACGCATCGAAAACTTCCGTCCGGAGACTTCATGACCGCTCGCCGTGCCTCGTTCGCATTGATGCTGTCGCTGCTCCCCATCCTGTTCGTGGCCGCGCCGGCCTCGGCCCAATGCGTGAGTCTCACCACGCTGGCCTCGGCGTCGACGCAGAACTTCGACACGCTTTCCAACACGGCGGGGAGCACCACCAACAACCTGACCATCACCGGCTGGTTCATGACCGAGACTGGCGGTGGCGCGCGGGACAACGAGCAGTACG
>JBDTOZ010000799.1:0-9744 GCA_039932995.1 Acidobacteriota bacterium | reverse complement strand
GCTTGGTGCTGGGGCACCGAGCGCCGTAGACGGCCCGCGCAGTCGCTTGTATGATCCGCGCCCAATGGATATCACCACACGAAACGCCGGAGACGTGACCATCGTCGATTTCAAGGGCCGCCTCGCGGTCGGCGTCAGCGACACCGTCCTCCCGCAGCTCATCGGCCAGATTCTCAGCGATGGATCGAAGAAGATCCTGCTCAACCTCTCCGACATGGATTACATCGACAGCAACGGATTGGGCGAGCTGGTGCAAGTCTCCCGTGAAGCCAAGCGCGGTGGTGCCTCGCTCCGTTTGCTGAAGCCGCACGATCGCGTCGCCAAGACTCTGCGTCTGACCAATCTGCTGCCGATGTTCACGGTCTACGAGAGCGAGGAAGACGCGCTGAAAGCCTTCGCCACCTGAGTCTCTCAGTGGATTCCACGGGTGGACGTGGAATCCCCCTCGGTGCCGGTGCGGGCCGCACCCGAGGAAATGGGGGAGCCGGAATCGCCGGCGAGGTCGCCCGTGGCATCCATCGACGGGCGGAGGGCCCGGAACAGCGCCCAGTAAACACTGACGGAGCGCTCGAACACCCATAACGGCGCGAGAAAGCATGCGCGCATGGGAAAAAACGCCGTCGCTCCGGCACGTCCGTGCAGCGCCATTCCGACGGCACCGAACGCGATCGTGCCCGCGCAGGCGCCGGCCAGACGTAGTCCGCCCAGTGTGGTCAGCAGAATCAGCAGAGGCAGGATCGAGAAGAACAGCGCGCTCTCGAACGGCGAGGTGAAATGTTCGGCGGCCCGACGGGGCCGCGCCGAAAGCCAGTCCGAGAAGGGGCCGGCCTCGCGCCGGACGAACACGTCCCCCGCGGCGTGGATTTCGGCGCCCACCGCGGCCAACCTTCGCGACTGCGCTTCGACCGTGCTCACGGAGCCGAGGGCCCACAACGCCCGCAGGGCACCGCGGCGAAACCCGAACGTCGTGCCGTGATCGGGTTTCGGCTCGACGCCGCGCTGAATGAGCATCCGCCCCGCCTCCACCCCACCCCACCACGGCAGCGGGTCGAGATAGTCCTGCGGCTCGACGACCTCGTGCATCTCCAAAAGCTCGCACATCTGCCCGATGGCCTCCACCGAGTAGCGGACATCGTCGGTGGCCACGATCACTTTCTCGCACGCGGCGAAGGTGCCGGCGGCGCGGATGATGTCGATCCCTCCGCCACCCGCGCACTGCTCCGGCCCAGGCTTCACGTGCCGTCCCACCCATCGCAGGATCCGTCCGTTGATCTCGAACTGGAGCGGGGAGGCGGCGTCGAGAAGGACCACATCACAACCCGCCACGCCGAGCGTCGAAAGGTAGTGAGCGAGGTCGCGGAGATCCGTCGTCGATGCTGCCGCATTCTGCACTCGCACGACGTAACTGCATCTCCGTTCGGAGAGGGCGTTCGTAACCATCGTGACCGCAGGGAGAGCGAGCGGCGTGCCATGCGCGGAAGGGGTTGGTGCTGGGGTGCTACCAGCAACTCATGACGAGCACCGAGCCACCTCCTCCATCCTACCTCGCCGACCCCAACAGGCCTGGCACCCCCATTGCGCTAGAGTCCGCCGAAATGCGCATCTGGCCAGGAAAGCCCTATCCCCTCGGCGCGACGTGGGACGGGATCGGTACAAACTTCTCGCTCTTTTCCGAAGTGGCCTGGCGTGTGGAGCTCTGTCTCTTCGACGGCGACGGCAACGAGACCCGCGTTCCCCTCCCGGAATCGACCGCGTTCATCTGGCACGGGTACCTCCCGAACGTCGCTCCGGGCCAGCGCTACGGCTACCGCGTGCACGGCCCGTGGGAGCCGGAACGCGGCCACCGCTGCAACCCCAACAAACTGCTCCTCGACCCTTACGGCAAGGCGGTGGAAGGTCAGGTGCAGCGGGACGAGGCGGTGTTTCCGTATCGTTTCGACGACCCCGAGAATTCGCGCAACGACAGCGACAGCGCTCCGCACATGCCCAAGTCGGTGATCGTCAGTCCCTTCTTCGATTGGGAGCACGACCGCCGTCCCCGCACCCCGTGGCACGAGACGATCATCTACGAGGTCCACACCAAAGGCTTCACGCAGCTCCACCCGGGCATCCCTGAAAATCTCCGTGGCACCTACGCCGGGCTCGCGCATCCGGCGGCCATCGACTACCTCCAACAGCTCGGCGTGACGGCGGTGGAGTTGCTCCCCGTTCACCAGTTCATCCATTCCCAGCACCTGCTCGACGAGGGACTGCGCAACTACTGGGGCTACGACTCCATCTCCTTCCTCGCACCGCACAACGAGTACGCGGCCAGTGGGCAGCTCGGGCAGCAGGTGGCCGAGTTCAAGCAAATGGTGAAAGCGCTCCATCGCGCCGGAATCGAGGTGATTCTGGATGTGGTCTACAACCACACCGCCGAGGGGAACCACCTCGGGCCGATGCTGTCGATGAAGGGCATCGACAACTCCGCGTATTACCGGACCATGCCGGAGCAGGAGCAGTACTACATGGACTACACCGGCACGGGCAACAGCATGAACATGCGCCACCCGCACGTGCTGCAGTTGATCATGGACTCGTTGCGGTACTGGCACCTGGAGATGCACGTGGACGGGTTCCGCTTCGACCTCGCGGCCACACTCGCCCGCGAGCTGCACGACGTCGACCGCCTCTCCGCGTTCTTCGACATCATTCAACAGGATCCGGTGATCTCGCAGGTCAAGCTCATCGCCGAGCCGTGGGACATCGGCGAAGGGGGATACCAGGTCGGAAACTTCCCTTCCCTCTGGTCGGAATGGAACGGCAAGTATCGGGACGTGGTCCGCGACTACTGGCGGGGCACGGACCAAACCCTGGACGACTTCGCCACCCGCCTGACCGGCAGCAGCGACCTCTATGCCGCCAACGGACGCCGTCCGTATGCGAGCGTCAACTTCATCACCTCCCACGACGGCTTCACGCTCCGTGACCTGGTCTCGTACAACGGAAAGCACAACGAGGCCAACCGCGAGGACAACCGCGACGGCGCCGACCACAACCGCTCCTGGAACTGTGGCGTGGAGGGAGAGACCGATGACTCGAACGTGAACGTGCTCCGTGCGCGCCAACAGCGCAACTTCCTGACCACGCTCTTTCTCTCGCAGGGCGTGCCGATGCTGGTCGGCGGCGATGAGTTCGGCCGCACGCAGCACGGCAACAACAATGGCTACTGTCAGGACAACGAGCTCTCCTGGTTCAACTGGGAGCAGATGGACGATGGGCTGCGCGCGTTCGTCTCCCGCGTGATCCGCTTCCGCCGCACCCATCCCGTCTTCCAGCGGCGCGGCTGGTTCCACGGTCGCGAAATGCGCGGTACCGGCGGGAGCGACATCGGCTGGTTCACCCTGACCGGTACCGAAATGACGCACCAGGACTGGCAGGCCGGGTTCGCGCGCACCGTCGGCGTCTTCCTCAACGGCAAAGGAATCGCCACGCCCGACGAACGGGGCGAACCGGTGGTCGACGACAGCTTCTACATTCTCTTCAACGCCCATCACGAGGCGGTCGACTTCGTCCTGCCCACCTCTCCCTGGGGAGACCGCTGGGAGAAAGACATCGACACCAATGAGCCCGTCCCCGACCTCCGCCAGCACCACGAGTGGAACGCTGGCGAACCGGTGCGGGTGGAAGGCCACTCGCTGATGGTGCTCCGCCGAGTCGCGTGAGCCGGCAAGCTTCGACCCGCACGAGGCGAGTGCTCGGTGATCTGAAATTTATCTGTAGGATACCCCGTTGCGTTTGGGCACGCGTTATCTTCGTGCAATTCTGGAAAGCCAAGGGCGGCGTTCCGGGTACACGCGGGATCGAAAAGAAGGAGAGTTCGAAGCATGCGTAGCAACGGTAAGGTCAAGTGGTTCAATGATGCGAAGGGCTTTGGGTTCATCACCACCGAGAGCGGTGAGGATGTGTTCGTTCACTTTTCGGCCATCCAGTCCAAGGGCTTTCGCTCGCTGCCGGAAGGCGCAAGTGTAGAGTTCGATCTGGTGCAGGGTCCGAAGGGACTTCAGGCCGCGAACGTCACTGCGGTCTAAACGCAGCCCACACCATGGAAGAAAAGGACGGCGTATCGCCGTCCTTTTTTGTTTTTGTCCCCACGTCATCCCTTGTCAATCCCACGTCCGATGAAACGACTCCTCCCTCTCCTGCTCCTCCTGGCCACCACCGCTTCCGCGTCGGACCTCGACCTTCTGCGTGCGCAGTTCATCGGCTTTCACACCGCCGCGGGAGCGGACCGCGATTCCCCGCGCATGCGGGACGCGCTCAACGCCCTGGAATCGACGGCGCGCGCGCAGGCAGAGGCGCTGCGCAGCGACGGGAGCTGGCCGGACATTCATTACGACGAGCTCCCCTCCGGCACGTGGGGTCCGTGGGCACACACGCAGCGCCTGTGGATCCTGGCCAAGGCCTATCAGACTCCCGGCCTGACGCTCTATCACGACCCCCGGCTGCTCGCGGACATCACAGCCGCGCTCACGTACACCAAGACCTTTTACGGCGCCTCCATCCTGCCGCTCGGCAACTGGTGGTTCTGGACCATCGGCATCCCCATCGACCTCGGTCCCACGCTCGTGCTGATGAACGGCGAGATCGATCCCACTCTCTCCCGTGATCTCGTGACCGCGATGCAGGTACGAATCGGCAACTCTCCCACCGCGCGCGGCATCTCCGGGCCCGTGCCCACGGGCGAGAACCTGGTCTGGTCCTCCTTCACGCATCTCTGCCTCGGACTCCTGAAAGATGACCCGGCCATGCTCGCCGCCGTGCGCGAGGCCATGGCCACCGTCGTTCGCCCCACCGCGGGTGACGGCATCCAATCCGACCACTCGTTTCACCAGCACGGCGCGCAGCTCTACACCGGCGGATATGGCGGCGCCTTCGCCTCCGATGTGGCCAGGTATGCCTTGATCGCACGCAATACCACCTACGGCCTGCCGGCCAACGCGCTGGCCTCGTTCAGCGACTACGTGGCCGACGGCATCGCCTGGTCGCTGTACGGCGAGCACTTCGATGTCTCGGTCGTCGGTCGCGAAGTGGCCCGTCCCTCGACGACCGGCTATAACGGCATGGCCGCGCTGGTGCAGTCCGCGCAGTTCCCTTCGCCGCGTTCACCCGAGATCCGCGCCGCGGCCGCGAAGGCCCTGCAAACGTGGCCCTGGACCATGGTCACCGAACTGGCCTGCGCCGCGACGCAGGTGGAAACCGCACGCACGCCGGCGGAGTGGCCCTCCGGTCACCGCCACTATCCCGACTCCGATTACACGATCCACCGCCGCGACGGATGGTTCGCCTCCATCAAGATGTTCTCGACGCGCACCAAGTCCGGCGAGAGCACGAACGGAGAGAACCTCCTCGGCTCACGCCAGTCCGATGGGCGGATGCACCTGGTTCTCACGGGCGGCGAATACTTCGGCCGCGACGTCTGGCCCGCGCTCGACTGGACGCGGCTTCCCGGCATCACCGTCGAGCAGAACGGCCATGCCGCCGACGCCACTTATGGCTTCGGCACGCGCCCCTTCGCGGGCGGCACGGGCGACGGCGAGAACGGCGTCTCGGCGATGGAGCTGGCGCCGCTGCAATCGACGCTCACGGCGAAGAAGGCCTGGTTCTTCTTCGACGACTGCATCGCTTTCCTGACCAACAGCGTCCGCTCCACCGCGCGCGCGGAAACGATCGTCAACCAATGGCCGCTCCTCAATGCATCGTCCCCACTGACGCGGCGCGACGACTGGGCGCACCTGGAAGGCATCGGCTACTGGTTCCCCACGCCGGCCGATCTCAGGACCTCGCGTGAGACGCGCAGCGGAAGCTGGGCCGCGCTGGGAGGGTCGACGGACACGACGCCGCACGCGATGCCGTTCGTCACGTTGTGGCTCGATCACACGAACAGCACCACCGCCGAATACGTCCTCGTGCCGAACGTCACGGCCGCGGCCATCGCCAACTGGGCAGCTTCGCGCCCGCTGGCCATCCTCGCCAACAACGAGAATGTCTCCGCCGTGCGCGACCTGAGAAATGGCGACCTCGGCATCACCTTCTGGCGCGCCGCCTCCATCGAAGGCATCCAGAGCAACTCCGCCGCGGTGGTCTACCTCACCGGCAACACGCAGACCCTGAAGCTCTCCGCCGCCGACCCGAACGCCAACGCCACCGGCACGTTCACCCTCACCCTCCCCGGCGCATGGAGCACGACCGCCGTCCCCACCACCCGCACCACCCGCACAACCACCCTCACCTTCTCCCGCAACTCGGGGCGCACCACGAGCGTCACGCTGACGAAGATGCAGGGGAAGACACGCGCCCTACGGCGATAAGCCGGCACGGGTTGTTGGTCTAGGAGCCTGCGCGACAGAAAGTTTTCGCGAGGACGCACCGACGGAGCGACCGCACGTGCCCAAGGCTATGCCAACCAGCGCTGCCGGCCGTGCCGGCTATGCCACTTTCAGGAGTCTTCGCAGCTTCTCCACCAGGTCCGAGGCTTCGAACGGTTTGACCAGGTACTCCTCGGCGCCCAGGGCGGCGGCGCGGCGGCGGTCCTCTTCGGTCGATTCGGTGGAGATGACCATGATGGGGATGGAGCGGTAGACCGGGTGGTTCTTGAGGAAGCTCACCAGTTCCAGGCCGTTGATGTCGGGCATGTTGATGTCCGTGAGGATGGCGTCGAACTTGTGATGGGGAAGCGTTTTCAGCGCTTCAAAACCGCTCGCGGCCTCCACGATGTCGAGCTCGAAGCTCTCCGTACCTCCCTCAATGACGGTGGTCAGGTAGGCCCGCATCGAGGAGGAATCTTCGACGACCAGGATCTTCATTTCTGCTTGGCTCTTTCCGAGGCGAACACGGCGTTCCCGAAGGCGAATCCGGCCTGCACGAGAAAGATCTCCAGGCCGGTCATGCTGTCGATGGGGGTGCGGTGCTCGGCGTTGTCGCCGTACAGGATACCAATGGCCCGGTTGGAGTGCAGGATCGGCAGGGCCACGACTTCGGTCGGCAGCATTCCGCCGAGGCTCTCGATGAGCGCGACGTTGGCGGGCGTGCGGCGCATCTTGCCGCGATGGGGCTCCCTCGTGGACGCGACGTCGGCGAGCACGGAAGGCTGATCGCGCGCGATCCGGAGGCGAAGTGCGCGGGCATTCATCGACTCGCCGCCACCGGTCGCGCCGAAACCGCCCACGCCCACGAACGCGTCATCCCTGGCCACGAAGAGCGCGCCGCGGTCGAGGTACTCGGCCGAGAGGCGCAGGATCGTGGCCGACACTTCGCCGATGTCGTTGGGATTCGAAAGCTCGTTGATGAGCTGTCGCAGCACGCCGAAGGAGCGGTCGATGGTCTCTTTCGTGGCCTGTTCGTAGAACCGTCTGCCCGCCTCGGCGCCGCCGCCGGTGGAGCGTTCCCATTGGCTGAACGAGCGCTCGGCGAAGAGCAGCAGCTCGTCTGCGAAAAGAGCCAGCTCCTCCTCGATCAAACCGGGCTGCAGGCGCGCCGGCGTTGGCTTCGTCAAGTAGAGATCCGCACCGCGACGCAGGAGGTCGTGTCGCCTGCGCAGGTCGGGCTCGCCGTCGATCAGCACGACGGGCAGTCGCGGATTCCGCCGCTTGATCTGCTGCATCAGGCGTCCCGCGGCATCGTCGGGTGTGATCTCGAGGAAGGTCACGAAGAAACTGTTCGAGGCGAAGAGCTCGGTCATCGACGTGCGGACGTCGTCGAGCGATCCGTATTGAAAGATCTTTACCCCCTCCCGTGTGAACGCGCGGCGCGCCGCCACGCGCACGAGAGGATTGCGCTCGAAGAGCACCACATTGCGATAGGCCGCATCGGGCGACTCCACTTCGAACAGGCCACCCGCCACCTTGAACTGGCCGGTCGGATTGCGTGGCGCCGCCGGGGCCGGCACCTTCCCCTCCTCCTCCGCCGGCTGCGCGGGAGGCGCGAATGCGGCCGCTCCGCCCAGCTCATCGAGCGGAGTGAATTCTTCGCGACTGGGAAAGGGGAGCACATTGTCGCCGCCCGGGATCAAACCGGGGACGGGCGGAGTGCCTGGCGTCGTCGGAGGTTGGCCCAATCCGAGGTCGAGGGCGGCCACCGGTGCGGGCTCCTCCACCGGCGCGGAGCCGCGCAGAAGCGCCTTGCCGGCCTTCAGCGATTCCTCCAGACCCTTCAGCGGCTTGAGCTTCTCGCCTTCCGCGGAACCGAAGATCCGGTTCGGAGGGATGCCGCCCTCCTTGAAGAGCTCCTGCGGCTCGTGCTCCAGATCGGCCGCACTCATCGCGTCGCTGAGGATGAAGTTGAATTCCCCCTCCTTGCTGGAGAGCAGCGGAGTGACCACGCCGAGGATGCGCTGATGAACGACGTTCGCCAGGTCGTCGCGGGAGAGCACGTTCATCTCCAGGAGGGCCGTGCCCGAGGGAATGCCGCTCTCCTCCATCTGCCGGACCAGCGCGGCCTGCTGGGGCGTGACCAGCTCCGCGTTCTCGACGAAGGCCAAGAGATCCGGATGCTCGGGAGAGGACGCGTTGACCACCAGTCCCTGACGGAACATGACCGTATGGCGACCATGGTCGTTGATGATCTCCAGCACTCCCGTGCGCCGGGAGAGATAGACGATCTGGATGATGTCGGTGAGGGAGAGATCCTCCAGGCGGCCCAGGAGGCTCACCGCGCCACTCCCGTGCGGCGCATGGCGGCGTGACCGGTTGCGGGCCGGGACTGTCGTCCCCCCACATCCCCGCCGGCCGCCAGCAACCCGCAACCGGCATCCGGTTGCCTGGCGCTACTGTTTGACGTGCGCTCGGTCATCGCCGCCGAGATTGTACCTTTTGAGGATTCCGTCGAGGATGCCGTTGATGAACTGGGGCGATTTGTCCGTACCGTACTTCTTGGCGATCTCGATGGCCTCGTCGATGATCACCAGCTTCGGCGTGTCGTCTTCGTGCAGGAACTCGTAGACGGACATGCGGATGATGTTGCGGTCGACGCCGGCCATGCGCGAGAGCCGCCAGTTCTCGGCCTGAGCCTGAATCATCTCGTCGAGCTGTTCCAGATGATCGATGGTGCCGCGGAAGATCCGCGTGGCGAACTCGCGCGTGTTCGGCTTGGACTTCTGCAGTTCCTCGAAGGTGTCGATGATCTGGTCGGTCGGATTGCCGGACATGTCGAACTGAAAGAGCATTTGCAGCGCGAGCTCACGCGCTTTGCGGCGGGCACCCATCTAGAACGTGTCCTCCGTGCGAAGCGCGCGCCACAAGTTCGCCATTTCGATGGCCGCCAGCGCGGCTTCCCAGCCCTTGTTCGACGTGCCGGACGAGGAGCGCTGCACGGCCTGCTCGCGCGTGTTGCAGGTGATCACGCCGAAGGCGATGGGGAAGTTGGAATCGATGGAGACCCGGGAGAGATCGTTGGTCACCTGGGCGGAGATGAAGTCGAAGTGCGGCGTGTCACCCCGCAGCAGACAACCGAGGGCGATGATGGCGTCGTGGAAGCCGACCACCTGCGCCGCCGTGACCGGAATTTCGAACGCGCCCGGGACGCGGTACACGGTGATGGCCTGGTCGGCAGCACCGTGACGAGTCAGGCAGGTCAGCGCCCCGTCGAGAAGCCCGGAGACGATTTCATCGTTGAAACGGCTGGCAATCACGCCGAAGCGCAGCGCGGAGGCGTCGAGATCGCCTTCGAAAGAACGGGGCATAGGGGCGGGATTAGAGTCTTCGCGTT
>JBDTOZ010000798.1:0-2621 GCA_039932995.1 Acidobacteriota bacterium | reverse complement strand
AAGTCCACCGCTCCACTGGACTAGAGTCCACCGCGGGCAGGATGCCGCGGCAGGCGTGTCAAGGCGAGACGGGCAGGCCCGCGGCGCGCCACGCGGTGGTGCCACCTGCGACGTTGTAGAGCTCGCGGAAGCCGAGGTTCTCGAGGAGGCTGGCGGCGATGGTGGAGCGGTAGCCGCCGGCGCAGATGACGGCCAACGGACGGTCGCGATCGAGTGGCCGCGCGGCCTCGCGCAATCCATCGAGCGGCATGCTCGCCGCTCCGCGCGCGTGCATTCCGCTGTACTCGCCCGGGGCGCGCACGTCCACGATCTGCACGTGAGCTCCCAATTGCTCGGTCTCCTGAACGCTGATCTGGCGGGTCGTGGTCAGGGGCTGCCAACTCTCGATGCCCCCTTGCAGATAGCCGGTGGCGTTCTCGAGGCCGACGCGGGCCAGGCGCATCACGGCCTCGTCGATCTGCTCCTGATTCTCCGCAACCAGCACCAGGGTCTGTTCCGGATCGAGCAGCGCGCCGGCCCAGGACGCGTACTGTCCGCCCAGGCCGATGTTGATCGAGCCCGGAACGTGCGCGGCGCAGAACGCGTCGGGATGGCGGACGTCCAGGACGGTGGCGTCGAGTGCGCGCACCTGATCTGCCGTGAGTGGACGTGGAGCGGGGATGTCGGCCAGCGACCGCGCTCCCGCGCGATTCCGTTGCGCGTCGAATGCGAAGTAGCGCGGTGCCTGCCC
Source organism: Acidobacteriota bacterium (assembly GCA_039932995.1). Classification (GTDB taxonomy): domain Bacteria; phylum Acidobacteriota; class Thermoanaerobaculia; order Gp7-AA8; family Gp7-AA8; genus QHVT01. The sequence goes on along the minus strand of JBDTOZ010000798.1, from coordinate 1,891 downwards.
GAGGTCCGCGGTCATCATGGCCACGAAGGCATCCTTCGTCATCGGTTGCAGCGCGTAGTTGAAACGGCGCTGCTGGCCGATGGTGGACGATGTGTCCTTGGAGATGTTCTTGCCGCAGAGCGAGCCTGCGCCGTGCGCCGGATAGACCTCGACCCCGTCATCGAGCGTCAACAGCTTTTCGTGGAGGCTGTCGTAGAGCGAAGAGGCCATCTGCTCCGGCGTGAAGCCGGCCCCACCGGCAAGATCGGGACGGCCGACGTCGCCGATGAACAGCGTGTCTCCCGTGAACAGCTTCCTGCCGTCCGCGAGGATGCAGATGCCCTCCGGGGTATGACCCGGCGTCTCGAGGATCTTCAGTGTGACTCCGCCCACCGTGAGCAGGTCGCCGTCGTGGACCGCGTGGTGCGGAAACTCGGCGCGGGCCTGAGCTCCCATCACGATGGTGGCCCCGGTGCGCGCGGCCAGCTCGTTGTGCCCGCTGACGAAGTCGGCATGCAGATGGGTCTCGATGACGTAGCGGATCGTGAGCCCTTCCGCCTCCGCAAAGGCCAGGTACTCCTCGACGTCCCGCCGCGGGTCGATGACCGCCGCTTCCCCGTTCGCGCCGATCAGGTAAGAGGCATGTGCGAGACAGCCAAGGTAGAACTGTTTGAAGATCATGTACGCAAGACCCCGATCCTCCGCCCGAGATCCGGCGAATTCCCCTGTAACACGGTCAGGGACGCCGTCAGTTCCACGGTCGCGATTACACTACCCCCATGAACCGTGCTCTGGCGCTGCGACTGGAGAAATGGGCGATCTGGCTGGTGCTGATCGCCATCGTCTTCCTGCTCCGCCATCTCTTCCCCGTCTTCTTTCTGACGTTCGTGCTGACGTACATCGCCAACACCGGCGTCAAGGCGCTGACGCGCCGCTTTCCGCACCGCAAGGTGAACGTGGTGATCGTGTACGTGGCCTTCCTCGCTCTCCTGACGGGCGTGGTGTTGCTGCTCGTGCCGCGGGCGTTGAATGAGGCCCGGAATCTGGCGCGGCAATACATCGCCTCCGAGGCCGCGCGGGAGGATGGCGGAGAGACGTTTCTCCGGCGCGAGGCGCGCGAGTTCGTGGACGGGGTGATTCTCGGGATCGCCGGCAACGCCACGTTCGAAGACTTCCGCCAATCCGATGCGTACGGAACGATCGTCGGCCGCATCGACGCAGCCCTGGCCACCACCAGCCAGCGCGTGGCCGCCGAGGTGACGTCGTTCGCGAACGCGGCGCTCTTCTTCGCTCTCAATTTCGTCCTGGCCATGATCCTGTCGTTCCTGCTGATCTGGGATCTGCCGAAGACGAAGGAGCGTCTGGCGAGGTTCTCGGAAGGGAGGACGGCGGAGATCTATCGTGAGATCACACCCAGTCTGCGCGCGTTCGGGGTGATGCTGGGCCGCGCGTTCGAGGCCCAGAGCGTGGTGGCGGTCATCAACGCGCTGCTCTCGATGGTGGTGTTCCTCCTGCTGGGACTCCCGTCAATCGCTCTGCTGGCGATGATCGTCTTCGTCTGCTCCTACATCCCGATCGTGGGGATGATCCTCTCCACCCTGCCCGCGGCGTTCCTCGCTCTGAAGGTGGGCGGCGTTCCGCACGTGCTGTGGCTCTTCGCCGGAATCCTGGTGATCCACGCCGTGGAGGCCTACATGCTCAATCCGCTGGTCTACGGCCGGCACCTGCACCTTCATCCGGTGGCCGTGCTGCTGATCCTGGTGGTGGCGGAACATCTGTTCGGAGTGTGGGGTCTGCTCCTCGGCGTCCCCATCTCGGCGTTCGTGCTCAAGTACGTGATCGAAGGCGAGCCCGTGACTTAATGTCGAGTCGTCGGGTCGTCGAGCCTTCGGGTCGTCGGGCCTTCGAGTCG
>JBDTOZ010000797.1:0-4174 GCA_039932995.1 Acidobacteriota bacterium | reverse complement strand
GCCACCCCGCGTTCCCCGGGCGGAGCCCGGGGCTACATTGTGGAACGCGCCTTCGCGCGTTCAGCGCCCGCTTCCGCGGGCGTTTACGGCGGACTTGAGTCCACCGCGGGCAGGATGCCCGCGGCCCCTTGCTTTCGTCCGCCCGCGCCCCGCCCTCGCGCCCTAACCGCGGATGCTTCGGCGCCGGGCTCCGCTCTGCACGCCGAAGGTGGCGGTGAAGTTGTACTGCGGTTCGGCGCCGAGCGAGCCCACGGGCTCGATCTTCAAGGTCAGGACGTTGGGTGCCGTGCTCGAGGTCGTGTTCAGCACCCCCACGGAATTGGCCGGGACGTCCTGGGTCGACGAGATGCCGTTGCCGGTGAGCGTGACCCGGAGCGCGGTGTCGCCGGTGGTCACGGACACTGTGACGGGGCCGGTCTTGGTTGCGGTGAACTTGTAAAAGTCGACGTCCGACGACGAGCAGATGCCGCCGTAGACCTTGGAGCCGGAAGTCACTCCCAGGTAGGCCGTCTCTGCCGTGTTGTTGCTGGCCGAAGTCTCCTGCACGTCGAAGCAGGGCCGTGCGGCGCGGGCGTTGGTGACGAGCACCGCCGTCTGCGGCCCCTCGGTGACGCGCGTGCCGGTGGCCACGATCCGGTACGTTCCGGCGGTGGCGTTGGCGATGTCCACCACTTCGACGTTGTCCACGGTGTTCACGCCGCGCGTGGCGTTGGCGGTGAACTGGTTCTTGTCCAGCGTCCACGGCAGGTGGGTGACGCCGTTCGGGTCGATGACCTTCAGATCGAGATCGTTGACCAGCGCCACGGCCGCGATGTCTTCCTCGTCGCTGCCGGGAGGAAGTGCGATCTCGGGATCGGGCCAGTCCAACACGACACGCAGGTCCTGCGTCGCGGAGACGACCACGGCCAGTTCCTGCTGCGTGACCGCCTGTCCCTGTGCGAAGGAGTAGTTGCGGATGCGGTCACCGCGCGCGCCGTCGTCGAGGATGAGATCGACCGAGTTTTTCGCGTCGGCCAATCCGAAACCGTACGTGTAGTCGGGACCAGGATTGCCGAGGTCGCGCGCCCCCGCGATGAGCAGCGCCTTGAGCTGCGCGGGCTTGGGAGCCGCTCCGGCGAACGTGCGGTGCCACTGCTCGGTGAGCAGCGCGGCGATGCCGGTGACGACGGGCGACGACATGGAGGTGCCCCAGAACTGCGAGCTGTAAGAATCGGTGGGCACGGTGGAGAGGACGCCGCTGTTCGGCACCCCTCCGCGCGCGACGAGGTCAGGCTTGACGCGGCCGTCTCGGGCCGGACCGCGGGAACTGTAGCTGGCGATCAGGCCGTTGGCGTCGACGGCTCCCACGGCAACGACGTTCTTGGCCGAGGCGGTGACACCCATGGTCCCGAACGGAGTCGTGGCCAGGTGCAGCGTCTTCTCGCAAGGCGTACCCACCCCGTTGCAGGTCACCGGGCAATCCGTTCCCGAGCCGTTCTGGGATACGCAGAAGGTCTGACTGCCGATCTCGTCGCCGTTTTCGTCGACGTGGTGGTGCTCCTTCCACGCATTGTTCACGAGGGAGGAAGGGAGGGAGCCGTCGTTGCCGGCGGAATGGATGAAGAGCACGCCCTGCTCGTTCGAGATCTTGTCCAGCGGAGCTCCCACGATGAGGTCGTAGGCCCCGTAGTAGATGTCCTGGTCGTTCCAGATGGCCGGGCTGCCGCTCTCCCAGCCGAGGACATACCCCCAGGAGTTGTTGTCGGCGATGACACCCAGAGGAGCGAGGTCGTCTTCTTTGTGCGTGAGCCAGAGGCCGCTGCATTGATTGCCGCCGGTCTTGACGCAGAACTGATAGATGCTCACGCCCGGCGCCATGCCCTTGGCATCAGCCCGGACGCCCGCGGCGCCGATGGTTCCGGCGACGTGCGTTCCATGCCGTGCATCTCCGGAGGAGCCGCCGGAGACGCTGTCATCCACGTGCACCCGGCTCCCGAACTCGAGGTGATTGGATTGAATCTTGGCCAGCTCGAAGAGCGAGACGACCACGCCCTGGCCGGTCAGCCCGTAGGGAGCGGCCTGGACTTCGGTCACGTGCGAGGTGGCGGCAGAGGTCGCGTTGTTGCCGGTGACCCGCAGGTTGCGGGGGCCGGCGATGGCGAACACGCGCTCATCCGTGGCCAGCGCGCGCAGGGACGACGGAGGGATCCTGGCCTCGATGCGCTGCGCCGGGAGATAGCGAAAGGTGAAGGGCTGCGTGGTCCCGCCCACGGCGAGCACAGCCTGGAGCGCGTCCTGGAAAGAGACGTCGCGTTGGAAGACGACGTTGACCTCGGCCTCGGTTTTCCCCGAGGCGGCCTCGCGCCATGCGGAGCGATCGATCTTCCGTTCCGCCGTCAGCGGCTCGAGCGAGACCACGAGGGCGTCGCCGCGGAGCGAAGCGTTCTCCCGCACGCGAGCCAGGTAACGCCCGCCGTTGAGAGCGTGCTTGACGGTGATTCCTTCCGCCGCGAGCGCCGCTTCGTCCGCTTCCGTGAGCGCATGCGAGGGAGTGAGGATGGCCACTCGCCCCTCGATGCGCCACTGCCCGCTCTTCGGCGACGAAGATTCGGAGGCGGCGAACGAGGCTCGGGAGAGGAACGCGAGGATCAGGACGGCGAGGAAACGGCGCATGATTGTTATTTTACGTTTCGCGCGACGGAATGTCTCTAACGATTGTGGTGCCCGAGGTCGGACTCGAACCGACATGTCCGTGAGGACGGTGGATTTTGAGTCCACTGCGTCTGCCATTTCGCCACTCGGGCTTCGGTTGGCGGTTGCCGGTTGGCGGTTGGCGGAGGAACGCGTGCTCCCCCTGCTAACCGCCAACCGCCAACCGGCAACAACAACAATCAAACAGTCACGACACCAAAGCGTTTTGCTCCTGCCACCGTCTGGCCGAAGAGTGCAGCTCCTCATCCGTCAACACGCGATTGGTCGACTTCGCGAGCTGGAAGAGCTCTTTGGCCAGCGCTTCCTCCTGCGGGTATCCGTTCGCGTCCAGCCAGTAAATCACATTCGAGAGGCCGCACATCGGACCCACTTCGATGACCTGCTCGAGCCCGAACATACCCGCGGGAACTCCGGAGTAAACGCGATCGGCCAGCCAATCGCTTCCCTTCTTCTTCGCTTTGATGATGGCCGCGGCGTGAACGCCTGTCCCGGTGCGGAACGCGTCCCGCCCGAAGACGGGGTAGCGATCATCGAGAGGGACGTTCGTCACCCGGGACACGAACTTCACGTACTCGGGGAGCGCGGTGAGGTCGTTGTCGATCCAGCCCATCAGTTTGAGGTTGACCATGAGCAGGTCCATGGGCGTGTTGCCGACGCGCTCGCCGATCCCGGCGGCCGAGCCATGAACGCGGTCCGCGCCGGCCTCGAGGGCGGCGATGCAGTTGATGATGCCCAGGGCCCGGTCCTCGTGCCCGTGCCAGTCCACTTTGACCGCGGGATTGACCCGGTCGACCAGCTTGCGGACGAAGCGGACCAGGTTGCGCGTGCCCCACGGCGTGGCGTGGCCGACCGTGTCGGCGATGCACACGCGCGTGGCCCCGGCGTCGATGGCCGCGGTGTAGAGCTGTTCGATGTCTTCGGGCTTGGCGCGGGTGGTGTCTTCGGTCACGTACATGACCGGGATGCCGTTCGACACGGCGAAGCGCACGGCCTTGGCCGACTGCTCGACGATCCAGGGCAGCTCCCACTCTTCCGCGAACTGGCGGATCGGCGAGGAGCCGATGAAGAGGTCGGCCTCGATGGCGATGCCCACCCGCTGGGAGATCTCGATGATGGGCTTGACGTCGTTCTCGTGCGTCCGTCCCGCCGCGCTCGGATAGACGGACAGTTTCTGCTCGACGATCTCCCGCGCCAGACGCTCCACCGTCTTCTGCACGTGCGGCCCCGCCCCCGGCAGTCCGATATCGGCATTGTCGATGCCGATGGCGTTCATGTAGTGCAGGATCTGCAGCTTGTCCTCGATGCTCGGATCGGTGACGGAAGGCGACTGCAGCCCGTCGCGCAGAGTCTCGTCATCGAACTCGATCCTCCGCGAGGGCCGCGCCGGCTGCTCGCCTTCGAGGTTCCAGTCGTAAATCAGATGTTCGAGGTTGTCCATTTTTTTTCGTCAGTGTACTTCGCGAGTCGTCGAGTCTTCGAGTCG
>JBDTOZ010000796.1:0-23215 GCA_039932995.1 Acidobacteriota bacterium | reverse complement strand
CTCGACGACTCGACGACTCATAGAGTCAAACGCGGTTTGCCCGGCCACTCGGTCATAATTGCTTGCGATGATCGTTACCGCTCGTCTGACGTTCTCCGCGGCGCATCGCCTCCACAATCCGGATCGCGATGCAGCCTGGAACCGCGCCATCTATGGCAAGTGCGACAACCCGCGGGGCCACGGCCACAACTACGCCCTCGAGGTGAGTGTGAAGGGGCCCATCGATCCGGAGACCGGGATGGTCATCGATCTGAAAAAGTTGAAGGACATCATGCGGGAGCGGGTCATCGACCGCGTCGACCACACCAGTCTCAACGAGGACGTCGACTTTCTCCGGGACACGATCCCCACCGCGGAGAACCTTGCGCGCGCGTTCTGGCAGCAGCTCGCCCCGGCCATTCCGCACGGTGAGCTGCACGAGGTGGTCCTTGAAGAGACCGAGCGAAACTCGGTGCGGTATCGGGGAGAAGACGAGTGAACGCCGAGCTGTCGAAGGAGAATCTGTGAACTACGACCTGGCCATGATGGCTCTGGAAGGTATGGCCCGCGCTCCGCTGCGCGTGACGGCCGCGAACGGCGAGGTGGTCATCGAGGCCAGCGGCGCGACCTTCAAGGAACTGGCGCGCCTCTGTCTGCTGCTGGGCGGAACGCATAGCGCCGAAGATGCTTTCGAGCTCGAGCCCGGCGCCCACGTATCGAAGGACTCTCCCGCGCTGAAGCTGCGACTCCTGACGGATTAGCAGAATGGGGGCGGGCGGGTCCGCTGGAGATCGGGATCAGGCGCGGGTCGGGAGGGAGGCGTGCCTGTGGAGCGGTAGGCTTTAGCCTGCCAGGCTCTTGCGAGAGACTCCCCTCTGCCGTCGCGGCGGCATCACGGAACGAGGCTTCCGGCACGGCCGTCCCGAGAGCCTCACCCGGCTTCGGCACGCGCGTCGCGAGTGCCCGGTGGACTCAAGTCCACCGCTCCACAGAGGCTCGCTGCAGCGCCCTCCCGTCCTTCTCAAAGGTAGCCACGACACGAGCCGTGCCCGGCCTACGACTCGTAGTCCGGCGAATACCGCACCAGTTCCCCCAGAAATGAGGCCTTGGCGCGTTGCTGGGCGTCGTCCACTTCGAGCAGGTCGCGGATCGAGATCATCCCGACCAGCTTGCCGTCGTCGACGACGGGCAGGTGACGGGAGCCGATGGCGCGCATTTTCTGCAACGCGGCATCGACGTTTTCGCGCGGGTGAGCGACCACGAGGTCGCGCGTCATCACCGAGGAAACCGAGGTGTCTTCGGGACGGAGGCCCTTGGCCACCACCCGGGACATGATGTCCCGCTCCGAAAAGATGCCGGCCAGGGTGCCGCCCTCCACGACCGCCACTGCCCCGATGTTGCGCTCGGTCATCCGTTCGGCGGCGCTGAGCACCGTCCAACCGGGCTCGATCACCGTCAGGGTCTGTCCTTCGATGAGATCCGCGATCTGTTTCATGTCGGTCCCTCAGTAGCGAAGTATCTGTTTCATGTCGGTCCCTCAGTAGCGAAGTATGGTGTGCAGAATCATCTGTGAGGCGAGTTTCTCACGTCCGGAGAGGAATCCCAGCTCGATGACCGTAGCCGCGCCGACGAGCGTCGAGGCGAATCCGCGGACGAGCTGTGTGGCCGCGGCCAGAGTTCCGCCGGTGGCCAGAACGTCGTCGATGACGAGCACGCGATCTTCGGGAGTGAGCGCGTCATCATGGATCTCAAGGGCATCGCTCCCGTATTCGAGCACGTACTCATGACGGCGAGTGGTCCAGGGAAGCTTGCCCGGCTTGCGGATGGGGACGAACCCCGCACCGAGGTTCTGGGCCACGATGGCGCCGAAGATGAAGCCGCGCGACTCGATGCCGGCCACGATGCTGACGCGCTGGTCGCGGAATGGCTCGGCCAGGAGCGCGCACGCTTCGCGTAAGGCATCCGGTGAGCGCAGCAGCGGAGTGATGTCCTTGAAGAGAATGCCCGGCTTGGGGAAGTCGGGCACGTCGCGGATGAACGCGTTCAGCTCTTCGGCGGTCATTAGAATTTCACGTCGAAGTCCGGGAGCTTGCCCGTGTAGTCCTTCGACTCCTGATCGATTTTCGTGACCTCGGCGTAGCGAGGCCCTTCGCGGATTTCCTCGATCCACTCGTCGATGTTCTTCTTCTCCCCTTCGACCAGCGCTTCGACCGAGCTGTCGCGGTTGTTCTGGATCCAACCTTTCAGACCCATTCGCCGCGCGACGCGGGTGGCGAAGAAGCGGTAGCCGACGCCCTGGACTTTGCCGTGGATGCGCAAGTGCCGCTGTTCCTTCATATGGCGCTGGATTGTATATGCCTTCGGCGTCGCCGGTTACGGCTTGTCGGAGATTCAGCGTCGCTTGCGGGTGGTCTTCTTCCGGGGGGTCGTCTTCTTCGGAGCAACCTTGGCCGGCGGTGGCTTCGGGGCAGGCGCCTGGACCGTGACGACCTGAGGCGGTTTGTTTCCGATGGCGGTGACGTTCTTCTGCAGTTCGGCGATCAGGGCCGACTGCTGCTCATTCTGCTTCCGGAGCAGGTTGACCGCGTCAGCCAGGTCGTCGCGGTCTTTCTGCGCGAGGGAAACGAGAGCGATCGTGGAGGCCGCGGCGGCGTCCGTGCGAGGGTACTGTTGGATGATGACCTTCAGGGACTCGCGCGCGCGATCGCTCTGGCCCGAAGTGATGTCCTTGCGCGCGTTTTTGAGCATCGCGTCCGCGCGCAGGTCATTCGGGACGGACAGCACCAGGTAGACCATCGTGGCGCCGAGCACCGCCGACACGAGGGACGTGAGGTAGAACAGCGGACGAACTTTCATGGCGATGGACGAGGTCCGCCCCCTGCCCGCTGCGCCCTGCGGACGCTCACTCTTTCCAGCCGAAACGCCCCACCAGCGGCACGAACTCGGCCGTGCCGCAATCCTCGATCTTCACCCCGGTCCCGACGCGCGTGACACGGGCCAGCCGCTGATTGCCGGCCGGTCCGACCGGAATGATCATCCGGCCGGTGCGGGCCAGTTGCGCGACGAGCGGCTCGGGCACTTCCGGCGCCGCCGCGGCGACGATGATCCGGTCGAAGGGCGCCTGATCGGACCAGCCGTAGGTTCCGTCGAAGACCTTGACCGAGGCGTTGTGGACCTTCAGCTCGCGGAACAGCTCCGCGGCGCGAAGCGCCAGCTCGTTCACTCGTTCCATGGAGAAGACTCTCGCGCACAGTCTGGCCAGTACGGCAGCCTGATATCCCGTTCCCGTGCCAATCTCCAGCACCTTCTCGGTGCCGCGGAGCTCCAGCAACTCGATCATCCGCGCCACGATGTAGGGCTGGGAGATGGTCTGCTTCGAGCCGATCGGCAGAGCGCCCGGACCGTAGGCTTTGGCCACGACGACCTGGGGCACGAACCGATGCCTGGGCACCTCGCGCATGGCCTGCAGGATGCGCTCGTCCTTGATGCCGCGGGCAGCGACATGGCGGTCCACCATGAGGGCCCGCTGATGCGCGAGCTCCCGCTCCTCATCTCGTCGCGGCGGCAAAGTGGCCAAGCGTCTCCTCGAGTGGCTTGAGGCGAGGGATCGATTCGCGATGCGTGAGGTCGAGGTGCAGCGGCGTGATGGAGACGAATCCCGCCTGGATTGCTTCGAAATCCGTTCCTTCTCCCGGGTGCCATGTGGGCGGCTCGCCGCCGATCCAGTAGTAGCTGCGACCGCGGGGGTCTTTCCGCTCGATGACTCCCTCGGAGTAGATGCGCCGCCCCAACTGCGTGATCTTCACTCCGGCGAACTGTCCGATGGGGAAGTTGACGTTCAGGATGACACGGGGGTCGCGGTGCTCGTCGAGAGCGATCCGTGTCAGCTCACCGGCCAGCGCGGCGCAGCGGTCGAACGAGAAGTTCTCGCCCACGAGTGCAGAAAAGGCGATGGAGGGGATGTTCAGCAGAGCCCCTTCGAAGGCGGCGGAGATGGTGCCGGAGTACGTCACATCGTCGCCGAGGTTGGGGCCGAAGTTGATGCCCGAGACGATCAGGTCCGGACGCTCGTACTTGAACATCTTCAACACGGCCAGGTTCACGCAGTCGGAGGGCGTGCCGTCCACGATCCACTCTTTCTCCTGGATCTGCAGGAGGCGCAGCGGGCGGTTGAGCGTGAGCGCGTGCGATGCGGCGCTCTGCTCGCGATCCGGCGCCACGATGGTCACATCGCCGTGTGGCCTGCATGCTTCCGCGAGCTTGCGCAGCCCTTCGCTGTAGATTCCGTCGTCGTTGGTGACCAGGATGCGCGGCATGGATTGCTCGCCGCGCATCATAGCCGGAACAGGGTGTCGGGAGCAGGACGCCCTGCCCCCTGAAAATCAGACGTGCCGCGCCGCCCACTCGATGGCGTACTTCATGGGGCCCGCGTCGGCGATCCCTTTGCCGGCGATGTCGAAGGCGGTTCCGTGATCGACGGAGACGCGCAGATAGGGGAGACCGAGGGTGACGTTGACCGACTGGTGGAAGGCCAGGGTCTTGACGGGGATCAGTCCCTGGTCGTGGTACATGGCCATGACCACGTCGCACTTCCCCTGGGTCGCGCCGAGGAACACGGTGTCGGGCGGATGGGGGCCGCTGACGTCGAGTCCGGCCTCGCGTGCGATCTGTACGCCGTGAGCGATGGTCTCTTCTTCGCGACCGAAGCGGCCGCCTTCACCGGCGTGGGGATTCACGCCCGCGACGGCGATGCGCGGCGAGTGTCCATAAAGCCGCGTGTACTCGCGAGAAGTGAGCCGGGCCAGCGCCGCGATCGCCTCGGCGTCGATCGACTGCAGGGCCTCGCGCAGGGGAACGTGCACGCTCAGCAGTACCGTGCGCAGCCGCGGCGAGTCAAAGTACATCGCGTAGTCATGCGCATAGCGGTGCAGCCCTGCGCGCTCGGCGAGCAGCTCGGTATGGCCGGGATGAGTCGCGCCTGCCAGTGCGATGGACTGCTTGTGAATGGGAGCCGTGACCAGCGCGGAGCACTCGCCGCGCTCGATTGCGTCGATGGCGGCGTGGATGGCATCGAGAGCGACGCGGCCGTACTCAGCCGCGATCTCTCCATAGCGCACGACGCCGGACGTCTCCCCGAAGATCCGGTGAGGGACGTCCAGTCCCTGCAGCGCTTTGGCGACGATTTCCGGACCGATGCCCGCCGGATCTCCGAGGGTGATGGCCAGTGGTTTCACGAGCGAATGGTAGCGGTTGTCGAAAGCGACCGCGAATCCGCCTGTCTGGAAAGCGACTCTCGAAGCGGCCGCACGTGCCGCAGGCGATGCCAAACGCTGCCCGGCGGTCCCAGTTAGGGAGCCAGTTCGTCCTGCTTGAACAGGTACTTGATGCAGTGCTTTTGAATCAGCAGATTCGGAGCGCCCTCGCGATTCACCTTCAGACAGTTCCGGTCATACCACTCGATCCAGCCGAGGATCTGTTCTCCGTCGGTCATGACGATGACCATCGGCGTCCGCAAGCCCATCTGCTTGAGGTAGTAGAAGTTCTCGGCGTTCGTGTTTTCCGGGGGCGCTGGTTTTGGAGTGCTGCGACCGTTGCCGTTCCCGTTCGGGCTCTTGGCCCGCTTGAAGTCGGTGAACGGGCGGAACGATCTGCGTCCGTTCGGGTTGTACTCCGATTCGTGCGGTCTCACCATCGACATTGCCGTCCTCCGTCCTCTCGCCGTCTTCGGGGATGTTCCTTGGTCCGGACACGTTTGCGATTTGCGTGCCTTCCCCCATAGAATGCCCGGCCGGCCGTAACATGCGCGCAGGGCGCAGCGCGCAGAGGTCCCTGCGTCCCGCGCCTTGCCCTCTGCGCCGCGAAGAAATCCAGGAGGTCCTTCCCTTGAATTCCGTAGTCTGCATCTCCCACGTTCCCGATACCGAGTCCCGAATCAAGGTCTCAGGCGGCAAGATCGACGAGACGGGCCTGAAGTTCATCGTCTCGCCTTACGACGAGTTCGCCCTCGAAGAGGCGATCCGTCTCAAGGAAAAGTCGGGCGGCGACGTCACCGTCATGACCTTCGGTCCCGAGCGCGCGCAACAAGGGCTGCGCGAGGCGTTGGCGCGCGGAGCGACGAAGGCCGTGCATGTGAAGGGCGACTCCTCGGATGCCGACTCGCTGGGCATCGCCAAGGTTCTGGCCGCCGCCATCCGCTCGGTTCCCCATGACGTCGTGTTCCTCGGCAAGCAGGGTGTCGGCACCGACAACGGGCTGGTCGGACCGATGCTGGCCGAGCTCCTCGGCTATCCGCAGGTCAACGTCGTCACGCATCTCGAGATCGGAGACGGCAAGCTCACCGCGCATCGCGAGATCGAAGGCGCAGAGGAAGTGCTCCAAACCGCGACTCCGGCCGTCGTCACCGCCCAGAAGGGTCTCAACGAGCCGCGCTACGCCTCGCTCAAAGGCATCATGGCCGCCAAGAAGATCGCCATCGACGTCAAGTCCGTGACCGATCTCGGCCTCGACGAAAGCGACATCTACAAGCAACGCGTGGTGGTCGTGGCGCTGGAGATGCCGCCCGAGAAGAGTGGCGGCCGGAAGATCGACGGTGCAGACCCGGCTGCGGCGGCCCGCGAGATCCTCAAATACATCAAAGACGAAGTGAAAGCGCTCTAGGAGAGATCATGCCCGGTGTTCTGGTAGTGACCGAAGCCAAGGACGGGAAACTGAAGAAGGTTTCCCGAGAAGCACTCTCGATTGGTAGCGAGCTCGCCGCATCCGCGGTCAGCGACATGGGCGGCATGGTCACGGACGCCGCCTCGGCCGAGGAGGCCGGACGGTACGGCGCCAAGAAGGTCTATGTGGCGGCCCTCGGGCCGTATGACACCGAGACGTACACCGCGGCGGTCGTGCAGGTGATCCGCGAGATGCAGCCGGCGGTGGTGCTGTTTGCAGGGTCGTCCAATGGACGTGACCTGGCCCCGCGTGTGGCCGCTCGGCTCGGAGTGGGTGTGGCTTCCGACGTGGACCGGCTGGACTGGCTGGACGGCAAGCTGCGCGCCCGGCGCCCGGTCTACTCCGGCAGAGTGTTCGTGACGGTGGAGATCACCGGAACGCCGGCCATCGCCACCACGCGCCCGAACGCGTTTCCGCTCCAGGAGACCAGTGGCGGCGCTCCGGAAGTCGTGAACGTGACGCTCGAGTCGAGTGAGTCCCGGGTGAAACTGGTGGACACGAAAGTGCCCGATGCGGGAGAGCTCAGCATCGCCGAGGCCGACATCATCGTCTCCGGGGGCCGCGGCTTGAAAGAGGCGGCGAACTTCTCGTACATCCGTGATCTCGCGCATGCCATTGGCGGCGCGGTCGGCGCGTCACGCGCGACGGTGGATGCGGGATGGATCGACCATCAGCATCAGGTGGGACAGACCGGCCGGGTGGTCAGCCCCAATCTGTACATCGCCGCGGGAATCTCCGGCGCCATCCAGCATCTGGCCGGCATGTCGTCCTCCAAGCACATCGTGGCCATCAACAAGGATCCCGAAGCCCCAATCTTCCGCGTGGCCGATCTCGGAGTGGTCGGTGACCTCTTCCAGATCCTTCCGGCGCTCACCGAGGAAGTGAAGAAGGCCAAAGCGCACTGAATGGCGACGGCGGTCGACCTGCTCAGGTCGGCCGCATGATGCGCTCGCGAGGCCGCTCTTACTGGTCCGAGGGATTCGGATTGTCAGGCGACGCGTACGGCGGATCGCCCTTGGTGATCTCGCCGATCAGGAAGCCCGCACCCATCGCAGAGGGGATCGCTTGTTCATCCTCGCCACAAGACATGGAGAGCCGGATGATGTGGCGCGCGAAGGCGTCCTGACAGTCCGGCGTGACGCGAGCGCGGTAAATGCGGGTGCTGCGCCCGACGACGCGCACGCCTTTGATGAGCACGAAGAAGTACTCGATCTCATCGCCTGCGTCGAACTTCGGGAGGACCACCCGCGAGAGGGGTCCGTCGTTCGTGCCTTCCACCGAGCACCAGTCCGTGGTGTTGATGCGCCGAAAGTAGCCGCGCAGCTCGCCCTCGGAGTGCGTCGTGACCTGAAGCAGCGGCAGTTCACCGGCGCGGATGCAGGAGACCGGCGTGTGCTCGATTCCGTTCTGCTGCTGAGCGGCCATGGAGACGGCCAGGACTGCAAAGACGGCGACTGCCAGAAGGCGGGTTTTCATAGGATTCCTCGGGATTGTACGCGCTAGCGTCCGAAAAACGAGCGTACGCGCGTGAATAATCCGCGTCTCCGCTCATGATACGGCTCCGGGTCATACTGAAGGGATCGGTTCTCGAGCACGGCCAGCGGGTTCTGCCGTGTCAAAGCCTGGGCCACGGTGGTTCCGATCCGTTCCTCCAATGCCGCCATCGCGGCGCGCATCCGCGGGGGGCGCTTGTCCAGATTGTGCGCGTCGCTGGCCACGAAATGAACGAGCCGGCGCTGGAGGAAGGTCTCCGCGGCCTTTTTCGCCTCAGGTCCGAACTCGCCGATCAGGCTTCCGGCCGTGATCTGCGTTTTCGCGCCGAGCTCGAGAAGCGAGGCCAGCACTTCGGGGCGTCGCTGAAAGACCAGGTTGCGCTCCGGGTGGGCGATGATCGGAACCCACCCGCCGAGCTGGAGACGGTAGAAGGGCTGCTCGAGCAGAGGCGGAACGTTGTTGGCCGCCAGTTCGATGAGCACATACCGGCTGCCGGCCAGAGGGATGATGGACTTTCCTGTCTCCAGGACCTCGACGACATCGTGGCCGAAGAAGTACTCGGAGCCGAGCACCAGATGCGGCCGGGGGCCGACGCGGGCGCGCAGGCCGTCGAGACGCATGCGCAGCTCCGGGATCGTCACGGGCTTCCAGCGTCCCCGGAGGACGTGCGGAGTGGCCACGATGGTCTCGATGCCTTCGTCCAACGCCATCCGGCACATGGCCACGGCCTCGTCCCACTCTCGTGGACCGTCGTCGACGTTAGGCAGGCAGTGGTGGTGGATGTCGATCATCGGTCGGCTTCGCGATCAGCCGCCAGCCGGCACCGTCAACCGCCCATCAAGTCTACGACGACTTTCGCGAGCGCTCTGTCGGAGTTTTCTGCTCGTCATTCGACTCGTAGTAGTCGTAATAGCTCTTCCGGTACGTGTAGCCATACTGGTGCAGGTCGAGGTTGTTGAGGATCGCACCGAGAACCGGGATATTGGACTGGCGGAGGCGCTCGGCGGAGCGTTGCACGAGCTCGCGCGGAGTCTTTCCTCCGTGGACACAGAGCACCACCCCGTCCGCGCTCGCGGCGAGCACGATGGCATCGGTGACCGCCAGGACCGGAGGAGAGTCGAAGATGACGTAGGCGAAGTGAGTGCGCACCTCGGCGATGAGGTGCTTCATGCGATCCGAGGCCAGCAGTTCGGAGGGGTTAGGCGGGATCGGCCCGGAGAGCACTACGGAGAGGTTCGGGACCTCGGTGGGCTGGATGATGTCCTCCAGCGGAATGTTCGCGGCCAGGTAGTTCACGAGACCGAGATTCATCTTGCCCTGGAAGACCTTCTGCAGGCGGGGACGGCGCAGATCGGCGTCGAGGAGCAGCACCGGTTTCCCCATCTGGGCCAGGACGGTGGCCAGGTTCACCGAGGTCGTGGTCTTTCCTTCTCGCGCAAACGAGGAAGTGATGACGATGATCTTCGGCGAGTTCGCGGATGCGAGCAGGAGCGACGTGCGGAAGGCCCGATAGGCTTCCGCGATGGGGGAGCGGGCGTCCGTGTGCGGAAGCAGCTCGACCCCGGAATCGGGATTTTCTCCCGCGGTCTCTACGGCGCGCAGGCGGGACGCATTGGCTCCGCTGCTTTGCCCGTAGCCATACTGGCGGGTCATCGTGCCTGCCGCGGGGATGACGCCGAGCGAGGCGAACTGGGTGACCCTTTCCAGGTCCTCGGGCGTCTTCACCGACCGGTCCATGTACTCGAGGAAGAAAATCGCGGCCAGGCCGAGCATGATCCCCAGGGGAAACGCGCTCTGCATGTTCCTTTTCATCTCCAGGTTGAACCGGCCGCCGGGCAGTGGCGCGTGGTCCACCCAGTGCACGTTCGAGGTAGCGGAGCCGCGCAGGCGGGCCGCGACCTGGGTCTCGTTGAGCTGTTTCTGCAGGGAGCCGAGCATGGACTGCTTGTTCTCGACGGCCATGCGCAAGTCGAGATATTTGGCGGCGTCGACGTTCAGCCGCTGAACCTCACCGCGCTGCCGCTCGGACGATTGGCGAAGCGCGCCGACGCGGGCGCTGGCCGCTTCCGCTTCGCCACGCGCCGTTTCCAACGCCTTGCGATAGGCCAGTTTCACGGCGGCGTCGCGCTGCTCGCGCGTCTTGTCGATCTGCTCTTTGAGCTTCTTCATCTCCGGATGGCCTTCGCGCAGCCGGCTGAGCTGTTCGTTGTATTGCCGTTGCAGGCCGCCCATCTCTTCGGTCAACCGCAAGACCATCTGGTCACTGGAAGCGATGGCTTCCGGGGCAGTGCGCTGCAATGCGCTGTAAGCGGCCTGACGGTTGTAAAGCTCGTTCTGGGCGGTGGTCAGATCGGTGTTGATCTGCGTGAGCGTCGACATCACGACGTTCTCGGTGCCGCCTTCCATCGAGAGAATGCCCCGGCTCCGGCCGTATTCGGTGAGCTGGTGGCGGGCCGACTCGAGATCGGACTGCACGGCCGCGATCTGGTCGGAGAGAAAATCGCTGGCCCGCGCGACGCTGTCGAGCTTTTTTGCGATGTTCTGGCGGATGAAGGCCTCGCCCCACGCCTCGGCGATCTTCTGGGCCTGGGCCGCGGAGGTGCCAACGTACGCGATCTCGACCAGTGAGGTGCTCCTCACCGGCGTCACCTTCACGTTGGGCAGCAGCGAAGCGGCGATGCCTTCCTTGATGCTGCGAATCTCTTGCGGTGTCTTCCCCGCCGTGCCGGGCGGGTAGAAGGTGGGATCGTTCTGCAGCTTGTTGTCTTCGACCACACGCAGGGCCAGGCCCTTGCTCTGCAGCAGGACGTACTGCGTCTGCAGGAACTCCTGGTCGGAGGCGGCGATGCCGAAGATGTCCTCGATGGTGACGGTATTCGACTCGCGCTCGATCTGCAGTTGGATGTTGGAGCGGTAGAGCGGTTTCGAGAACGAGCTGGCCAGGAAGGTCCCGAGCATCACCAGGATGACGATGGCCGCAGCCACCTTCCATCGCTTCCGGATGACGTTCCAGTAGTGGGAGAGATGAATTTCCTGCTGAGTGTTCAGATCCATGCCGGCTCGACGCGCAGAGGCGCAGTGAACAGAAGCAGGATACAGCCGGGCTTCTTCCCGTGCACGACCTTCGCGCGCTCTAGAAGAAAGCTTCGCGGACGTAGACCGTATCGTTGTCGAGCAGAACCACGTCCGACTGCTTGCCCCGCAGGATGTCCTGGAAGTTGGCTTTCAGCGTGGTTTCCTTGCCGTTCACGATCCGCTTGATGACCGCGTTCTTGGATGCACGATCCGTATGGCCGCCGGCAGCGGCGATGGCCTGAATGAGCGTCGGGGTCTGAGAGCTCCGGAACTCGATCTTTCCCGGCTTCATCACCTCACCCATGATGTAGATGGCGATCGGCGCGTCGATCTGGACGTTCACCAGGTCATTGGGGAGGAGCGGGATGTTGAGCTCGGAGCGGCCACCCTGCATCAGGTCGTCGATGTTGATGGCCACCTGTTCGGACAAACCGTTGCGGCCCGTTCGCAGGACGTAGAGCTCTTTGCCGTGCGTAGGGCTCAGTCCGCCTGCCTGGGTGAGTGCCTGAATGAGGGTCGTATTGCCCCGCCCGCCAATCAGTCCCGGACGGACCACGGCACCGACGACGGAGATGGGTTTGCTGGCGAACTCGACCACCTGCACGGTGACCGTGGCCTTGGTGAGGATGCTCGCTTCCAGCAAGGTCTTGAGTTTGGCTTCGATCTGCGTGGAGGTGAGGCCGGCCACCTGCACACGCCCGATGACCTGCAGAGGAATGACGCCGTCGTCGTTGACGGTAACCCGGGGGTTGTTGATGTTCGAGTCTTCGAGGACACGGATGTCGAGCACGTCGCGCGGACCGACTTGGGCATCGGTCGACAGGATCGGCAAATCCTGCTCCGCCCAGGCCGGAGCCGCGGTCAGTACGAACAGGATCATGATCATCAGTGTTGCTGGAACCTTCATCGACTCTCCACCAAACAAACCAACACGCTCCCTCGAGTTGAGGAGCTCACTCCCTGACGATTGGACCGATCACTGTACGTCGAACACGTGAGGTCCACGTTGCCTGAGACGTCACCTTGTTGTGAAACCGCCTCGGACACTCTGAGTTTCCTTGCAAATAACCTGTTATGGGGTGAACGACAAGCGAAGGGCATAGCGTATTCCGGAAGCTTCGTCACCAAACGCCGTCGAGGTGCGCTCGTACCACCCCACATCGACCCCCAGACGAAGCGTGCGGAGTCCGTAATCGAAACCGACACTGGTGAACTGAATATCGTCACGGCGATCGAGTCCCAGCACCGGGGTGTCGTACTCGTCCCGCTCGAGAGAGGTTCTGGCGTGCAGCGTGAGCTTGCGGGTGGCGACGTAGTCGACTCCCACGGTGCCCGAGGTCGACACGAAGTAGGCGTTGTCCCGGAAGACGCTGAAGCCGAGATCGCGGTCGGCCGCCGCGTTGTACGCCCAGCGGCCGTTGCCGCGAGACCACCGTAGACGGGCGATCACGCCGGAGTAGTCGCGCTGGGACGGATCGTCGAAAGCCAGCTTCATCGGGCCGGCTTCCATGGTGAGCACCGTCCGGCCGCCGTCGTAGTTGAACCCGCCGCCGAGGTACGTCCGGCGACTCGTATAGGCGGCCTTGTTGGTGAAGTCGTATTGACTTCCTTCTCCAGCCACGAAGAGCGAGGTACGGGGGAAAGTCTTGTGGAGGAGCGAGACCCGGAGGTTCTTTTCCTTCCGATCGAGAACCTGCACGGGGATCTCGGTCAGGGGAGCCAGGTCGGGCTGGAAGCGGTTGGTCGGGTACGCCGTCTCAGCCAGCCGGGCCGTGATCAGCGCGCTGGTGCGGCTCGAGTACTTGAATTCGCTGGCCACGCCCACTTCGTTCTCGCGCGCGGTCGCCAGCCGGTTGATGTCTGCCACATGGGCCACGATCCGGTCGGCGCGCAACGCATAGAAGTCGAGGTAAGCGTGGTTGAGCAGCAGGTGAGCGTCGCCGCGGACCAGGTAGTTGAACTGTCTGCCCCGCTCGCTTTCATTGAAAAAGCTGTAGCCGGGAACGAACTCCGCGCTGAAGATGGTCTTCTTGTGCGGGACGTAATAGAGCCGGTTCGGGGCCTCCACGGTCAGCGAGAGTCCGCCGCTCTGGTCTCCGGTGGGGACATATCCACCCTCGGTGAATCCCGCGTCTGAAATGCGGATGCGGGAGAGCAGGTAGAACTGTCCCCGATGAAAGTTCGCCTGTTGCACATCGGCGGCGAGTTTTTTCGCTCCCACCAGATCCGGGTCACGGTCGCGCATCCGCTGCTGGCCGTTTGTCAGGACAGGGAGAGTAATCAGAATTGCGAGAAAAAGAAGGCGCTTCTTCACCACACGCACACAACCTCCACCTCGAGCGCTGGACCTGAGCAGGCAGTGTAACACGTGAGCTTTGTGACAGTTCCAGCAGATACAATAGGACTTTGCCGATGCCAGCCAGCCGTTGGGTTCGATTCGCGGAGATCGCGTGTCTCACGATGTACTTCGTCTGGCTGCTCTGGCTTCCCCTGCCATTCGGCTCGGTCATCGAGAGCGCGCGCCTTCCTCTGATCGCGGTGCCGTTCGGACTCTGTGCGATCGCGGGGCTGATCCGTCTCTTCGCCACGCGGGACCGCACCAACCTGGCCCAGCCGACTCGCGCCGCCTTGATCTGGCTCAACGGATCGCTGCTCTTTCTCGCGACCGCCGCTCTGCAACTCCTTCCTCTCGCTCCGTCGCTTCTGCGCGTGGTCTCGCCGCAGTCCTTCGTGATCTGGCGGGACGCTTCCCACGTGGCCTCGCTGGCTGGTGCGGCAGTGCGGAGCTCCTGGCCGGTCACCATCGATCCTCGGGCTACGCGAGTGGAGGTTCTCCGGCTGGCCGCCATGATGGCCACGTTCCTCACGGCCACGTTGTTGATTCGCAATCACGCCCGGCGCCGGGCCCTGGCCACGGTGCTTTGCGGCGCGGCACTCTTCGAGGCGTTCTACGGATTGCGGGAGGCGGCCTTGCAGCGATTCGAGATCTGGGGTTGGGTCAACCGCCTCATTTTTCATCGCGTGACCGGGACGTTCGTGAACCCCAATCACTTTGCGCACTACATCGTGCTCATCCTGCCGATGGCGCTCTTTCTCGGGGCCTCGCTGTGGCGGAAGGCTGCTCCACCCGACACGGCCCTCGGGCGTCGTTTCGCTCTCCTCGTCGAGCGTCATGCGCTCCTGGGGGGCTTCTCCGTGCTCACCACCCTGGCCTGTCTCGCGGCCATCCTGCTCGCGCAATCGCGCGGCGCGCTGTTGGCGCTGGGGATCGCCATCGTCGGTGTCGCGGCGCTCCTGCCTGGAAAGCGCCTGGCACGGGTGGCGCTCGCGACGACCAGCGGGCTGCTGCTGGTGCTCTCGCTGGCGCTCTTTCTCGGCGTCGAGCGCACCGTGGCCCGCTTCGATCCGGGCGAAGTGGAATCCAATGCAGTCAGCCGGCGCCTGGCCATGGCCACCGCCGTCGACCTCTGGCAGCGGTTCCCGGTCTCCGGCAGCGGTCTGGGAACGTTCGAGCGCGTGGTCTGGATGGCGCAGAAGGGCGACGACGGTCACCTCTATCATCACGCCCATAACGACTACCTGGAGCTCGCGGCCACCGGAGGAACGCCCGGGATCGTCATTGGACTGCTGACGCTCATCGGCGGATTCGCGGCGTTGGCGCGGATGACTTTTGGTCCGGGCTCACGCGAGCTGACCTGGGTTCGCCGCGCGTTTCAGGCAGCGGCGCTGGTCAGTGTCGGCGCGGCCATGGTGCACGCGCTCTTCGACTTCAACTTTTTCATTCCGGCGAATCCGGCCACGCTCGCGGCCATCGCCGGCGCCGCCGTGGCCTCGGTCGATCACGACAAACGCACGCGTCGCTGAATGCCGTTCCGCGTCCGCGGGTTGACGAGCCGCAGGACGATCCGATGCAAACCGGGATCGACCGCAATGGAAAGGGTGCGCGTGGTCTCCACCGGCGTCTCGGCCGCGAGCGCGTCATCGATGAAGACGACCACGTACGCGGGTGTCTCATCACTCTGCGAGGGATCGAGCCTGAGGTGGACGCGACCGCCAGTCACATACTCGTCGGTGGTCGCGTTCCCGCAGAGCTCGTCCTTCGTGCACGCGTCCGTCCATACCCGAGGCTGCGCGGAGCGAGCGACCAGTTCGCGATGGTAGGCGCCGGCATCGTTTCCGAGGAGGATGGCCACTTCCTCGGCAGCCGCGAGAATGGGCACGGTGGCCCCGCCCAGCGAGGCCCGGCGCAAGTAGGTTTCGGCCGTGCCGGCGTCGTGCTGCTTCGCTGCGAACCGCGCCCGATCGAGATCGTAGGGGATCCACTCCGCCGATCCGGGAAGCGCGTGCGCCAGCTCGATCTGGTTGGCCAGAGAGAGGTCGCCCAGCTCCAGGGCCACCTGAGCACGCGTGACGTCGCGGAGCAGCGGGGTGGGGGCGGCCAGGAGAGGACGAATGCCCTCCAGCGGTTTGAGGTGATGGCGCACTGCATAGGCGATGAGCGTCTCGGTGCGCGTGTTCATCTGCTCGGCCTCGAAGGCCCGGCGGTCGAGCTCCGCCAGGATGCCCCGCACCAGCGGCTCGTCGGCGCGTTCCGGGCGGTCGGGCAGCAGGTTCAGCAGCGTTGCAAAGTCGGCGCGCTCCCGCTCCGCGAGGAACGTTTGATAGCTCGTCCGGCGGAGGTCCTCACGGAGTGCGCGGTACTCGGGAAACAGGCCGCGAGAGATGGCCAGGGTGGCCAGCGCATCCCGTGCGTTCAACGTGTCGGGGGCGGAGCGACGGATCCACTCCATGTCGTGCGTGAGCTCCCAGAGCGGGACGTGCATCTTTTCGAAGAACGCCCGTTCCTTCATCAGCGGAGCCGCGGCGGTGAGGACCCGCGCGCGATCCTGCGCGCCGAGCTCGTACCAGTGAAACAGGCCCGCCCGCACGAACGCGGTGTTCGAATGGGTCCGTGGGGGAGCGAGGCGCTTCGCGTGGACGTAAGAGGCACGCCAAAGGGCCACCCGATCCGCACTGGAGGAGTCGAGTGCCTGCTCCGCGATCGAGCCGGCGGTGCGCCAGTCGGCCGGATGTTCCGCGAGCCACAGGGCCATGGCGGCCGGAGCACGCGGAGCACGCGCATCGCGCAAGAGGTTCCGGTTGGCCAGGGTCACCCAGGCCAGTGCGGCGCTGACCACCGCCACCGTCGCGAGCATCAGTTGTCGCGCCGGCCGGGTCACGCGGCACTCTCCCCGAGCAGTCGTTCCCAAGCCTGTAAGGCGTGCTTCGGAGCGAAGCGGTGGAGGTAGAGCTCACGCCCGCGCAGTCCCATGGCCGTCGCCTCCGCGCGATCGGTTGCCAGCATCTGGATGGCGCGCACCAGTCCCTCCAGATCGCCGGGATCGACGACCACTCCGCAGCGCGCGACGTCGATCAGTCGCGCCAGCTCGCCGTCGTGCGCACCGATGAAGATCACCGGCCGGGCCACGGCCAGGACTCCGTAGAACTTGCTCGGAACGATCAGTCCCTCCAGCGACGGCAGCAGCGACACCAGGTGCGCGTCGACGGAGGAGAGGCTTTCACTGAGTAGCTCCCGCGGCACGTAGGGACGGAACTCCGCGTTCGACGGCGCGGCCGCTTTCACTTTCGCCAACTGCGCGCCGGCCCCGGTGAAGGCGAAGCGCACTTCGGGCAGTTTTCGCATTGCGCCCACGATCGATGCAAACTCATGCGCGCGTCCGAGATTCCCCGAGTACCCGACCGTGAAGATGCCGGGCGGGTGCGGGATCGGCCGGAGGGCGGCGTCCGCCCAGTTATGAATGACGACCGCTTTCGGCACGCGCGCGGCCATCTGGTCGCCCAGGACTACGTTCGCCCTGGCGCGCCGGAGAGACCAGTCGCGGAGGCGCTTCACGAAAGGCACGCGGATCCCGAGAGCCTCGGCCACCTCGGGGAAGAGGTCCTGTGTCCAATTGATCACATGACGCGACGCCAGTGCCGCAATGACCGAGAGCAACGGCGGATCGGTGCCGGCCACGACGATCGACCTCCGCCGGCGGAGCAGCGCCAGGAACGAGGTGACGTAGAAGGTGAGGTAATCGAACGCGCGCCCGAGGAGACCGGCGCGGCCGAAGCGCGTCGACCAGACCCGTACGATGCGCACGCCGTTCACCGTCTCCCATGCAGGCAGCCGGGCGGACGCATCTTCGTAGCGTTGCCGGCTGGTGATGACCGTGACGTCCCACGCACGCGACGCCAGATGGAAGGCGAGATCGGAAAGGATCTGGCTCGTCGCCGAATGATCGGGATGGAAGTAGCGGTTCACGAAGACCACGGCTCGGGGCGCCCTGCCGTTTCCCGCTTGGGTCCCGTCGTCGCTGCGAGTCGCCGGGTCGAGTCGTCGAGTCGTCGAGTCTTCAAGTCGTCGAGTCGTCGAGTCGCGCCGGCTCATGGGAGCAGTCTCATAGTCTCAGAGTAGAGTCTCATAGTTCATAGCCGTGCGCCCGGACCCTCTATGAGACTATGAGACTGTGAGGCTCGAAGACTCGACGACTTGACGACTTGACGACTCGAAGGCTCGACAACCCGACGACCCGACGACTTGAAGACTCGACGACTCGCGGAGCCACAGACATCGAATGAAAATCCTGGGACTGAACGCACATCACGGCGACGCCTCGGCCTGCCTCGTCGTCGACGGCAAGCTCGTGGCGGCAGCCGAGGAGGAGCGTTTTCGGCGTGTGAAGCACTGGGCGGGCTTTCCCAGCGCGTCCATCGAATATTGCCTGCGCGAGGCGGGGATCTCGGTCAACGAGCTCGATCACATCGCCGTGAACCGCGATCCCAAGGCCCGGTTGCTGCAGCGGATGAAGTTCATCCTGGCCAAACGTCCCTCGGTCGGCGCCATTCGCCGCAGACTGGCCAACCGCGCCAAAATCAAGGACCTGCGCACCGAGATCGTGGAGACCTTCCGGCTCGACGACCTCGAGCCGCGGCTTCATCAGGTCGAGCACCATCGGGCTCACCTGGCCTCTGCCGCGTTCGTGGCACCGTTCGACGAGACCGCGGTCCTCTCCATCGACGGGTTCGGCGATTTCGTCAGTTGCATGTGGGGCGTGGCCCGCGGCAATCACATCGAGGTCCTCGGCGAGATCGGCTTCCCGCACTCGCTGGGTATCTTCTACACGGCCATGACCCAGTACCTCGGCTTTCCGAACTACGGAGACGAGTACAAGGTCATGGGGCTCGCTCCCTACGGCAAGCCGGCCTTCATGGCCGAGATGCGCGACATCGTCCAGGTGCGCGACGGACGTTTCGCCCTCAACCTCGACTACTTCACGCATCACACCGTCGGGCTGGACATGGTCTGGCAGGGCGGCTCACCCGTGATCGGCCCCGTCTTCTCCGACAAGTTGCTCGAGAAGCTCGGTCCCGTACGCGCGGCCAGCGATCCTCTCGAGCAGCGCCACAAGGACCTCGCCGCTTCCATGCAGGCCATGTTCGAAGAGGCCTATTTCGCACTCGCGAACAGCCTTTACGCGAAAACGAAGATCCCCAACTTCGCACTGGCCGGCGGCTGTGGCTACAACAGCGTGGCCAATGGCCTGGTCTTCGACCGCTCCCCGTTCAAAGAGCAGTACATCCAGGCCGCCGCCGGAGACGCGGGCGGCGCGATCGGCGCGGCGTACTGGGTGTGGAACCAGGAGCTCGAGCAGCCGCGGTCCTTCGTCATGGACCATGCCTACTGGGGACCGCAGTACGACGAGGCGGCCGTCGGCAAAGCCGTGGAAGACCGCCGGCAGGATCTCGGCACCGGGGAGTTCGAGCAGCGCTTCGTTTCCGACGAGCGGGAGCTGGCCCGTCTGACTGCCGAACAGGTGGCCAAGGGCAACGTCGTGGGGTGGTTCCAGGGCCGGATGGAGTGGGGCCCGCGCGCGCTCGGCAATCGCTCCATCGTGTGTGATCCCCGCCGCGCGGACATGAAGGACATCCTCAATCACAAGATCAAGAGGCGCGAGTCGTTTCGTCCCTTCGCTCCCTCCGTCATCCGTGAAGCGGTGGGGGAGTGGTTCGAGACCGATTACGACGTGCCGTTCATGCTGCAGGTCTATCAGATCCGCGAGGAGAAGCGCGCGCTGATCCCGGCGGTGACGCACGTCAACGGATCGGGACGCCTGCAGTCGGTCACCGAGACGCAGAACGCCCGTTACTACCACCTCATCGAAGCCTTTCGCGACCTCACCGGCGTCCCGCTCGTGCTCAATACGTCCTTCAATGAGAACGAGCCGGTGGTGAACACGCCTGCCGAAGCTCTGGACTGTTTCCTGCGCACGAAGATGGATCTGCTGGTCATGGGCGATTTGATGATTCGCCGCGTGTGAAGGGACTCCGCCAGCCAGCCTCGACCCTCAGGCCTCGCGCACTTCGCGCCGGACCGGGGGCGGGGTACAATCCGGCCCCTGCTCCAAAATGGAATATCCCGTCCCCGCTGGTGTGTCCACTCCATGAAGGTACGAAGGAGACCGCTGTGTCCGAGACCCTGATCGCGCCGGAAGTCATCGAGGCTGTGAGCGCGGGCGCGGAACCGATCATCAACGACTTGACGATTCATGTCGCCACGGTGAACGGTTCCGGCTCGCAGTCGTCCAACAATGTGCTGATGCGCTCGATTTTTCAGATGGGCGTTCCGGTCAGCGGCAAGAACATGTTCCCCTCGAACATCGCCGGCCTGCCGACCTGGTTCACCATCCGGGCCAACAAGGACGGGTGGATCGGCCGTAAGAAAGAAGTCGACCTGATGGTCTGCATGAACCCGCAGACCGCACGCGAAGACGTGGAAGGCCTTCCCGCGGGCGCCCTCTGCATTTACGACGCGCCGCTGAACTGCAAGATCATCCGCAACGACATCGCCTTCTTCGAAGTGCCGTTCGCGAAGCTGGCCGCGGACCTTTCCGAAGACTCCAAGCTGCGCAAACTCCTGACGAACATGGTCTATGTGGGGATCGTGGCGGAGCTGCTGGGCATCGAGCGGGACGAGATCCTCAGCGCCCTCGGCAAGCAGTTCAAAGGCAAGCAGAAGGCGATCAACGCCAACGTGGCCGCCATCGACAAGGGCATTGCCTACGCGAAGGAGAGCCTCCCCTCGCAGAACCGGTGGCGAGTGGAGCGAATGAACGCCACGCAGGGAAAGATCATCATCGACGGCAACGCCGCGGCGGCCATCGGCTCGGTGTTCGGCGGGGTCACGGTCGTGACCTGGTATCCGATCACCCCCTCCTCCTCGCTTTGCGAGTCGATCATCGAGTACGCCAAACAGACGCGGATTGAGGAAGATGGCCGGGCCACTTTCGCCGTCGTGCAGGCCGAGGATGAGCTGGCCGCGGTGGGCATGGTCCTGGGTGCCGGCTGGGCGGGTGCTCGCTCGATGACCTCCACCGCCGGCCCGGGCATTTCCCTGATGGCGGAGTTCGTCGGACTCGGCTACTTCGCGGAGCTGCCCGGTGTGATCTGGGACATCCAGCGCGTCGGGCCGTCGACCGGGTTACCCACGCGGACCGCGCAGGGGGACGTGAACCAGGTCGCCTATCTGTCTCACGGCGACACGCAACACATCGTGCTCATCCCCTCCAGCGTGACGGAGTGTTTCGAGTTCGCCATCGAGGCCCTCGATCTGGCGGAGGAGTTCCAGACGCCGGTGTTCGTGCTCAGCGATCTCGACCTGGGCATGAACAACTGGATGTCCGAGCCGTTCGAGTACCCGACCAAGCCGATCAAACGCGGCAAGGTGCTCACGGCAGAGCGGCTCACGGAGCTCCAGGGCAAGTGGGGACGTTACGACGACATCGATGGCGACGGCGTGCCCTGGCGCACCCTGCCCGGCACCGATCACCCCTTCGCTTCGTACTTTACGAGGGGGTCGGGTCACGACTCCCACGCGCGCTACTCCGAGCGCCCGCAGGACTACAAGGACACGGTGGACCGGCTCGCGAAAAAGTACGAGACCGCGAAGCTGTTCGTCCCCCGTCCCGTGGTGGATGTACGCCCCGGCGCGTCCATCGGCTTCATCGCCTTTGGCACGACCACCTGGGCCCTCGAGGAATCACGCGATCAACTGCGCCGTGAGCGGGGAGTCGAGACCAGCTACTTCCGCCTGCGCGCTCTTCCCTTCACCGACGAGCTGAAAGAGTTCGTGGCTGCGCATGACCGCCTCTACGTCGTGGAGCAAAACCGCGACGGACAGATGGCGGACATGATGCGCCTGGAGTTGGGTGAGGATCAGCGCAAGCTCCGGAAGATCCTGCACTACACCGGCCTTCCCTGCGATGCACGCACGATCACGGACGCCGTGTTGCAGATGGAGTCGACCGTCGCCGGCGGACGGCCACTGCTGCTCGTCCGCGCGGAAGCGCGCAGCAGCGCTCCCACCACGACCATTATCCCCGGCGCTCCCAGTTCACGCGAAGCGCGGGCGGAGGACTAATCCATGGCTGAAAGCACACTGAAAATCGGAACCGGGGATGCGATCAAGGAAAACCGTCTGGGCCTCAAGCCGGCGGACTACCAGGGCGGCAAGTCGACGCTGTGCGCGGCCTGCGGCCACGACGCGGTCTCCAACCAGATCGTCCGCGCCTTCTTCGAGATGAGTGTCAAGGCGGAGAAGGTGGCCAAGTTCTCCGGGATCGGCTGTTCGTCGAAAACGCCGGCCTACTTCCTCCAGCGCTCCCACGGCTTCAACTCCGTTCACGGCCGGATGCCCGCGGTGGCCACCGGCGCGATGCTCGCCAACCACACCCTCAAGGCCATCGGCGTCTCCGGCGACGGCGACACCGCCTCCATCGGTCTGGGCCAGTTCATGCACATGGTCCGGCGCAATGTGCCGATCATCTACATCATCGAGAACAATGGTGTGTACGGCCTGACCAAGGGGCAGTTCTCTGCCACCGCCGACGAAGGTTCGAAGCTCAAGACCGGCGTCATCAACGAAATGCCTCCCATGGATCTCTGCGGTCTAGCCGTGGAGCTGGGCTGCGGTTTCGTGGCCCGCGGCTTCGCCGGAGATCCGAAGCAGATGGTGAACATCCTCAAGGCGGCCATCGCCCACGACGGCATGTCCGTCATCGACGTGATCTCTCCCTGCGTCACGTTCAACAACCACGAGGGCTCCACCAAGGGCTACACCTACTCGAAGGAGCACCAGGAACTGCTGCACCAGATCGGCTTCGTTCCCGAGTACGACGAGATCACCGTCGATTACGAGCCGGGAACGGTCCGTGAGGTGACCATGCACGACGGCTCGCGGATCGTGCTGAAGAAGCTCGAAGAAGACTACGACCCGAGTGATGCCGTGCAGGCCCTGCAGCGCCTCCACCGCGCCACTGAAGCGGGCCAGATGCTCACCGGCCTGGTCCACCTCCGGCCGGAGAAGAAGAGCTTCATCTCCATGCTCAACGTGGTCGACGAGCCCCTCGGACAGCTCCCGCTGGAGCGCACGCGTCCCAGCCGCGAAGCGCTCCAGAAGATCATGCAGGATCTGATGTAACGGCGGTTTTGCGGTTGCTGGTTTGTTGGTTGCTGGTTTTCCCCCGCCCACACACCCGTTTCTGTTCAAGCGCGCCCTGATCGGGCGCGCTTTTGCGTTTCCAGTCGGGCATCTTGTCTGTAGCACTCGCCGCGTCCAATCGCCAAACTCCAGTGGAGCGGTGGACTTGAGTCCACCGTCGCTCTCGCGAGGATCGGCCCCTCTGCCCTTCGCGGCTCTCGAGCGCGAGCGTAGCTAAAACTCACACGGCTCACGGCCCACTCCTCGCGAGTGCCCGGTGGACTCAAGTCCACCGCTCCACAGAACAAGTCACCGCGGGCAGGATGCCCGCGGCCCCTCGGGTCTCGCGAGTTTTCTCGTTGCAAACCGGCACTCAGCAACCAGAAACCAGAAACCAGAAACCAGAAACCAGCAACCAGAAACCAGAAACCA
>JBDTOZ010000795.1:0-3643 GCA_039932995.1 Acidobacteriota bacterium | reverse complement strand
TCGGGCATGTCGGGAATGCAGCATCGGCCGGCGACGGTGGCCCCGAGGGTGATTGCGGCACCGACGTCGAACGCGGCCATCGTGCAGACGCAGCCGGCGACGACGCTGGAGTCTGACGAGTTCGACGCACCGGCGCCCGTTGCCGTTGAAGAGGCTGCGAAGGCTGCCACCGGGATGAGTCATTCGATGGAGTCCACGCCGAACTCTCCGGCTCCTCCGCATGGCGACCATGACGTGCAGCCGCCGAAGGCGCCGTCCGCGCATGAGCACCACGGCGAAGGGAGCGCGTCATGAACCGGCCCGTGCTCATCGCCATCCTCCTGCTCACGTCGGCCTGTGCCTCGGTGTCCCGCGACGCGGGCATGAGCGACATCCGGAAGGGCGTCTCCGACCGGACCGGCCAGACCGTGGAATGGCAGGCCGCCCCATCGACGACGGACGATCCACGCATCCGCGAGCTCCTGCAAGGGGAGCTGACGGCGGACCGCGCGGTTGCGGTGGCGATGGCGAATAGCCCGCGACTGCAGGCCCTGCTCGCGGAGCTCGGCGTCAGCCGTGCCGACCTCCTGCAGGCCAGCGTGATTCGCAATCCGCTCTTCGAGGCGGAGATTCGCTTTCCGGCGGACCCCTTCCGGCCCTTCGAGATGCGACTCGCACAAACGCTCGTCGACCTGATTCAGTTGCCGCGCCGGCGCGCGCTCGGCCGCGCCGCGTTCGAGGTGGCGACGCTGCAGGTGACGTCCGAGGTCGTACGCTTCGCGGCGGACGTCCGGACACGGCATGCCGATCTCCTCGCGGCGTCGCAACGCGTGGCGCTCAGCCGCCTGAACCTCGAGGCGGCCAAGGCCTCCACCGAGCTTGCGCAGAGGCAGCACGACGTACAGAACATCACCGACCTCGATCTCGAAAACGAGCAGGCTCAGTACGAACAGGCCAAGCTGGAGGCCGCGCGTGAGGAGCAACGCCTGCTCATCGCGCGCGAAGCGCTGGTGCGGGCGATGGGAATGCGCGATGCCACCATCGATTGGCAATTGCCGCAGGCCTTCCCGCCGCTCCCGGCCGCGGAGCCGGATCAACAGCAGCTCGAAGGGCTCGCGGCCGCGCGCAGACTCGATCTGGAGATCGCACGGCGCGAAGTGGACGTCGCGCGGCAGCAGGTGCCGATGGCGCGGCTGGCGGCGTTCGGCGACATCACGGTCGACGGACACTTGCAGCGCGACGCCAGCGGGACCAGGACGTTCGGTCCGGGCATCGAGGTGCCGATTCCGATCTTCAACACGGGCGCTCCGGCCCGGTCACGCGCGGAGGCGGAGTATCTGCGCGCACGTCACGCGCTCAACGCGCTGCTGGCCGAGTCGTCCTCGCAGCTTCGTGCCGCGCGGGCCACGGTGGCCGAGGCTCGGGCACGCGTCGAGTATTTCCGCGACGTGATCGTTCCCCGTCGCCAGCGCATCGTCGAGCTGACGAAGCTCGAGCACAACGCGATGCTGGCCGGGGTTTTCCAGCTCCTGCAGGCGAAGCAGAACGAGACGCAGGCCCGCCGCGACTTCATCGACGCGCAGCGCGACTACGTCAGCGCACGCGACGGCCTCGATCGCGCCGTGAACGGAGTCACCGAGGACACGGCAGTCCTTTCCTCGACGGATATGCGCTCCGGCAAACGCAGCACCACCTCGCCCCTAGGAGGCCACTAGATGTTTTCCCGCCGCAAACTTCTCCTCTCTTCCGCTGCCGGCGCGGCCGGCAGCGCGCTCCTGGGCCGCGGCGTCGCCGCGAAGCCGGCCACTGCCGACGGGGCGTACTCCCATCTCGGGCCGGCCCGCCAATCGAGCGGCTCACGCACACCGGTCATCACGCCGAACGGGACTTCGCTGCCGTATCGAATGGAGAACGGGGTGAAGGTCTTTCACCTCACCGCCGAGCCGGTGAAACGCGAATTCATGAACGGCCTGGACGTGAATTGCTGGGGCTACAACGGCATGACTCCGGGCCCGACCATCGAAGCCTTCGAGGGTGACCGCGTGCGCATCTACGTCACCAACAAGCTGCCCGAAGGAACGTCGATTCACTGGCACGGCTTCATTCTGCCGAACGGCATGGACGGCGTTTCCGGTTTGACGCAGCCGAAGATCCGGCCGGGAGAAACGTTCGCCTACGAGTTCACGTTGAAGCAGAACGGCACGCTGATGTATCACCCGCATTTCGACGAGATGACCCAGATCGCGCTGGGGATGCACGGCTTCTTCATCGTCCATCCGCGCCAGGCCGCCGTCCGCCCGGTCGATCGCGACTTCGCCATCTTTCTCAACGAGTGGTTCATCAAGCCCGGCACGGCCACGCCCGATCCGACGGTGATGCTCGACTTCAACGTCTTCACGTTCAACAGTCGCGTGTTTCCCGGCAACGATCCGATGCTCGTCCGCACGGGAGACCGTGTGCGGATCCGGGTGGCGAATCTCACCATGGACTCGCATCCGATGCACATTCACGGTCACCGCTTTTTCGTCACCGGCACGGATGCCGGTCCCATCCAGCAGTCCGCATGGATCCCCGAGAACACGACCAACGTGCCGGTGGGGTCGACGCGCGACATCGAGTTCGTGGCCGACAACCCGGGCGATTGGGCCTTTCACTGCCACAAGTCGCACCACACGATGAATCAGATGGGGCATGGTCTCCCGAATCTCCTCGGCGTCGATGCCGCGAACACCGAGCAGCGCCTCAATGCCCTCACCCCGGGGACGATGATCATGGGCACCACGGGCATGGGCGACATGGCGGAAATGGCCCCGATGATGCCCACTCCCCGAAACAGCATCGCCATGCGCGGGGGCGACGGCCCCTTCGGCCTGATCGACATGGGCGGGATGTTCTCGGTGGTCAAGGTCCGCGAGCATCTCGATTACGACCGCGATCCGGGCTGGTACGAGCAGCCACGGGGCACGTCGGCCTGGAGGGTGGAGGGAATGTCGTCGACGCCCGCCACGCCGTCGCCGCATGAGGGCCACCGCAAATGAGACCGCGGACCTGGATGATCATCGGAGTGATTGCGGTGCTGCTGCTCGCGGCCACGATTGCGCTGGTGGCCACTCTGCGCTACGGCTTCAGCGCGCACGACGAGCCGACGGCGTTGGAGCGGACGGTCGCTCGCACGATGCGGCATTGGGCCGCACCGTCCGACCTGCGGGACCGGAAGAACCCGATCCCGCTCACGGCCGGCGTGCTGGCCCAGGCGCGATCGCACTTTGCCGATCACTGCGCCCTCTGTCACGGCAACGACGGCAGGGGGCAGAGCGGCATGGGGAAGCAGATGTATCCGAAGACGCCGGACATGACCCTGGCCGCGACGCAGCAGCTTTCCGATGGCGAGTTGTTCTCGATCATCGAGAACGGCGTCCGGCTCACGGGCATGCCGGCCTTCGGCAGCGGCACGGCCGAATCGGCGGCGGGGAGCTGGACCCTCGTGCACTTCATCCGCCACCTGCCGAAGGTCACGCCGAAAGAGATCGGCGAGAT
This sequence comes from Acidobacteriota bacterium, assembly GCA_039932995.1. Classification (GTDB taxonomy): domain Bacteria; phylum Acidobacteriota; class Thermoanaerobaculia; order Gp7-AA8; family Gp7-AA8; genus QHVT01. Next base: position 127 of record JBDTOZ010000795.1, on the reverse strand, counting down.
GGAAAGGCTCAACCCCAAGTCCCCCGAGGAATGGCAGCAGATGCAGGAGGAGGCAGCCTTTCTCGCCGGCGACGAGGCGTCGCCCCAGCAAGCCTCGACCTCGACGAGCGCACATCACCATTGAGGA
>JBDTOZ010000794.1:0-14941 GCA_039932995.1 Acidobacteriota bacterium | reverse complement strand
GGGCCGGGCGAAGAGGAATCCCTGCATGAGGCGGATTCCCAGATCGGCGAGCGTTCGCCACTCCTCCTCGGTCTCCACCCCTTCAGCGATGGCCTGGGCGCCAAACGCGGCGGCCAAGTCGCGGATGGAGGTCAGCACCTTTCGGCGATCGCCATCGTCGGAACAGCCGGTGACGAGATAGCGATCGATCTTGAAGAAGTCGGGGCACGTGTCGAGGATCATCCGATAGTTGGAGAGTCCCGCGCCGACGTCATCCAGCGCGATGCGCAGTCCGAGCTGACGGAGGCGTGCGATCCCCGCGAGAAAGTGCGGCGCGCTCCACGCCGAGCCGTGCTCGACGATCTCCATGATGATCCGGTGCGGAGCGATTCCGTTTTCCTCGGCCGCGGCCACGACTAGGTCGCCCAGCTCACGGACGCGTCCGAGGGTGGCGGCGTGGACGTTGAGACTGATCGAGGCGGTGGAAGGCAGCAGCGGCGCCGCCGCGAGAATGGAGCGGACGCAGGCCAGGTCCACACGCTCTTCGCACCGTCTCCGTCGAACGTACCCGAAGAGCACGTCGGGCTGCTCGAAGTTCGTCGACGCCGGCCCACGAATGAGTCCTTCGTACGCGAACACCGGCGTGCCGCCGGCAACGCCGTCGACGATCGCTTGGAACACGGGTCTCAACGCTCCGGGCGCGAGGATGGTTTCAAGATGAGTGGACATGACCGGGAGACTCCATGGAGAGCAACTGTTCGACGACCATGGCCAGCTCCCCCAGCGGTTGGGGCTTCGAAAGCACACGGTCCACGCGCCACTCCAGCACCTCGTTGCGGATGGACATCGGGGGACAGCCCGTGAGGATGATGATCCGGGTCTGCGGGGACAAGCTGCGGATCTGCGAGACCACTTCCAGGCCTTCCGCATCTCTGACCCCCTTGAGGGCCACGTCACAAATCGCGAGCGAGTACTCGCGGCAGTCGATCAGGGCCTGGGCTTCCTCGAGCTCGGTGGCACAGTCCACGGCGAATCCGCGCATCAGAAAGAACTCGCGCATGGCCTCGAGCAGCGAGACCTGGTCGTCGACGAACAGCAGGGAGTGCACCATCCCTCAGGTCGTACGCGCCGCGACCGGCGACGCCTCTCCGCAATGAATGGCAATCAGCTCGTGCAGTCTCGCGGGCGTGAAGGGCTTGGTCACGTAAGCGCTCGCGCCGGTCGCCAGCGCGCGCGCCACGTCCGCCTCATGCCCCTCCGTAGAGACCATGATCACGTTCAATCGATGGAGACCTCCGCTGACACGCAGACTGTCCAGGACCTGCAGGCCGCCCATCACCGGCATGTTCACATCGAGCAACACCAGATCGACGTCGCCGTGCTGGTGAACCAGGTTCACCGCCTGGGCTCCGTCACGCGCGTGCAGAACCGACGTTCCGCCGTTCCGGTAGCGCATCAGGATGAGGTCGTACATCCGATGGAGAAGCTCAGAATCGTCGACGACCAGAATCTTACGCAGCATTGCAGTTCATTCCTTTCCCCCGGCCTCGGCGGCCGGCTCCGTCCTGCGGAGGAGCGCCGCGGTCCACGCCCGGGTTCTCACGGGCCATCCCTGCGAGCAACGTACCGTCCGAGCCGGACTGCCAGCAGCACCTCAAGTTGAATGCTTGCAGAAGGTTGCGCCAGAGCGCGGCGCGGCGCGGCGCGGCCGTTTCCGGACCTTCGGACCGGCCTTCCAGAATCCGGACGCGGCCGCGTTCAGCCACAGACCTGGGCGATTGGGACGGCGCTCGTGTCCGAGAGGGCCGCGGCCGAGGGCAGTCTCACCGTCACCACGGCTCCGCGCTCGCCACGGTTGCGCAGCGTGATCTCTCCGCCCAACGCGAGGACGAACTTCTGAGCGATCGCCAGCCCCAGGCCGGTGCCGCCCTTCCGCTTCGTATAGAACGGAGTGAACGCCTGGGCCAGATCCTCATCCGAAAGACCCGGTCCGCTGTCGAGAACCTCGCATCGGACCGCGCCGGAGCGATCGTTGCGCAGCCGCACGACCACCGGCTCATGCGGGCCCGAATGCTGGACGGCATTGTCGATGATGTTGCGGAGAACCTGCTGGAGACGCCGCCGGTCGGCCACGATGCGCGCCAGTCCCTCCTCGGCATCGAGGCGGATGTTGAACTCTCGCGTCGAAGCGGCGCGGGCCTGAGAGATCGCGGCCCGCGCGACGTCGACGAGACTGACCTCCGCCAATTGAAGAGGGTGCGGTCTCCCGTAGTCGAGCAGCTCTTCCATCAGCTCGTTGAGGCGGGTCACTTCCTCACGCAGAGGGTCCATGTAGCGCTTCAGCTCCGGAACGGAGGTGAGCCGGGCTTCGCACGTATCGAGCGTGGCGGAAATGGTGAAGAGGGGATTGCGCACTTCGTGCGCCACTCCGGCCACCAGCGCTCCCAGCGCAGCGGTGAGTTGCGCGCGCCGGAGCGACTCCTCGAGTTGCGTGACCGCCGTGAGATCGTGAGTGACCACGATGAGCCGGCGCTCCCCCTGGAGATCGACGGGCGTCGCCGAGACCTGCCAGACCTGCCCCGATCCTTCGTCCTCGGCCCTGCCTTCGGTGACCAACCCATGGGCGCGGAAGAAGTCCGAGATCGACGCGATCACTCGCCACGGCTCCGCGTTCAGATCACGCGGATCGCAGCCCAGCAGCTCCTTGAGCGGCTTGCCGGCCAGCCGCGCCGCGGCGTGGTTGCAGCGACTCACGCGTCCGTCGTCGTCGAGAAGCAGGATCGGTGTACCCACGGCGTCGAACGTCTTCGTCCATTCCTGGGCCACGTTGTGGATGACCGCAAGAATCTCCTGCTGCGTCTCGTCCAGACGCTTCTTCTGCGTGATGTCGTGAGTCACCTCGGCGAATCCCCGAAGCCGGCCCTGGTCGTCGATCACCCGGGTGAGCACGACCGCCGCGTGAAAAGAGCTGCCGTCCTTGCGGATGCGAAGCTCTTCCCGTTCCAGCCTGCCGCTCACGGCCGCCTCGTCGAGATCGCGGCCCGGCGCGCCGGCCGCCTGTTGTTCGGCCGTGTAGAACATCTCAAACGAGCGTCCCATCACGTCCGCGGGAGCAAATCCGGAGATGCGCTCGGCGCCCTCGTTCCAACTGACCACCCAGCCCGACGGATCGAGCATGTAGATCGCGTAATCGACGACGCTCTCGAGCAGGAGACGGAACCGCTCTTCGCTTTCGCGGACGCGGCGATCCTCGCGATTGCGGGCGGTCACGTCCCGATTGATGCTGAGGATGGCCGGCCGGCCCTGATACGTGACTCGCGCCGCCTTGATCTCGACCTCGATGATGGTCCCGTCCCGCCGGCACTGCTGCGAATCGAAGGGCAAGTAGTTTCCGCTCTCCTCGATCAGGCGGCGCACGTACGCCTCACTGCGGCCGGCGTTCACCGAAAGGTCGAGCATCGACTTGCCGACGAATTGCTCGCAGGAAAAGTCGTAGAGCATGCAGGCCCGTGGGTTGGCATCGAGCACGATCTCCGTTTCCGGCTCGAGGATGAGGATGGCGTCGTGCGCATTCTCGAACAGCCCGCGATAGCCGGCCTCGGAACGCTTCAGCGCATCCTCCAGACGACGCTCCCTCAGATGGCGATCGCTGATGTCGTGGCCGGAGATCGTGATCCACGAATGGCCGTCCTCCTGTTCGTTCCGTGAGAACAGCCAGGCGAACTGCTTGGGATGTCCATCGCACAACAGCGGCAGGTCGCATTCGAACAATCCCTCGGTCAGCACCACATCGAGGGCCTGCACCACGTTCGGACGAGCCCCGGCCTCGAACAGATCCGTGATGCGCATGCCGCGCAACGCATCGACACCGAGGCCCGTTCTGTGGACCAGCCGCTCGTTCCAGCGCACCGCGTTTCCATGAGCGTCGACGGACAGGAGAACCTGGGGCGTCGACTCCATCAACGCGTGCCGGTCGTGGTACAGCCGCCGCAACGCCCGCGCCGCGCGCCCCTCGGCCAGCGCGATCGAGACCACCAGCAGTCCCGCAATACCTTCCAGGATGTGCAACGCGCTCCACACACCCGGCCGCTGGGATGCGCGGGAGTGCCCATTCAGCTCGTTCAGGAAATCGTCCGTGGCCGCCAGGGTGGACAGGGCGAATTGCTCCGCCTGTTCGCGCTGCTCGGCCGGCACCCTCGCATCGACCCGCCGCGCCGCCTCCAGGAAGCTCGCGGCCTGATCCTCGACTTTCTGCAACCGCGTGCGCAACGTGGCCGAAAACGCCGCGTCATCCGCGGCGCTCCGCACGGCAATCAACTGTTCATGGCATTCGCTCATCTGCGCGGGGAGAGTGGAAAGCGTGCCCTCCTCGAGCGAGCGCAGCGTCTGCATCAACGAATGCTCCAACTCGTGGACATGACCTCGCACCACCTCATTGCGCCGGACCTCCCTGGCCCCCATCTCCGCGAAGACGAGCAGGAGCGCAAGCGCGACGAAGACCACCGCCGCGACCGTGAGGAGCGAGCGCAGGATGGAGTACGGCTTCGGCGGTTTTCGGTGGGGAGGATTCACGTTGGAGGGCAGGACACGACGTTCCGCGGCCAGAGTACACGGACGGTCTCCACCGTCGGGGACAGATAATGACGATACAGGTAGGGAAACACACTTCAGAGGACTCTCCTTCTTGAATGAGCTCCCTGACTGTCATGAAAAACTCACACGCGGCGACGATGATCGCCGACTATGGCCAGGCTCTTGGCTGGTGGCCGGATCAGCTTGCGGACTATGACCAAGCCATACGCTTGGTGCGGTTTCGACGTTACGCAACGGTCCTCTGCGATGCTTCGTTCGAAGGACCCTTCTGCATGGCCGGCCTGGAGATTGCCCGTGCGGCGAAACGTGCCGACCGGCGAACGCGCACGATCGTTCTGGCCACGTGGATGTCCCCCAAGATTCAGAACGCATACGCCTGCGGCGATGTAGACGTTGTCCTGCGCAAACCGCTGCCGCTCTGGTTGCTCTTCGACAATGTCCTGCCAGGGCAGCTCGACAAAGCCCCGAATGAACGTTGAATCCCGTTACCGGATCTCCACCCTCCTCTCCTGCGCTCTGCCCATTGGGCCCTGTGCTACGAACCTCGAGTTTCTTCGCGCGAGGCGAAGATTGCAGGCGGAGCATTGGAGCGCCGGCGTCCTCGCCGGCTGGCCCGTGGGCGTCTCGCCCGCGAGCCTTGAGTTGCGGGCGTAGTCCGCCCTGTGCTCCGCGCTTCCTCCAAGAAACCTGCAGTGACAGAATGCTTGTCACCCGCACGCACCGCGAAGACTCCGTTGTTCGAGGAGGAATCGAATGTCTGACCCTTCATCGCCCTCAGGACCGGATCTCACCAAAGGCGTGCGCGCCGCGGACCTCGCCGACGGCGGAACGATTGCGGGGCTCGTCGGCGACGACGAGGTCGTGCTCGTGCGCAGCGGCGAGACCTTCTTTGCGCTGAGCGCGCACTGTACGCATTACAGCGGACCTCTGGCCGCAGGACGGGTCGTCGGCGACACGATCCGCTGTCCGTGGCACCACGCCTGTTTCGATCTGCGCAGCGGCAGCCCTCTCGGGGCGCCGGCCTTCCGTCCGCTGCGCGTTTACACGACCACGCGCGAGGGCGAGCTGATTCGCGTCAGCGCGGACACGCCATCCGCTCCGACGGAGGTGAAGGCGAGCGCCGAGGCGAAGAGCGTCGTCATCGTCGGTGGCGGCGCCGCCGGCTTCTTCGCCGCCTCCGAGCTGCGCCGGCTCGGCTTCCCCGGAAACGTGACCCTCGTGACGCGCGATGAGCGTGTTCCGTTCGACAAGCCCAACCTCTCCAAAGACTACCTCGCGGGCCATGCCCCGGAGGAGTGGATCCCTTTGCGCGGTGAGGACGAATACGCGACGGAGCACATCGAGCTCCGCCTGCGCACCACGGTGGAGTCGATCGATCCGGCCCGCGCCGAAGTGGTCCTGGCGGGCGGCGAGCGTCTGTCGTACGACCGGCTCATTCTCGCCACCGGGTCTTCACCGCGGCGGCTGGAGGTGAAGACGGATCCGGCGGTCCGTGTACACCTGTTGCGCACCTGGGCGGACGCCGACGAAATTCGCGCGGCGGCGGTGGAGGCCCGCAACGCGGTCATCATCGGCTCCAGCTTCATCGGGCTGGAGACCGCCGCGTCCCTGCGCGAGCGTGGACTCAACGTCACCGTGGTCGGCTCCGAGACTCGACCCCTGGAGAAAGTGTTCGGTGGCCAGCTCGCCGACTTCGTGCGGCGTACCCACGAAAGCCACGGTGTCCGCTTCCGCCTGGGCCACAAGCCAGTCGAGATCCGTGCCCGCGCGGTCGTGCTCGACGACGGTTCGGCCGAGGCCTGCGATCTCGTGATTGCAGGCGTCGGCGTGACGCCGGAGCTCGGACTGGCCGAGCGCGCGGGACTGACGATCGACGGCGGCATCGTGATCAATGAATTCCTCGAGACCAGCGTCGAGCACATCTACGCCGCCGGCGACGCGGCGCGCTTTCCCTGGAGGGGCAAGTCCATTCGCGTCGAGCACTGGGCCGCGGCGGGGCGGCAGGGACAGGCGGCCGCACGCAACGCGATGGGGGCGCGCCAGCCCCTCACCACCGTGCCGTTCTTCTGGAGCCAGCACTACGACCTCACCTTCGCCTACGTGGGGCACGCCACGCGGACGGACGACGTCGAGGTCTTCGGCTCGCTCGAAGAGCACGCGGCCGCGGCCATGTATCGCGAGGACGGTCGTGTCAGCGCGGTCGTGACCCTGTTTCGGGACGACGTCAGCCTGGCGGTCGAAGAGGCCATGGAACGCAACGCCGACGACGAAGTCGACGCCATCGTCCGCCGCGCATTTGGCGGATGACGATCACGGCGCGGTTCGCGCCCCGAATGACGAAGCGCGGCCCACCCTCGAAGGCTCAGGAAAACGGTGTCGCGCGAGCGCGCGCGTCAGCAGTCGAGCGCTTCGAGGCCGCCCAGCTCGAGGAGCGAGAGCGTCAGGTTGTGCAGGAACACCACTTCGTCACCGAGGGAAAGCGACTCGATCACGCTGACATTGGCCGCGGAGATGCCCAGCAGGGATCCGAGCTGCGCGGTGGAGAGCTCCAGAGCTTCACGGCGCGCTTTGAAAGAGGCCGGAGTCTCGAAGGTCGAAGGGGAAGGATTGTGCAGCTCAGTTGCGGTGGAAACGAAAGCAGAAGAGATCAGAAAAAAGCCATCCAATGTTGAAGGTGAAAAAACGTGGTGGAGCTGGACGGGATCGAACCGACGACCTCCTCATTGCGAACGAGGCGCTCTCCCAACTGAGCTACAGCCCCAATAAAAAGGGAATACCGCTGCTAACGGCCCGGTGGAAAGCTGCATTCCACCCGGTGGGAGCGCGGATTATAGGGGCCCCCCGTCGATCACGCAAGGGCAGCGCCGAGGTGAAGTCCCTCCTGTCCGATGTCCAAGGTGTGGAGCGAAGCTCTGACCCCCTTCGAGGGCAGCGCGGAGGTGAAGGGGTCACAGCTTTGATCGCCAGGGTCACAGGTGAAGGGGTCACAGCTTTGATCGCCAGGAGAACAGGGGCCAGCGCCCGGAAGGAACGGGTCAGAGCTTTGGACGCCTCGGGGACAGTAGGAAAGTGCGGGGAACAGGTCATGAGCGGGGAACAGGGTCAAGAGCTTGGGGAACAGGGGAACAGGGGAACAGGGTCAGAGCTTTGGACCTCAGAACTGAACGTGAGGTCAGCGAACGTCGGTCTCGCAGGCGGTCATCCTGGCCGTTCGACCTCCCTAACGGGAACAGGGTCAGAGCTTCGTTCACCAGTAGGGAAAGGGTCGCGCCAGTGGAAGAGGGTCAGAGCTTTGGACACCTCAGAACTCGAACATCAGGTCAGCGAGCGTCGATCAAGCCACGGTCATCGCGTTCAACCTCCCGGAGCGAAGCTCTGACCCTACTTCGTTCGGGACCCGCTTCGTTCGCCCCGCGAGGTGAGCGAAGCTCTGACCCCACTCGCTATCGCGTCATTTTCTTGCTTCGCGTAGCTTTCTTGGGCCGGAACCAATCGCGGGCGGCGCCCACTTCATCCCCGAGCTCCCAACGAAAGGGGTCAGGTCAGAGGGTCAGAGCTTTGGGTCGTCTCGGAAGGAGAGGGAGAGATCGAAGTGTCAGCGGCCTTGGTCACCTCGGGTCTGCGTCGGCCCAGTGATCGGCGTCGCCCAGGGTCAGAGCTTCGCCAATCTCGGGTCCCAAACGTTGGTCGCGCCCCGGTCAGGCCGCCGTTTCGATCTCCGCGATGAATGAAGCTCTGACCCCCGCCTCTGGTAATCGCGAGGGAGGTTGGGGGCGTAACTGGACTCAAACTCGTCTCCACACTCTGGTAGCTCGAGGGAAATCGGCCCTATGGCCTCACTTCGTCGGCGAACCGCTGGCTGAAGAGGGGGGCCAGCATGTTGTCGACCGGGGCGTAGTCGTCGGTGAGGACGATCGGCTGACGCTCGGCCAGATAACGGCGTAGGTCAGAGGGTGGGATTACGTACGCCTTCTCGAGAGCCGGCAGCGATTGCGCGGCCATGACCACGAACGTGGAGCGATTGCTCTCGGTATCCTCAGGCGCCTCGAGTGTGATGGCGGCGTGGCCCTCTCCGAACACGGACTCCAGCGTACGAACATACGCGGGGAGAAAACGCCCACGGCGATAATCGTCGACCACGTTCGCCGCCAGAACTCCGTCCGGCCGAAGGAGCCTCCGTAGGCGGGCCGTCATCTCGCGCGTCGTCAGGTGATACGGCACGGAGAGATCATTGAAAGCGTCAATGAAGATCGCGTCGTAATGCTGCTCGTCTTCTGTCCGCATGGCAAACCAGCGAGCGTCTTCGTTGAACGTGCGAATACGGCCATTCCGGGAGAGACCGAGCCACTGCCGGGCCACCCGCGTGACGGCTGGATCGATCTCCACGACGTCGATCCGTGCGAGCGGATGGTCGCGCTCCACCAGCCGGGGCAAGGTGTACCCACCGCCACCGATGAAGAGCAGGCGGAACGCGGGATGGCGCCGGGCAACCTCGCTCACGACCTCGTAAAAGGTACGCAGGTACTCGTACTCGAGATATGCGAGGTCGTGCGGGTCGGAGTAGGAGTGCACGAGATGATCGAGATGCAATGCATTGATCGTCGATCCGTTGTCCTCGCGCACAGTGCGCTCGACGAGGATCGTGTAGTACTGACTCTCAGTCACATAAATCGTACCCACGCCGGCGTGCAGCAAAGGATCTCGAACCGGAGGGAGAACCGGATCGGTATGCGTGATGGCGTACGTCATCCCGGCTAGGAGCACAAGCGCACCGGTCACCCGTCCGCGTCGCCCGAGGAGATCTCCGAACAGGAGCGCTGCAGCGATGAGCACCACGCCGGCGCCGAGGAGCGTCGATCGCGAACCGAAGGAGGCGATCAGCCAGAAACCGGTGGTAAAGGTTCCGGCGATGGAGCCGAGGGTGGAAAGGGCGTAGAGCCGGCCGACCACCCGGCCCGCGGTATCGAGGTCGCTCACCGCGAGCTTGACCGCCAGTGGCGAGATCACCCCCAGAAAGAATGCCGGGAGGAAGAAGAGCATCAGGGAAAGGACAACCACACGTGCGACGAGCGTCGTCGCGATGCCCATGGATGAGAGCAGACCCTCCTCCCCCGCCAGCAGCGCCGTCGCCGGCACGATGGCCATCGACGTCACTCCCGCGGCCAGCAGGATCCAGCCGACGGTGGACACGGCCGGCCGCCGGTCGGCCAACCATCCTCCCGCATACGCCCCCGCGCTGATCCCCGCCAGCACCACGCCGATGACGCTTGTCCACGTGACCAGCGAGACCCCTACATGGGGCGCGAGCACGCGCCCGGCCACCAGTTCGATGACGAGCATGCAGAAGGACGCCGTAAACACGATCAGCGCCGCGCGAATGAATGGCAGCCGCACGCCCGCTAGTTTAGCGGGTGGGTATGGCTTCTTGACAGACCGGTCTCGTAATGCGGGTTCTCCGGATACAGGCCGGTTCTCCGGGTTGGCCAGATTCCCGCGGAAGTCGGGATCTCGCAGGTCGGGGTCAGACCTTCCCTCTTCCTCCTCATCCCGTGCTCCCCGCGGGCAACCAGAACGGAGCTCTGACCCTCTTGGAGGATTGGGAGGATTGGATGGAGGATTGGATCAGATTGGATTGACCCTAGGGTCAGAGCTTCGCTCTACGCGCTGGATTCAACGCTGACGAAGGCCACGATAAGGAAGCTCCGAACTTACTGATCTCGACCCATGATCTCGACCCTTACTAGCCAACAAAGCTCCGACCCCTACTGGTCTGACTGATCAGCCGACAAAGCTCCGACCCCTACTGGTCTGACTGATCGTGTGTTCGCGGTTATTAGGGGGAGACCGACCCCGCAGATTTAGTTGTCGTCAAGCCGCAGGTTTCAATGGTCGCTGACCAACATCGAGAACGCCATGAACGGATCGACGAGCGCTTCATGGTGGGCGCTCACGAATCCAACCCTTGTAGATGCCCGGCAGGGAAAGTTTCCGTTCCGAGGAGAATTGGGCCGCTGAATGTCTACGGCCTTTGGAACCCTCGGCTTCTACCGGATACCGAGGGATTCTGATCGCCATCATGGCAAGACCACTTCGCATTGAATTCGCCGGCGCCACCTACCACATCACGTCCCGCGGCAACGAACGGAAGGCGATCTTCCGTGGTACGAAGGATCGAGAAAACTTCCTGCGGCTTCTCGGTCTCGCCGCGACTCGGTTTGGCTGGTCGATCACAGCTTGGGTCCTGATGAGCAATCATTTCCACCTCGTCCTCGAAACACCTGAGCCCAATCTCTCTCGTGGAATGCAGTGGATCAACGGGACCTATGCGTCATGGTTCAACCGTACCCACAAGCGGTCAGGACACCTCTTTCAAGGTCGCTTTCACGGGGTCCTCGTCGAGAAAGAGTCCCACCTGGCCGACGTACTCCGATACGTCGTGCTGAATCCTGTCCGAGCAAAGATGGTCGCTCGTCCCGAAGACTATCGCTGGTCGAGCTATGAGGCCACGGTCGGACTCGCGGAAGTCCCACCTTGGTTTGATGTCGATGCGGCAATGTCCATGTTCGGTGGGAACGATCCCGAAGGGCGCATGACCTATCGCTCCTTTGTTGAAGCCAAGATCAACTGCGAAGACCTGCTCTGGAATCAAGTGACGAACGCAATCTATTTGGGCACTGAAGAATGGACGAAGCGGATGCGGCAATTGGTCGAGTCCAAACCACGGTCGAATGACTTTCCGCGCGTCCAGCGGGCGGTAGGGCGGCCGAAAATGGCTGTCATCGTTTCTACAGTCGCCAGCATCGCCCGCATTGATGCCGAGACTGTCCGCTCGACAAAGGGCGGCGCCATTCGTCAGCTCGCCGCGTGGCTCGGCTGGAACGAAGGACTGCTGACCCTTCGTAGCATCGCCGCCGGGCTGCGGCTCGGAAGCCCGGGTTACGTCTCACACCTCATTCGACGATGTGAACGGGAGTTCTCAGTCAACCCACCCCTGTTGGCGCAACTGGATGCGGCCTTGGCGGCCCTTCGAACGTGACCGATTCATATCCGTCCAGACGATGAAAAGGTAGGCCGCCTTCCTTTCATGGCTCGCGACGGTTCCGCGCCGTGATCCAGTCGACGAGGTCGGCGATCCTTTCCAATCGCGAGAAAAGAGCTCCGTCCCCCTCAGGGACTTCGAGCTGCTCGTGCGCCCACGTGACCGCGTAAGGAATGTGCAAAGCCACGGCCCCGGCCTCGATCGCCGGCAAGACATCCGATCGGAGCGAGTTCCCGACCATGAGAAAACGCTCCGGCCTGATTGCATGGCGCTTCATGATTCTTCGATAGGTCGCCGCATCCTTCTCGGAGACGATCTCCACCGCCGCAAAGGCGTCGCCGATTCCCGACCGCGCGAGCTTGGACTCCTGATCGAAGAGATCTCCTTTCGTGAGGAGCATCAGCTGATGGTCTCTGGCCAGGATTTCGACCGTTTCGCGTACACCGTCCAGTAGTTGCACCGGATGAGCGAGCATCTCGCGACCCCAGTCGAGGATCTGGCGAATCTCCGATCCTTTCGCTTTTCCCTCGGTCAATTCGAGGGCGGTCTCGATCATGGAAAGGGTGAATCCTTTGATGCCATAGCCAAAGTGTTTAAGGTTCTTCATCTCCGTGGAGAACAACTTCTCGCGGATCACCGTGGATGGTTGATGAGCGGATAGCAGTTCCGCGAAATGCACCTCAGTCGCTTGAAAGATCGGTTCGTTGTGCCAAAGCGTGTCATCGGCGTCGAAGGCAATCCAATCCACAGCCGAGGCAAGATCCTCATTCTTCATCCCTAAAGCGTCTCACACCCGCCGATGCCCGAGTAGGGAGAGAGTTCCACGGAGTTCATTTCGCACGTGGATTAGAAAAGATGGTTGTGGGGGCCGAAGCACACAGGCCGGCACCGCTCGGGGTCACACGCGCTTGGGGTCACAGCTTCGGTTGAGGCCAGGACGGGCTGTGCACGTTGTTCAACACGCAACGGCTCGAGGAAAACCTGCGGGGTCAGCGGGGTCAGACCTTCGTTAGATCACACATGGACCTCGCGAGCATTCCCCTGACAAAGGTCTGACCCCAAGTCACAGGACCCCAAGTCACAAAGCACGAGTCACGAGTCACGGATCGAAGGTCTGACCCCTCCTCGGGGTACCCAACCCGGGTCGTATGCCCCAAGGTCTGACCCCTGCCTCCGTGTCCATGAACCGAGCCCTGCGAAAAGGTCCGGCTACCAAGTCATTTCGATGATGACGAGATCGGGAAGGGTGCGACGCTCGTTCCGGCGCCGTTGTGCGAGACGGCCGATGAGTCCGAGACCAAGGCCCGCACCTGCGGCCACACCGGCAAATATCATGGGCCTGGTGCGCATGAATCCCTGAACCCGACTCACGCCGGTTCTCGCGCCGCTGCGTACGATCACCCGTCGGTCGCTCACCTTGCGTTGAAAGGCATGCAGGCGCGCCAATGCGACCGCCTTTACCGAGTCGAGCTTCCCGCGCAGGCCGGAACGTTTCACACCTTCTTGAGACTCGCCGCTGCGCCTCCACGTTTCTACCGCAGAAGTGGTTTGCATCCGTCCTCCTACCAGGCGTTTTCATTGCGAGGAGGATGCCATGTAAGCCCTTCCGGATCAGAGCGTTAGGGTCCAGTATGGCTCCAGGCGGCCGGGCCGGTCGAGGATGCCGGCGGCCCCAAGAATGTTGTATCCCCACCGAGTTCCAGTCACCGCCTTCGTCGCGACCAAGGCACTCGGTGGCGCCACAAGAACCCTGAGGCAGCCGCCGCCCGACAACAACGGAGCTGTGACCCCTTTCGACCTTCGACCGGACCGCGGTGACCCCTTCGACCGCGACCCCCCAGCTACAACGAAGCTGTGACCCCACCCATGTGACCCACCCATGCGAACGCATGGACTAGAGAAGCTGTGACCCCACCCATTTGCGCAAGAGAAGCTGTGACCCCTGCGGCGCAGTGCGGCGCAGGAAAAGCTGGAGCCCTGGCCCGCACCAACTCGTGCTATGCTCCCGCTCCCACCTGTTTCCGCGTCTTGCGGCGCGCGTTGCTTTGCCTCCGCACCCAATGACGCTGATGAAAATCTTCTTATCGATCGTTCTCTGTTTGAGCGTGGCCACTGGCGCGCACGCGGCTATGGTGCGGGTGGTGGAAGTGGTAGACGGACGCACTCTGATCATCGAGCGCGGGGGCCTGCGCGAGACCATTCACCTGGGCGGCATCGAGGTCCAGGACGAGCTCAGGGCCGCGGAACTGCTCCGCTGGACGGCGGGCACCGCGTGGATCCTGGCCGAGGCGCGCGCTGATGGCGACTACTTCGTGTGGCGCTCCCCCGATGCGCTGTTTCTCAATCGGGAGCTGGTGCTGCGCGGGTATGCACGAGCAACTCAACACGGCATCGAGCCCGAGGTGAACCTGCACGTCACCTACCTCGGCGAAGTGAATCCCTCCGGCGTGCGTCCCGGAGCGCGGCCCTTCGATCCGCCCGCCGTCAGCGCCCCACCGCAAACGGGCAGCGGTACGAATCGCCGTTCGTCAGCACGACCGTCACGACGAACTCGATCGGCCCGGGCGCGACCTGGTTCTGGAGCGGCTGCATCGCCGAGCCCATCGAAGTAGCGGGAAGCTCGAACACATGCTCGGTCCCTTCCGCGATGGTCTCATTGAACTCTTTCTGCGCTCGCTCCAGGGCCAAACTGCCCCTGACCCTGCGCGCCGACTCGTCCGGGTCGACGCGGACGCTCTTCACCGTGAGCTCGCCGTGCGAATTGTTGGCGACCTCCACCAGGAACACGTACTGGCCGATCTGCTCACCGGATCGCGACGGATCGTCGAGCGTGGCGCGGATCTCCAGATCCTGTCCCGGACTGCAGTCGAACGCGTTCTGGATCACGCCGTCGGAAGACGCGCAAGCGGCGGCGAAGAGCAACAGGATCGACGAGAGCACGATCGTTTTCATACAGAAAGAGGAGAGCGGCAGATGCGGAGGATGGTCATCACGCCGACCAGCCGCTCATCGCGCTCGAGGAGGTCCAGATCGGCGCCGCGGCTTGCGGAGTCGAGGTCCGCCTCGAGCTCGACCATGACCCGTGCGCCATCGCCGGGAGCCAGCCGAGGCGGCCCCTCGAAGACGCGCGCACGCACGATCCGCTCCCCGTGACGCACGAACGGGCGGTACGACCCGTCGCGCGGCGATACCGGCTCACTGCGCCCACCCGCTTCGCGCGGCAGCAGGAGCATCATCGCCTCGAGGACCACGGACATGGACCCTGATGCTACACGCGCTCTCGCGTTTTGGACAGCGAGCGTGGGACGTTGGAGGGAACGTTCACCACAG